>NZ_KV797588.1:1318-101168 GCF_001809405.1 Corynebacterium sp. HMSC055A01 | reverse complement strand
CTGTGTCTTCGTCGACCACGGCCTGCTGCGCGCGGGCGAGCGTGAGCAGGTGGAGAAGGATTTCGTGGCGTCGACTGGCGCGAAGCTCATCACCGCTGATGAGCGCGAGGCTTTCCTTTCCAAGCTGGCTGGTGTGACCGAGCCGGAGGCTAAGCGTAAGGCCATCGGTGCGGAGTTCATCCGCTCCTTTGAGCGCGTCGTCGACCAAGCCCTGGACGGCCAGGATGCCGCGTTCCTGGTGCAGGGCACGCTTTACCCGGACGTGGTGGAGTCCGGCGGCGGTGATGGTACCGCGAACATTAAGTCCCACCACAACGTGGGCGGCCTGCCTGACGACGTCGAGTTCGAGCTCGTCGAGCCGCTGCGCCTGCTCTTCAAGGACGAGGTCCGTGCGGTTGGCCGCGAACTGGGCCTGCCGGAAGAAATCGTGGCACGCCAGCCGTTCCCGGGCCCGGGCCTGGGCATCCGCATTATTGGTGAGGTCACCGAGGAGCGCCTGGAGACCCTGCGCCAGGCAGACCTCATCGCGCGTACTGAGCTGACCAACGCTGGCCTGGATGGCGAGATTTGGCAGTGCCCGGTGGTGCTGCTTGCCGACGTCCGCTCGGTCGGCGTCCAAGGCGATGGCCGCACCTACGGACACCCGATCGTCCTGCGCCCGGTATCCTCCGAAGACGCCATGACTGCGGACTGGACCCGCCTGCCGTACGACGTGTTGGAGAAGATTTCCACCCGCATCACCAACGAGGTCAAGGAAGTTAACCGAGTAGTGCTCGACGTGACGTCGAAGCCGCCGGGAACCATTGAGTGGGAGTAAAGCGAAGCAAACTCCCAGACGCTGCGTAGCGCGGCCGTGCCTTGAATTAACAGGGCGCGGCTGCGCTCCCGTTTTCGGCCCCTGGTACCAAGCCCGCGTGGCTTGTCGTTGGCACCGTCTTTGTCGCCACAAGCTCCGACCGAGGCGCGGAGTAGAGCGTTTGTGTTGCCTCGTTGCTGTACAGCTCCGCGAATCGGGCGAGAGCTCTCGCATACCTCTTTAACGCGCGCGCGAGTAGCCGCACGCCGAGCGAAAATTCTCAGCGGGCGGCTGGTGAAAGCGGCTGTTTGTTGCTAAGGCGTCGCAGGCCGGTGAGCCGGCGTCCTACGACCCATCGATCCTGTTGATCCGGCGACCGGTTGGACTTCGACCTGGGGACTCGGGCGACGATTCACGGGCTGGTTGAACTCATGAACTCGGTGGCGGGGTCCGGAGGTTCGCCGGAGTTATGCGGCGGCGCCCCAGGGCTGGAGCCGTCAGCCGGACCGGAACGCGGATCAGGCGGGCCGGATGTTGGCGGATCTGAGGATGCGCGAGCAGTGCCTGGTGCTCGCCCCGGCGCGGAACGCGGCGGGTGGGCCGGGCTTTCGATGGGAATCGGCGGGCCGGCCCACGGCGGCAGGTAGTACACGCGGCCATCGATGCGGTCGAGGTGCCCGCGGCCGGTGGGCTTTTCCGGATCATCGTCGTTGACCGCGTTGTGATACGCGCACAGCGGCACCATATTGGCCATGTTTGTCGGCCCGCCATCTTGGAAGCGGGTGAGGTGATGAATCTGCGAGTCGTCGGCAGGCGCGTTGCACCCGGGCCAGGCGCACGTCGGGTGCTCTGCAGACAGTGCGAGGCGCTGCTTGATGTTGGCGAAACGGCTCGCCATGTAGAGGTTCACGGGGCCGTGGTGGGGGTGGACGAGGGTGATGAGGCCGACGTCGGCAAGCTTTTCGCGCACGAACTCCGCACCGGTCATCGTCGCCCCATTGGTCAACTGCAGCTCAATCTCCTCACCATCGCCATCCACGATGCGGTCCAGCTCATCCAAGCGCACGATGACGTTGGACTGCAGCTTCTGGCCCGAGCCGCCCCCGCCGCGGAACACGGTATGCGCCGCGGTGAGCAAGTCCTTGTCGGTGGTCTTCAACACGGCCAGCAGCTTCGAGATGTTGAGCGAGGAATCCGTAATGCTCAGCGTGTGGTTGCGGCCCGCGCGCCGCGTCACCCGCACGCCTGGGGCGGGGTCCTTGGGCGGGTGCCACTCTTTGAGTTTTGCCTTCGCCACCATGGGGATTTTCTCCCGCGGGGTAGCGGCCAGCAGTTGGCGCAGCTCCCACGCCTTGCGGGCCTTGAGCTTGGAACAATAGCGCTCGATATCGAGGAGCGTGAACACGTCGTGGCCCGTGCGGCGCGCTTTGCGCTGCCGGGAGCGGAACATCGTGTCCCCGAAATACACCGCGTGCAGCCCCAGGAGCTTCTCCGCGAAATCCGGCCGCGCACCCATCTCAATTAGCTGCGCGCGCGTGACACCGGCGCATTGCTCGACCACGTCGAGCCCGCGCGCTAGTGCTTGAATGTAACCCCCCAGTTGCATAGCTCACAGCCTAAACCAGGTTGGGGAACCTCGCTACTTGAGCGCAGAAATCGCAGAGCAGAGCTTATCGACGTCCCCCTCCTCCGTCGACCACGCCGTACAGAACCGCACCACGCGCAGGCCTTCGTGTTCTTCGAAGAACTGGCACACGAAGTCCTGCGCGAGCTTCTCTTCCTGTTCGCGTGTCAACAGCGCGAATTGCTGGTTGGTAGGGGAGTCAAAGAGCATGTCGATGCCTGCGGCGCGGAATGCCTCGGCGATGCGCTGGGCCTGGGCGTTGGCGCGGGCGCAGATGTGTTCGTAGAGGGTGGTTGCTGCTGCGCTATGTGCCTTAGCGTCTGGGGTAGTTGCGCTAGCGTCTGCGTAGGAAGCGTTGGTTCCGGGGAGCACATCGGCGGATTCAGGAGCGGGGGCGCTGAAGAGCGCGGCGAATTGCGCGCCGAGCAACCAGCCCTTGGCCAGCAGGCCGCCGTTTTGCTTCATTGCATTGCGAAAACGCGGCGCGCCCGCAGGGAAGACGATGGCCTCGCCGAAGAGGGCGCCGCATTTGGTGCCGCCGATGGTGAAGACGTCGACAAGCGCGGCCAGGTCCGGCAGCGTGATATCTGAGGCGGAGAGGCCATAGCCGAGGCGGGCGCCGTCGACAAACAGGCCCAGCTCGTACTCATCGCAGACCTCGCGCAGGGCCACGAGTTCGGCGCGGGAGTAGGCGGTGCCGAACTCGGTGGGCTGCGTGATGTAGACCAGTGCGGGTTCTGGCATGTGTTCCTCCACCCCGGAGGCGCGGTATTCCTCCATGCAGGCGCGCACCTGCGCGGCGGTGATCTTTCCCAGCTGGTTCGGCAGCGTGATGACCTTGTGCCCGGTGTGCTCGATAGCTCCCGTCTCATGGGTGGCGATGTGCCCGCTATCCGCCGCGATAACGCCCTCCCAGGGGCGCAGGCGATGGGCGATGATCGTGGCGTTGGCCTGCGTGCCACCGACCATGAAATGCACCTCGGCGTTCGGCGCCTGGCAGGCAGTGCGGATGCGCTCAGCGGCCGTGGCACAGAGCTCGTCGGCGCCATAACCGGTATAAGCCCCGCCCGCCCCTGCGATGGCATCAAGGACGCGGGGGTGGGCGGAGCGATGGTAGTCGTTGCCGAAGTGAATCATGGGTGGCCAGTTTAGCCGGTGACGGTGACTTCGCCGATGCCAGCGTCGATGTGAATGTTCAGCAGCGCGTCAGGGTCCTGGCGTTCGGTGCAGTTGCTCTCACCCAGGCCGTCATCACAGGTCAGCGCGACGGGGATGTCCTTCGGGAGGATGACCTCGACGGCGCCGATGCCGGCGTCGACGGTGACGTCGTGCTTGGTTGTGAGGTCGTGGAGCTGGCTGAAGTCCACCGTCGATTCGCCGATTCCCAGGTCGTAATAGTCCTCGAGTTCATCTTCATGGGTGGGCGCGATGTCTTGCTCACCGACGTTGAAGCGGGCGCTGAAGCCGGACTCGTCGGCCTCGGAGACGAAGGTGACTCCAAGGAAGGCAATCGTCAGGGCGGCGCCCACGGCACCGAGAGCAATCGCGCCCTCAACCCACTGCGAGCCGCGCTTCTTTGTCGGTTCCTCCCGCGGGCCCGGCTCCGGCAGGTCCCAGGCATCGGGCACCACACCGAGCGGATCCCAGGACGGCGGGGTCGTGCGCCCTGGCGGGAAGGGGTGGCCGTCTGCCGGGGTATAAGGGTTGAGGTTGACAGGTTCCTCGCGCACCGGCTGCTCGGCAGCTAGTAGCCCGCTGGGTGGTAGCGGCTCGCGTTGGTGAAGGGCGTACCACGCCAGCGCTAACAGGCCGAAGGTCAGTGCAGCGGGCGGAAGGCCGGCGAGGAATTGTCCGCTCAAGAACAGTGGGCCGGAGCTAAACGTCAGAAGGACGCCGACAATCAGGATCCAGCCGAGCTCTTGCTCCTCCTTGACGCCATCCTTGCCCAAGGCCGCATCGAGCGGGCAGTAGGGCGATCCGTAGCGCGGCATGAGCGCCCACGCGGCGAGGTAGGCGGCGATGCCCCCGCCGAAAGCGAGTGCTGCGACCACGAAGGCCACGCGCACAATCGTAGGATCGAGCTGGTAGCGCACCGCGATGCCTTCGCAGACACCGGCGAGCTGGGCGTCGCCGCCCTGCTTCTTGGGAAGGCGGACGGGGCGGGTTGTCCACATCTGGTTGAAAGTGCTGTTCTTCGTCATACTTTTATGGTGCCGCGCGGGGCTTCGCGGCGGTATCGGTAATCGCCCTGATTTTTAGACCTCAGGGTTGTCCCCGATGTGCCGGAGGGATGGTGCGTGGGACTATGTCTAGTATGACTTCGCCCTATGTCCCCGCCGAGAACGCGGCGCCTTATCCCGTGATGTCACGCCCCCAATCTGGCCGCGTGGTGGCCGGCGTGGCAGCGGGGTTGGCACAGAATCTGGGGGTTTCGGCGCTCTCCGCGCGCATCGCCTTGACCGCGTTGACCCTGCTGGGCGGGGTGGGGGCGATGGCCTATGCCGGGCTGTGGATCTTCACGCCCGCGCTTGACGACGCCCCCTCCACCCGCCGCAGCCCCCTCTCCCTCGTGCTGGTGTTCCTGGCGCTGGCGGGTAGTGCGGTGGGTGTGTTGGGGGTTTCGGGGGCGTCGCTAAGCGTGGCGGTGCCGTTAGCGGTGGTGGCCATCGGCGCGGTGCTGGCGTGGTTGGCGTATGACCGCGGGCTGAACACGCCGGTGGGCCTGGTTGCTGTGGCGGCTGGTGCCGTCCTGGTCATCGGTGGCGTCGTGGTGGCGGCGGTGACGTGGGAGAGCGGATCCGGCTCGGCGATCCTGGCCACGGCGCTGACGCTGGTGGGCTTTGGCGCGTTGGTGGTGCCGCTGGTGCTGAAGCTCTGGCGCTCGCTGTCGCAGGAGCAGGCGGCCAAGGCGGTCTCGGAGGAGCGCGCCGAGATTGCCGCCCGCCTGCACGATTCGGTGCTGCAGACGCTGGCGCTGATTCAGAAGCGGGCGGGGGATTCGCGTGAGGTGACGCGTTTGGCGCGCGCCCAAGAACGCGAGCTGCGCGCCTGGCTTTTCGACGCCCCCTCCGCCGCCCCCACCACCTGCTTCGGCGCCCTCGAAGCGGCGTGCGGGGAGGTGGAAGACCTCTTCGACATGCGGGTATCCGCTGTGACGGTGGGTGAGGATGCGGAGCTGACGGAGGCTGCGAAGTTGCTTATTCAGGCGGCGCGCGAGGCTATGGTCAATGCCGGCAAGCACGCGGGCGTGGACGCGGTGGATGTCTACGCGGAGTTGTTGGCGGGCGAGCTGAGTATCTTTGTGCGTGATCGCGGGGTGGGTTTCGACGTGGATGCTATTCCCGCTGATAGGCACGGGATTCGTGACAGTATTCGCGCGCGCGTAGAGGGAACTGGTGGGCGCGTGCGGATTTCCTCGACCCCGGGGGAGGGCACCGAGGTAGAGCTGGCGGTAGCGTTATGAGCATGGTGAAGGTCTTTTTGGTTGATGATCATTCCGTCTTCCGCGCGGGCGTGCGCGCCGAGCTGGCGGCGGCCCCGGAGATTGAGATCGTGGGCGATGCGGGCACCGTCGCGGAGGCGTTGGAGGGCATTGCGCGTACCTCCCCGGACGTGGTGCTTCTCGATGTCCACATGCCCGACGGCGGTGGCCTCGCCGTTATTAACGCGACGGCTAACCAGCCGTCGAGACCGGTGTTTTTGGCGCTGAGCGTGTCGGATGCGGCGGAGGATGTGATTGCGCTGATTCGGGCGGGCGCGCGCGGCTACGTGACGAAGAATATTTCCGGCCCGGACCTGGCCGAGGCGGTGGTGCAGGTGCATAGCGGGGACGCATACTTTTCGCCGCGCCTGGCGGGCTTTGTCCTTGACGCTTTTGCCTCCGGATCGCCCGCACCGGAGCCGGAGGAGGGGCAAGACCCGGCGGTGGATGCGCTCACGCGCCGCGAGTTGGAGGTCTTGAGGCTGCTCGCGCGCGGCTATACGTACCGCGAGATTGGCAAGCAGCTGTTCATTTCGGTGAAGACGGTCGAGACTCACGCCTCCAATATTTTGCGCAAGACCCAGCAGTCCAACCGTCACCAGCTCACGCGCTGGGCCACCTCGCGCGACCTGGCTTAAGTCGCAGCCTAGGCAGGGGGAGCGTAGGCGAGCTTGCGGGAGCCGTCGACGTGGGGAAAGAGCAGGGAGGCCGCGCCCGCGACGAGCACCCACACCAGCGCGCTGCCCCAGGCAGGGAGCGCGAGGAGCGGGGAGAGCATAACCATCAACCACAGCACCATGAGGGGAATAAGCTGTGCGGCGTTGGGCAGCATGGTGACGTTGTGGCGCTGGGCATAATCGCGCAGGTCCGCGCGGTAGGGGTGCAGGAATACGAGCGCGCAGGCGGCGATGAGGAGAAGCAGGCTGAGCCCCATGGCGAGCCCGAAGTGGATGCGGCTGGTGCCTGCCGCCACGGCGGCACCAGCCAGCAGCGAGGCGCCGAGGCGTACCCACGGCGGAGTGGGGATTGGGGTGGTGTGCGCGCGGAGGGGATTCATGGCGCCTAACGCTACCAGCTCAATTGCGCGTGTCCGGGGAGAGGTTCATAATAGGAGCCATGAATCAAACAGGTGTTCGCGTAGCGGGCGGCTCACGGGCCGACCAGATTGCGGTTCTACGCGCCCAGATTCAACGCCTGGAAACCCCGGATGATTCGGTGCAGGTGCAGCCGGACGCGGAACTTCTTGGCGTCCCTGAAAAGTTATCTGAGCTGCTCCCGGGCGGTGGCCTGCCGCGCAAGCGGGCAACCGCCTGCGCGGAATGTGCCGCGCTCGTGGTGGAGCTGATATCTCATGTTAGCGCGGTGGGCGGACACGTCGGGGTAGTGGGCTGGCCGGATCTCTCACTCGCACAAGTGGCCGAGGATGGTGATGTCTCCCGGGTCATCACGGTGCCCGACCCGGGCGCGGAGCCCTGGGCGGTAACTAGCGTGCTGTGTGAGGGGCTGGACCTCGTCGTGCACAAGGGGGCAGGTGCGCTGAGCCCCACCCGGGCGCGCCCCGTGCTGGCGAAGGTGTGGGCAGGGCAGGCGGCCCTGCTTACCGTGGGAACTCGGCTGCCGGGCACGGCCGTGGAGATCGGCGCGGAGGTCGTCGCGGTGCATGGCTTGGGCCGGGGCAGCGGGCGGATTCGGGGGGTTGATATAGGGGTGCGGGTGGCGTCGGCAAGCATGCGCCCGCGGCGTGGAGTGCTCACGTGCGGGCAGCGACCGGACACGCGCCCGCACTTGGAGGCAGTGTGAGGGTCGCGGCGCTGTGGTTCCCGGATTGGCCCATCCAGGCGCTGCAGGATGCCGAGAGGGCGGCGTGTGTCATCGCCGCCCAGCACCGCGTGGCGGTGTGCAACGCGGCGGCGCGCCGGGCGGGAGTGCGCCGCGGGATGCGCGTGCGCCAAGCCCAAGCCGTCCTGCCGGAGCTGCGCGTGGAGGAGGCCAACCCGGACCGGGACGGGGTGGTGTTCGCGGAGATTGCCGCGGGCCTGGACGCGGTGGCTTCGTCGGTGGAGGTGCTGCGCCCTGGGCTGGTCATCGTGGACGCGGGCGCGGCCGGGCGTTTCCACGGCAGTGAGGCAAAGGCGGTGGAGATGCTTGTCGACGCCACCTCCAGATCCCACCTCGACGCCACCGTCGGCGTCGCGGACGAGATTGCTACCGCGCTGATTGCCGCCCGCCACCGCAACCTGGGCGCGGTGGTGCCGGTAGGAGGGTCGCGCGACTTTCTGGCTAAGCAGCCGGTAGGAGTATTGGCCGCGGAAGTGGCGCTGGGCTGTGCGGCGGACGTGGTTCATTCTTTAGAGCAGCTGGGTGTGCGCACCTTAGGGGAGTTGGCGGGCCTGCCGCTGCGCCAAGTCACCACCCGTTTCGGTGAGGCCGGGCGGCGGTGCCACGCGGTGGCCGCGGCTGCGCCGGATCGGCGCGTGGCACCGGAACTCGCGCGCCCTGACCTGGGCGTGGAGCAGGGCTTCGAGGAGCCCTTGGAGCGCGTGGATGCCGCGGCCTTCGCCGCGCGTCAGCTGGCGGCTCGCCTCCACGCGGCTCTCGAGGAGGCCGGCGTGGTGTGCCTGCGCCTGCGCGTTGCCGCGGAGTTTGAGGGCGGTGAGCGCCTGGAGCGGATCTGGCGTACCCAGGAAGCGCTCAGCGAGGCCGCCACGGCGGATCGTGTGCGCTGGCAGCTCGACGGCTGGCTGAGTACTGCGCGGGCTGGGAGTGCGCCGGGTGAGGGAGGGGGCATCGCCAAGCTGGCGTTGGAACCGGTGGAGGTCGCCCCGCCGGGGGACGGGCTTTTGTGGGGCGCGGGTGAATCCGCCGAGCAGGCTAAGCGTGTCATCGCGCGCGTGCAATCCCAGCTGGGGGTGGATCGCGTGCTGCAACCCCGCCCGGCGGGCGGGCGTGGGGTGGCCGAGCGCATCGAGTATGTCCCCTACGGCGAGCAGCGTGATCCGCAGCCGGAGGGCGCGTGGCCGGGGCGTATCCCGGCGCCGCTTCCGGCGAGCCTGGCGCACCCGGCTGCGCGGATTCGGCTTATCGATATCTCCTCGAAGGACATCATCGTCACCGCCGAGGCCCTCCTTTCCGGGGAGCCAGCAGGTCTGGGGTGGGGCCAGCACCGCTACCGGGTGACTGGGTGGGCCGGCCCGTGGCCTGTGGATACCGGGTGGTGGGAGGCGGGTGCGGCGCAACGCTGCGCGCGCCTGCAAGTCGTCGGGGAAAACGACAAAGGCCAGCGCGCCTGGTTGCTGGTGTGGGCAGGCGGGCGCTGGTCGGTGGAGGCAACCTATGCCTGAACGGCTTAATTCAAGATGTCGATGACCAGGCGCGTCGGCCCCCTGAGCACCTGGACCGAGTATGGGTGGCGCTCATCAAGCCCGATAACGAACTGCGAGCGAGCCTCGAAGGTACCGCCGCTGACCACCTGGGTAACTAGGCCGCCGGCGCCATTTACGGTGCCGATATTCGGGTCTTCCATGTTGAGCTGGAAGGGGTAGGCGGTGCCGTCGATGCTGACGTCGAGCGCGGTGGAGCCTTCATAAGCAATCGGGTTGCCGGATCCTTGCTGGGCCGGGGAATCGGTGTAATCGATGAACCAGCCCGGCGAACCATCCCCGACGAACTCGAAGACCACGCGGTCAAATCCTTCATGCTTGCCCACGCGGACATCGGTTACCACCAGCTCCGAGGGGGCCGGTGGGCGGAGGGTTTTCATCTCCATGTTGGCGTCGCCCAGCGGGGTCAGCCCAGCCGGTGCGGCGGGGGAGGGGGCAGTGGGAGTAACGGTAGCCGTGGAGGTGGAGGCGCCGGACAGGGTGGCGTCGAGAGTCTTCGTGGGGCCGTCGGAGCTGCCGTCCGGGGAGGAAGACGGAGCGCATCCCTGAAGCGCGAGCGCACCCGAGACAACGAGTGCGGCCACTGGAGCGGCTGTGCGCAAGAGGTTATGTTTCGGCATGACTTCGAGCGTAGTGGCACTTCGGGGAATTATATGCATCGAGCTAAGCATCGTAACCACATTGTTGTGAAGCAAGTGATGCCAGTTAAGATGGCGCCATGACCTTCTGCTCCGACGTCCAGGTCGAGCCCCTGGCTGGTACCGCTAAACAAGAATCTGTGTACGTCCTTTTTGAGTGGCCCACGGCGTGGTCTCGCGACGTGCTTGACGGACGTACCTTTGACCCCGGCTTGACTGCGAAGCTCAAGGCCAAGCTCAAAGGCGTGGCGGGCCTGCAACTCATTCGCCGCCCCGGGCGCGCCGGGCATGAACGGGGGGCGGGGCACTTCCGCTGTTTCGTCGTGTGGGCACGCGAGGGGTTGGTACAGGATTACACCCTGAACGGCCCGGAGGACATTCTTGACCTGGATCTTGAGCATCCCACCGGCACGTGTCTGCCGCTGGTGCTCGTGTGCACGCACGCCAAGCGCGATGCCTGCTGTGCAATCAAGGGCCGCCCGCTTGCCGCCTCCCTGGCGTGCGAATTTGAGGAGACCGTGTGGGAAACCTCTCACACCAAGGGGCACCGTTTCGCGCCGTCAGTGCTGCTGATGCCGTGGGGCTATTCCTTTGGCCGCCTCAACGTGGAGGCCGGCCGTGAACTCGTGGGCAAGGCGCTGCACGGCGAGTATTTCTACCCCGCCAACCGTGGTTCCGGCCTCACCACGCCCCGGGGCCAGGTAGCGGAGCTCGCGGTGGCACGCCAGCTTCTCGACGCCTCCGAGACCCTCCACTACGGCGATCTCACCGTCGACGCGACAGATACCGCAGCGGCAGGTACTGCCGCTGTGCGACACCGCGACGGCCGCGCATGGGACGTGGAGCTGGAAGAAAAAGAGGCCTCCGGTGTTGTCTCCTCCTGCGGAGACAAACCGAAGACCTCTCGAATCTACGTCGCGCGTCGCGTCCGTATCCTACGCGCCGCGTCGCAGGACGCGGCGCGCGGCTAGCGGCGCATAATCTTGGCCGAAAGCCAGTTGCCGAAGAACTGCGCTGCCTGCACCAGCACGATGATGATGAGGGTAGCCACCACGGTGACCTCCCACTCGAAGGCGCGGTAACCGTAGACGATGGCGAAGTCACCCAGACCGCCGCCGCCGACGTAGCCGGCCATCGCGGACATATCGACGATGCCGATGAACAGGAAGGTGTAGCCCAGCACCAGCGGGCCCAGTGCCTCCGGAATGATGACCGTGGTGATGATCTTCCACGGCGAAGCGCCCATCGCGCGGGCCGCCTCAATCACGCCCGGATCCAGCGCTACGAGGTTCTGCTCCACGATGCGTGCCACCGCGAAGGTAGCCGCAATGACCATGACGAACGTGGCCGGTTCACGGCCGATGGAGCTTCCCAGCACCGCCACCGTCAGCGGCTGGACAAAGGCCAGCAGGATGATGAACGGGATCGGGCGAATGAAGTTCACCAGAATGTTGATGACGAAGTGAATGGGCTTGTTCTGCAGGATGCCGCCCGGGCGCGTGGTGTAGAGCAGGATGCCCAGCACGAGGCCGATGATGCCCGCAAGCACCAGGGTCGTGGCGACCATGATGAGGGTGTCCTTGATGGCGTCGACAAGCGTACTGCCCAGTCGGTCCCAATTGGCCTGCGCGAGGTAGGTGACGTTCATCGTTGGATCTCCTCAATCTCGGTGGTGCGTTGCATGTGTGCGTAGAAGTCTTCGATGGCTGCGTCCGGGCCGTTGAGGCGGACGGTTATCTTGCCAAAGGAGTGCTTTTGCAAGGTGGTGATACCGCCGTGGACCACGGCGATGGACACGCCCTCGTCCGCGAGTTTGCCCGCGGCATCGAAGAAGCCGGACTTCTCCGTCAGGTTGATGGTGAACAGGCGGCCCTCGTGGGCCAAGAGGTCATCGGCCTCGACGACGTCCGGGGTGTTGCGCAGCGAGGTGGCCACGAATTTCTCCGCCACCTTGGTTCGGGGATTGGAGAAGACCTCATAGACGCTGCCGGACTCAATAACGTGGCCGCCTTCCATGACGGCGACCTTGTCTGCGATGGAGCGCACGACGTCCATCTCGTGGGTAATGACCACGATGGTAATGCCGAGATCGCGGTTGACCTTGCGCAGCAGGTCAAGAACCTCATGGGTGGTGGTGGGGTCGAGCGCTGAGGTGGCTTCATCCGCCAGCAGCAGGGAAGGGTTATTCGCCAGGGCGCGGGCGATACCGACACGCTGCTTCTGGCCGCCGGAGAGCTGCTCCGGGTAGTTATCGCCCTTGTCCGCCAGGCCGACGAATTCCAGCAGTTCCTGGACGCGCTGCTTACGCTCTTGCTTCTCGACGCCCTGCAGCTTCAGCGGGTACTCAATGTTGCCCGCCGCGGTGCGGGAGGACATGAGGTTGAACTGCTGGAAGATCATGCCGATGTTGCGGCGGATGCCGCGTAGCTTGGACTCGGGCAGGGGGACGACATCGGTGCCGTCGAGAAGCAGCTGCCCTGAGGTCGGCTTATCGAGGCCGTTGATCATGCGCACCAGCGTGGACTTGCCCGCGCCGGAGAAGCCGATGATGCCGATGATCTCGCCGGGCTCGACGGTCAGGGAGACATTATCGAGTGCGGTGGTGGTGGTTTTCTTGTTTTTAAAGACTTTGGTGATGTTGCGGAATTCAATCCGGGTGCCCTGGCGGGCGCCAGTGTGTTCAGTCACGTGAATGTCCTTGTGGAAGTTTGCGGGAAGGTTGGGCGAGGGGCGGAGAAACTAAACGGCCAAATCCCCCGGCCACGCAATGTCGCGTGAACGCGGGGGACAAATGGAACCAGAATAGGTTCTAGACCTGCTCCTCGAGGCGGTCCAGAATCTCCTGGAGCTCCTCCTGGGAGCGGTCCACGGCCACGGCGGTGTCGCCGGAGGACTTCAGAACGGCGTCGGTGACCTTCTGGTCCTTCCACAGCTTGGCCAGCTCGTGGAGGGTTTCGTTATCGGCGTCGTCGGCACGCACGGCCCAGACGTTGATGTAAGGCTCGGCCTCGGTGGAGTCCGGGTCATCCTGAGCGACGGCAGACTGCGGGTCAATGCCGGCGCGCTCGAGGAAGGAGTTGTTGATAACGGCAGGCTTGCCCTCGCCGTAGGCGGCCGGGGTCTGGGCAGCGTCCACCGGGGTGACCTTGACCTTGGACTTCTTCTCATCGATGTCCAGCGGGGTCGGGGTCAGCGGGCTGCCCTCCTTGAGGGTGACCAGGCCTTCCTGGACCAGCAGGCCGATGGCGCGGCCCTGGTTGGTGGAGTCGTTCGGGATGGCGACTTCCTGGCCCTCGACGTCAGCGAGGTCCTTGTGGTCCTTCCAGTAGATGGCCAGCGGGTAGATCTCGGTAGCTGCCAGCGGGACGAGGTCGGTGCCGTTGCCCTTGTTGTATTCAGCCAGGAACTTCAGGTGCTGGAACTTGTTGGTCGTCAGCTTGCCCTGGTCCAGAGCCTGGTTCGGGGTGTTGTAGTCGGCGAAGTTTTCCAGCTTGACATCGAAGCCGGCCTCCTTGGCCAGGTCCTGGAATACGGCCCACTCTTCCATGTTGGCGTCGGTGGTGCCGATGGTGATGGTGGAGTCCTTGGTAATGGCCTCACCGGAGTTCTCGGACTCGGCGGAGTCCGAGGAGCAAGCAACCAGGCCAGTTGCAGCGATGACGGCTGCCGAGGTGGCAGCAAGTACGCGACGGATGCTCATAGTGGGTTCCTAGTGTCCCTTCTTGGTTTGTGCGGCAAGTCGTATCACCGCAGGAGTATGCACTGCACGAAAAACTAGCAACGATTGAACCGCTTTGTCTATCCGAGTATTTGTTCAATGAAAACCTTGACTGGAATACATGTTCGAATATAGTGTGTGGGGCTATGAGATTCAATGGGGGTGAGGCACTGCCGTGGTCCCGGGTGGAGAGGATTCTCTCTGGCCGCCCAGGGCCCGTCCCGGTGCCGGTGGACCACCTTCCGGGGGCGGCAGAGGAGCCGAAGGCTGGGCATTCCGCCGTGCCCTTCGCGGAGCTGCATGCGGTGAGCTCATATAGCTTCCTTCATGGCGCCTCCGAGCCGGAGGAGCTCGTGGCGCGCGCCGTCGAGCTGGGCCTGCGGGGGATTGCGCTGGTAGATAGGGATGGATTCTATGGCCTCATGAAATTTGCGGAGGCTGCTGCCAAGGTGGGTCTGCCCGCCGTCTTTGGTGCGGAGCTTAGTCTCGCCCCGGCCCCGCTGACGGTCTTGGCGCGCACCCCGGAGGGCTATCGGCGCCTATCTCGGCTCATCGCCCGCGCCCACATGGAGGCGGGGGAGAAGGGGGCCGTGTCTTATCCTCCCCTGGTGGAGATTGCCGCGCAGCTACAGGATGAATGCCTGTTCTTGGTGGGCTGGGAGTGGGCGGAGCATTTCGATCTTCTGGTCGATGGAATAAAAATAGACAGCATGGTTCTGGAGTATGCCTGTACCCAGCTTCCGGAGGACGCGGACCACCACCTACTGCTGGATTCCTTGCCGGTTCCGCGCGCCATCGCTTCTACCCGCCCAGCTGCCGCCACGCGGCAACACGCGCGGCTGGCCGGCGCGAAAGAAGCCTTGTCTAGACGCCTCGCGCTTGTCGACGCCTCCCCCAACTCCCACCCCATGGGCTCGTCCTGGCTGCGCTCCGGGGAACAGATGGCGCGCTTGCTGCCTGAGCGCCCCGAGCTCATCGCGGAAACCGTCCGCGTCCTTGAGGAATGCAGCTTCACCTGGGAGGCGCTGGCCCCAAACCTGCCTGATTTCGACGTGCCGGAAGGCCATACCGAGATGTCTTGGCTAGAACACCTCACCTTCGAGCGCGCGGCAGCGCGCTATGCCACGCGCCCCGAGGAGCTTCGGGAGCGGGCGTGGGAGCAGATGCGGTATGAGCTGGGCGTCGTTAAGCAGCTAGGCTTTCCCGGTTACTTCCTCATCGTGTGTGATCTCGTGGACTTTTGTAAACGGGAGAACATCCTGTGCCAGGGGCGCGGCTCGGCGGCGAATTCGGCGGTGTGCTTCGCGCTGGGGATTACGAATGCGGAGCCGATTTCCGCGGGCCTGCTCTTTGAGCGCTTCCTCTCCCCGGACCGCGATGGCCCGCCGGATATCGACATCGATATTGAATCGGGGCGGCGCGAGGAGGTCATTCAGTACGTCTACGCCAAGCACGGCCGCGAGCGCGCCGCGCAGGTGGCGAACGTGATTACGTATCGGCGCAAAGGTGCGCTGCGGGATGCTGCCCGCGCGTTGGGCTACCCGCAGGGTTCGGCCGATGCCTGGTCGAAGGGGATCGCGCCCGCGCCTTCGGACGTCGAATCCTTGGCCGAGCAGTTTATAGGGCAGCCGCGCCACCTGGGCATTCACTCCGGCGGCATGGTGCTGTGCGACCGGCCAATTGCGGATGTCGTGCCCGTGGAATGGGCGCGCATGGAAAACCGCTCGGTGCTGCAGTGGGATAAGGATGATTGTGCCGCGGCCGGGCTGGTGAAGTTCGACCTGCTGGGCCTGGGCATGCTCGAAGCCCTGCACCACATGATGGACTTGGTGGAGGAAAGCACCGGCAGGGTGGTCAACCTGTGGGAGCTGGACCTGGCTGACCCGGAAGTCTATGACATGCTCTGCCGCGCGGATGCGGTGGGCGTGTTCCAGGTGGAATCGCGCGCGCAGCTGAGCACGCTGCCGAGGCTCAAGCCGCGGGTCTTCTTCGACCTCGTGGTGGAGGTCGCGCTCATCCGCCCGGGCCCCATTCAGGGTGGGTCGGTGCACCCCTACCTGCGTCGCCGCGATGGCAAGGAGCCGGTGACCTATGACCACCCGGTGCTGGAGAAGTCCCTGGGCAAGACGCTGGGAATTCCGCTCTTTCAGGAGCAGCTCATGCAGATTGCGGTCGATGCCGCCGGGTTCAGCGGCGCGGAGGCTGATGACTTGCGGCGTGCGATGGGCTCGAAGCGCTCGCCAGCCAAGATGGCGGCGCTCAAACAGCGCTTTTATGAGGGGTTGGAGGAAACCAACGGGATCGTCGGGGAAGTGGCGGACAAGTTGTGGGCCAAGATCGTGGCCTTCGCCGCCTACGGCTTCCCGGAGTCCCACTCGCAGTCTTTTGCCTCCTTGGTGTACTTTTCGGCGTGGTTTAAGCGCTATTGCCCGGCGCAGTTTTGCGTGGGCCTGTTGCGCGCGCAGCCGATGGGTTTCTACTCGCCGCAGTCGCTTATTCAGGATGCCCGCCGCCACGGGGTGGAGGTGCTGCCGGTTAGCGTTAACGAGTCGGGCCGCGAGGCGCGCGTGGTGGTGGGCTCGGACGGTCAAGCGCGCATCCGCCTGGGGCTTAACCTCATCAAGGGATTGGGGAACAAGGCCGCCGATCGCATTGAGGCGGCCGCGCCGTTTGGCGACGTCCCCGATCTCTCCCGCCGCGCCGACCTCACCGTCGATCACGTGGAGGCCCTCGCTGTGGCGGGGGCCTTGGATGTCTTTGGGGTGGATCGCCGCCAGGCACTGTGGCAGGCGGGCGTGGCCGCAACAGAACGGGCAGGGATGCTGCCGGGGCTGTCTGCGATTGAGGCGCCGTCTTTGCCGGGGATGAGCGCTTTTGAGCTCATGGCGGCGGACGTGGCGAGCACCGGCGTGACCCACAACCAGCAGCCGATGGAGCAGGTCCGCGGGGAGTTGCAGGCCCGCGGCATCCTATCGGCGGCGGATTTGCCGGGCGTGGAGGATGGCACCCGCGTGCGCATCGCCGGGGTGGTCACGCACCGCCAGCGTCCGCAGACTGCGGCCGGTGTGGTCTTCTTCGGCCTGGAGGATGAGACCGGGTTGATGAACGTGATGGTCTCGCCCGGCCTGTGGGCCCGGGATAAAGTCACCGCGCGGACAGCGTCCGCGCTCATCGTGCGTGGCATCGTGCAGAATGCCTCCGGGGCGGTCACGGTTGCTGCGGACCAGCTGGAGCCGCTGGCCTTCGGCGAGGCCCTTTCGCGCGGCTCGCGGGATTTCCGCTAAGAGGTTTATTCCTTTGAGATGAGCTCGTCGCGGTTCATCTTTCCCGCCAGGGAACGGGCCACCGAGAATGGCACCCACACCATGAGCAGCAGGATGATCTTGAGGTAGAGCTGGGACACGAACACGCCGTCCATGATGGGCATGGTTCGGGCACCCCAGGCGATAAGGCCAGTCACTGGCAGCAAGATGACGAGTGCTGCGAGGGAGAACTTGAGGCCGTCGTCGCGGGCTTCGACGTGCTGCTGCATTTGGTACTCATCGAGCTCCGTCGTGGGCAGGTCTGCGGCACCTATCGCTCCGCGCAGGCGGGCGGTCAGCAGCGCGGTGAGCAGCGTTCCGAGGCAGGCCACCATGAGTGAGGTAAAGGAGTCCCAGAACTGCAGGGGGAGGGACAGGATGATGAGGCAGGAGGAGAGATCGGCCAGGGTGATGTAGCGCTTGCGGGTCTTAACGGAATCGGGAATGGTGACGGCGGACATGAGCGAGTTAGTCCTTTCGGTAGATTTCGGAGGACATGGGGGTGAATTCGGTCCGGGAGAATACGGCTTCCACGGGCAAGTCAAAGACCTCGCAGATATTGAAGGCGAGATCCAGGCTGGGGGAGTGGTCGCCACGCTCGAGGGCGCCAATGGTTTGGGGGTTGACCCCGATGGCGGCGGCAAGCTGTGCGCGCGTCATGTCCCGTTCAACGCGGAGCACGCGGACCCGGTTAAATAGTGGGCGGGTTGGCTTTTTCTTTGGGGACATGCACCACAGTGTTGTATAAACCCAACGACTTGTCAAGGGTTCGTGTTAGTGTGTTGGCATGAACCCCGTATCCCCGTCACTCACGAAAGCCCGCTACATCACGAATTTGAGCTGGGACATTATCCTCGCCGTCCTGGCGGCCGCGGCGGCATATTTCTGGTGGGATTGGCTCTATTGGGTAGCCGGCGCGCTCGTTGCGTGGGCACTCTACGAACTGTGGCTCATCCCCGCGCAGGTGAAAAACCTGGGCTGGCAGGAAACCGCCGATGAATTACTGGTCACCCGCGGAAAAATCTGGCACACCTTCACCGTCGTGCCCTACGGCCGCATCCAGTTCGTCGACGTCACCGCCGGCCCCGTCGAGCGGGCGATGGGGCTGAAAAAGGTGAAGCTGCACACGGCGTCGCCCAGCAGCGACGCCACCATCCCCGGCCTCCTTGCTGCCGACGCCGACGCCCTGCGCGAGCGCCTCGCCGTCAAGGCCCGCGAGAGGATGAGTGGGCTGTGAAGGACCGCGCGCTTATCGACGCCGACGGCTACACCCGCGTCCACCGCCTCACCCCGCTGCTGCGTTTTTGGTCGCTGATTCTGGCGCTGGTGGCCGTTCTCGCGGTGAACGTCAACGCCTCCATGGTGTCGGATGTCCTGTCCTACGTGCAGGGTGGGCACTTGGGTGAGGTCGGCCGCGGCACCCTGCTGGGCATCGGTGCCTTCGTGCTGGTGTGTGCGATGATTTGGCTGGTCTCCGGAATTTGGTGGCGCAAGCTGGGCTACAAGCTCACCGAGGATGAAATCGCGCTGCGCCACGGCGTCATCTCAACGTCCTTCCGCTCCGCGCGCTACGAGCGTATCCAGGCGGTGGATGTCGTGGAATCCATCATCGCGCGCCTATTGGGCTTGGCCGCAGTCCGTGTGGAGACCGCGGGCGGCACCTCCTCCGTCATCAAAATCGAGTACCTGACCAAGGCGACAGCGGAGGAGCTGCGCGCGGAGCTGCTGCGGCGCACAAATAAGGGGCCTGCCAGTGAGCCAGCGCCGGAAACCCCCGCCGCCTTGATCCCGGAGATTCCCATCCTGCGCACGATTGCCGCTGAGGCTTTGCGCCTGCCCACGTTGGTTACCGCACTCGTCATCGGCGGCCTGCTCTTCCTCCCCGGGATGTGGACCGCGCTGCTGCCCATCATCGTGGGCTTCGTGGGGCGGGTGTGGGGGCTGGTAGATTCCTCCTGGAAATTCACCGCGCTTCACGACGCCCCCGCCAACGCCCTCAACGTCTCCTACGGTCTTGCCGACCGCCGCCGCCAAACCATCCGCATCAGTCGCATCCACGGCGTGCGGGTGAGCCAGCCTTTCCTGTGGAGGCGCTTCGGCTGGTACGAGGTGCACGTCTCGGTGGCCGGGTATGGCGCGAAGGGCGGCGGCAAGCAATCTGGTTCTACGCGCATCCTGCCGGTGGGCACCCGGGAGCAGGCGCTGGAGTTGCTAGCCCTCATCTCCGATCTAGACCGCGCGCAGATTGAGGACTATGCGCGCCCCGAAGGCCACACCCAGCCCACCTATACCTCCCCGCGCCGGGCCACCTGGGTCAGCCCCATCGACCGCAAGCAGCAGTCGGTGACGCTGGTGGAATCGCCTCAGCCGGTGACCATCGTGCATCGCGGCCGCATCAACCGCCGCGTCATGGTGATTGGCACCCCGCACATCCAGGAGCTCACTCTCAAGGTGGGGCCGTTGGGTCACCTCGCGGGCGTGCGCACCGTGCGCTTCGACCTTGTGGCGGGCCCAGTCAAGATGGCCGGCCAGGACCTCACGCCTGCCGACGCCTCCGAACTCCTTACCCGCTTGCGCTCCCGCCGCCTCCCCGCCCTAGAGTCTGCGCCTGCTCCTAGCAGCGGCGACGAAGCTTAAGCCCGGCGACGAAGCTTAAGCAGCACCGGTCCGCGGGTGCTGCTGGGGCCGGCACACGTTGAGGCCGCCGAACAAGACCCGCATCCGCCCGCGGGGCAGGAGCCGAGCGGCTCCATATCGAGCACCCCGCTGGCGGTGAGGTGGTCCAGGATGACATCGACCGTGCCGGGTTCCAGCCCGGTCTGCGCCGCGATGGCTACGCGCGAGCGCACTCCGGACTCAATGGCTTGCTGTACGGCGTGAATGGGCGAAGCGGACACTAGATAAACACCCTCAGAATCTGGAAGGCCGCCACTGCCAGCACCCACGCGGTGGCCAGCTGAATGCCGAAGCCAAAGAGCGTCCAGCGCCAGCCAATCTCGCGGCGCTGCGCGGCAATCGTGGCCACGCACGGAGTGTAGGCCAGCAGGAAGAGCATGTAGGCCCACACCGCGGCGAGGGGATGGCCACCGGAGGCGCGGTCGAAATCTTGACGCACGTGGTCACTGAGCGCGCTGTGGGATTGTTCCTCCGCGGAGGCGTCGGTGACGTCGTCGACGGCATAGGTCTGCGCCCACGTCGAAATCAGCGCCTCCTTGGCCACAAAGCCCGTCACCAGCGGGCCCGCCAGGGACCACGAGTCGAAACCAGCCGGGGCAAAGGCCGGGGCGATGGTGCGCGAGACCGCGCCATAGGCGGAATCCTCCGGCGCTGGTGGCTCGCCCAAGGTGGTCTCGTGCACCGCGGCCCCAACCGGGATGGCCATGAGCAGCCACACCACGACCACGGTAGTCACGATGATGCCGCCGGCGGTCTGCAGGAAGCCCTTCAATCGCGTCCACATCACGCTCAGCGCCAGACGCACGGTGGGCAGCTGGTACGTCGGCAAGTCAATAACCAGCGCTTCCTCAGGCACCGCGCGCCACAGCGTCTTGCGCAGCGCCAAACCCACCAGCACGAGCAGCGCGATGGAAATGACGTACATGATGAACACCACGCTGCCGGCGTGCTCTGGGAAGAACGTGGCCGAAAGCATGACGAAGACCACCAAGCGCGCCGAGCACGAGGTAAACGGGATGAGCAGCGCCGTCATAATGCGATGCCGCGGGCTTCCCAGCACGCGCGTGGCCGAGATCGCCGGCACGTTACAGCCAAAGCCCACCACGATGGGGATAAAGGCCTTGCCCGGCAAGCCTATGGCCCGCATAAGGCGGTCGGTCACCACCGCCGCGCGCGCCATGTAGCCGGAATCCTCCAGCACCGCCAAGCACAAGAACATCAGCGCCATGAGCGGGGCAAAGGTGAGGACCATGCCGACGCCGCCGATGAGGCCGTCGACAAGCAAGCCCGTAACGAGGGGATGACCTAAGCCGATGGCTTCAAGCCCCGCCCGTGCCCAATCGCTCAAGGGGCCGGAGACCAACGCCTCCAGGCCATCCTGGAGGGGAGCGGCCACCGTGGTGGTGATCTGGAAGACCAGCCACATCACGGCCAAGAACAGCAGTGGCCCCACGACCGGGTGAAGGGCTACCGCATCGAGGCGGTGGGAGAGTGGCGTGGCATGCTCGACCTCGCTCACCGAGGCCTTCGCCGCCGCATCCAGCTCCGCGAAGCGGCCCTCCAGGCCGGTGTCCTCGCGCAGCTGCACCGGGTGGTGCGCCAAAGACTCCACGACGACCTCGCGCAGCTTCTCAACGCCCTCTCGCTTACGCCCATCAACCTCCACCACCGGGATGGAGGTGGCCTCGGTGAGTGCAGCAGCGTCAACCACTTGACCCTGGTTGAGCGCCACGTCGGTCTTCGTCAGCGCGATGATGAGGCGATAGGGCTGCTCCGCCAACTGGAGGGCCACGTTGAGGCCGCGCGCGACGGCGCTGGCATCGACGACCACGACGACGGCGTCGGGGCGCTCATCATCGGGGCAATCGATGAGCATGGCGCGGGTGAGCGCCTCATCGGGGCTGAGCGGATCGAGCGAGTAGGTGCCGGGGAAGTCGATGAGATCGGCGGTGGATTCACCCAGCTTCCACGCACCGCGGCTGACCTCAACGGTGGTTCCCGGCCAATTGCCGGTCTGCGCCTTCGCGCCGGTCAGGGCATTAAAGAGTGTGGACTTGCCGGAATTCGGGGAGCCGACGAGCGCGATGATGGGTGCTCCGGCAGGGGCTAGCGCGCCGCCCGGATCGCCGTGGCAGCTGGGTTTCGTGGTGGCCATGGTTTAGACCTCGATGGCTTGCAGTGTTGCCTTGTCGATGGCGTAGCGGCAGCTGCCCACCGAGACAACGCGGGCGCCGCCGGCCACGCGCGGGCCCATGGTCAGCGTGGCGCCGGGGCGGATGCCCAGCTCGCCGAGGCGCACCGCTAAAGCGGCGTCGCAGGTGCAGGAAATGCACTCGTTTCCCAAGGTGATGGTGCATCCCATGGGGATGGCGTCGGCGGTTTGCCGTGGGCACCCAGACAACTTCACGGTGAGCTCTCTTCCTCTAAAGCATTACCGTTATAGGTTAACCTAAGTAAATATAGGTCTGTCTAGTTTTCGCCGCTTTCGGTTAGGTGATCCTCACCACGCGGCGCTCGGGGCGCCGCGTTTCCTACATGTTGCCTGAATTAGTTGGTCCAGCTGCTCACCTGGCGCAGCTTTTGGCGGTTCTTCAGCCGCGACTGGCCCAGCTTGCGGGACATGCGGTCCAGAATCTGGATGGCCTCCGTGATGTGAGGGCCTTTGTTGAGCATGACGCACTCCGCGCGCAGCGCATAGCCCGCGTCCGTGATTTCCGCGCGGGAGGGAAGCCCCGTCTTGGCCAGGGTCTCCAGCACCTGCGTGGCCATGATGACCGGGATGTGTGCCGCCTCCGCGACCTTCATGATCCGCCCCGGTACCTGGACCATCTCCTCGAATCCCAACTCCACGGCCAAGTCGCCGCGCGCAATCATGATGCCGAACTTGGCATGTCGCATGCCCTCCAGCAATACGCTTCCCAGCTGCTCATAGGCCGGCACCGTCTCAATCTTGAGCACGATGCCCAGGTCACGCACGCGCTGCGCCATCTCCTCGGACTCCTGCTCGGCGGCAATCTCCTCGAGCGTGTCATAGAGGAAGGCCACATCAGCTGGAGTGCGGATGAAGGAAACCGCTGCGATATCGCAGTGCGTGGCCACAAAACGCAGCGCTTCGATGTCTTCCTCGGTGAGGCTGGGCAGCGGGACGTCAGTATCCGGCAGGTTGATTCCCTTATAGGCGGCCAGGTTGGTGCCGGTGGGCCCGGCGTGCTCCACGGTGATGACAGCCTCGCGCTCAGCGCCGTTGTCCCGCACCTCGTGGACGCGGCCGGAGATTGCGCCATCATCGAAAATCACCCGGTGGCCCACCTCCAGCGCACCGACCACCTCCGGCAGCGTGCACCCAATGGTGGTCACCTCGCCCTCAACGATGCGCGCCGGCTCCTGCGAAGTGCTCAGCACCAACTCCTCGCCGCGGTGCAGGCGAATCTTCTGCTCCAGTGCCGGAACCCCATGCACCTGCGTGGTGTCCCCGCCGTGGCTCAACACCGTTCCCTCGGCGAGGTAGCAGTTGCGATCACCGTGCAGCACCGCCACGCCTGCTTCCGCGCTCTCCACGGTGAACACACGCGAGCGCCCGCGCGCTTCCGTGAAGCGCACCTCGCTGCCGGGGTGCAGGCGCGCCAACCACTCGCCATCCACCTCCAGCGCTACCGCCGGGCGTGCCGCGCTTGGCGACGCCTCCCCCGCCACCCCGTGGGCGCGGGTAGAGGAGGGGGCATCGTGAAGCACGAGCGTTGCCGGGCTCAGCAGCTCACCTGCCGCGGTGCGCTCGCCGCGCACGCGAATGACCTGCGGACCCGGCTCGATGCTGCCGGTGCGGACCTTGGGGCCCGCAATATCGCAGGAAATCAGGATCTCGCGCCTCACCTCCTCGGCGGCGCGGTGGACGTGTGCCACCATTTTCTGCCAGGCATCCTGGCCATCGTGGGCGCAGTTGATGCGGGCGAGTTCCATGCCCGCGCGGGCGAAACCGAGGACCAGCTCATAGTCATCTGCGGCCTCGGTGGGAAGGGTCACCATGATGCGCGCGTGGGTGTCCTCCTGAGTGGGGCCGAGGAGGGCTTCGGTGTTGGCGTCGAGGATATCGTCCGCGTCCGCATAGGCCGTGGCAATCGGCTGCACGGGGTAGGTCGGTGCGTGGCCATCGAAGGCGTCGAGCACGTTGCGCGCGGCGTGGAGGCGCTCAAGCACCGCGGGCTCTGGATGGCTAAGGCTCGTGGCGCCCAATGCCGTGAGGCCTTCCTGGATTTCGACGGCGTCCTGGGAGCGCAATTCCATGTAGCGCACGAGGTTAACCGCGCCGGGGCGGTGGACGGGATCCACGCGCGCGATCTGCGCGGCGTGCGCGGCAGACGAAGCTTCGATGCGGGTAGTGAGGGAATCAAGAAGTGGGCGCAGGCTAGGCAAGGTTTCTCCTTCGTTGTGAAAGTCCACCCACATTGTGCCGCGACTTGTTAGACCGCGCCACGGAAGCCGAGCTGGCGCCAGGCCTCGTACACGGCCGTCGACGCCGCGTTGGATAGATTCATCGAGCGCCTAGCCGGCATCATGGGGATGCGCACGCGTTCGGTGACACGCGGATGGAAGGCGTGCTCTTCCGGCAGGCCAGTGGGCTCGGTGCCGAAGAGGAGGACGTCCCCCTCCTGGTAGTCGATGTCCGTGAACCACTTATCTGTGTGGGTGGTGAAGGCGAAGACCCGCGCACCGGGCAGGGCTTCCATGCAGGCGTCGAAGTCTTTGTGGATTTTGAGATCCGCCAGGTCGTGGTAGTCCAGGCCCGCGCGCTTGAGGTGTTTGTCCTCGAAGTTGAAGCCGAGCGGCTCGATGAGGTGCAGGCTCGCGCCCGTGACGGCGGCGGTGCGGATGGCGTTGCCGGTGTTGGTGGGGATCACGGGGTTGTCGAAGACGATGTGCAAGCTGCTCATAGGCATCAGTCTAGGATGGTGGGCATGAGCGCTACCAAACTAGATGGCAACTTGTACCGCGACGAGATTTTTGAGGACCTGGCCCAGCGCGTGGCCGCCCTCAAGGAGAAGGGGATTACCCCGGGACTGGCCACGGTCCTGGTGGGCGATGATCCGGGTTCGCATTCCTACGTGAAGATGAAGCACCGCGATTGCGAGAAGCTCGGAATCAATTCGATTCGCAAGGACCTGCCTGGCGACGTTACCCAGGAAGAACTCGAGCGCGTCATCGAAGAGCTCAACAATGACGATGCCTGCACCGGCTACATCGTGCAGCTACCGCTGCCGAAGCACCTGGATGAAAACCGCGTGCTCGAGCTCATCGACCCGGCCAAGGACGCCGATGGCCTGCACCCGATCAACCTGGGCAAGCTGGTGCTCAACGAGGACGCCCCGCTGCCGTGCACGCCGAACGGTTGCATCCACCTGCTGCGCCGCTTCGGCGTGGAGCTCGATGGTGCCAAGGTCGTGGTCATCGGTCGCGGCGTGACCGTGGGCCGCCCAATTGGCCTGATGCTGACTCGCCGCAGCGAGAATTCCACGGTGACGCTGTGCCACACCGGCACCAAGGACTTGGCCGCGGAGACCCGTGAGGCCGATGTCATCATCGCGGCCGCTGGCAAGGCACACATGCTCACCGCCGACATGGTCAAGGAAGGTGCTGCGGTTCTCGACGTCGGCGTGTCCCGCGTTGACGGCAAACTCGCCGGCGACGTGGCTGAGGACGTGTGGGAGAAGGCCGGCTACGTTTCCCCGAACCCGGGCGGCGTGGGCCCGCTGACGCGCGCGTTCCTGGTGAGCAACATCGTCGAGCGCGCCGAAAAGCTCGCCGCTCAGTAGTGCGTGAAGTCGAGCGCTCGAGTAGTGAGTATGTCTGACCAACCAGCACAGCCGCGCGGGAAAACTGCGCCGCCGGTGTCTTTATCGAACCCGCACGATGCGCACCTGAAGCCCTCGGCGCTGCCGCCGGCTCTTCAGTGGTTGGCCATCGGCTTGTTCGTGGCGGCGGTTGTGGTGTCGGGCTTCTATGCCGTGTTCGAGCACTGGCGCCGCGCCACGCTGCTGCTGGGCGGGGCGCTGGTGTGGCTGACGGTGGTCCGCCTGACCTGCGATTCCTCGCGGGTCGGCGTGCTCGCGGTGCGCTCCCGGCGCTTCGACGCCTGCTTTACAGGCATCTTGGGCGCGGCGATGGTGTTCATGGCCTTTTCCATCGACGCGCTTGGATCGTAACGCGTTTGGCTCCCGGAAAGAGCCAAACGGCTTCTTAAATGTAATACTCGTCGCCCACGTACGCAGGGCCCACGTCTAAGCCATTTGGCGCCGAGAGCAGCAGGAAGTTGCGCAGGATACGGTTCATCTGCCGGGTCTCCGTCAGAAAAGCATCGTGGCCCACGGGTGAGACAATCTTGGCCATCGCCAGCAGCTGGTTGACGTTGCGGGAGATGTGCTCCTGCTGGTGATAGGGGTAGAGGATATCCGTGTCCACGCCCACCACCATCGTTGGTACCTGGGAGGCCGCCAACGCCTTGATGAGCCCGCCGCGCCCGCGGCCGACGTCATGCCGGTTCAGCGCCTCCGTGAGAACCACGTAGGAACCCGCATCGAAGCGCTCGGTGAGTTTCGCCCCCTGGTAATCCAGGTAGGAGTTCACCGCGAAACGCTGGTTCAGCTGGCGGTGCGGCCCCAAGGGATTCTCGCCTTGCTGTGCGGTAGCGCCGAAGCGCTCGTCGATTTCCTGCTCGCCGCGATACGTCAAGTGCGCGATACGGCGCGCCGCCGCCAGGCCATCCCGCGGAGTCTTGTCCGTGAGGTAGTAATTGCCGCCATGCCAAAACGGGTCGCGCTCAATGGCGGAAATCTGCGCGGATTGGATGCCAATCTGCCAGCCCGAAGCCCGGGCCGACACCGCAATCACACATACCGCCGACACGCTTTCCGGGTGCAGCAAGCTCCACTCCAGAGTCCGCGCCCCGCCCATCGAGCCGCCGAGCACCGCGTGCACGCGGGAAATGCCCAGTTGCGTCAAGCAGTCGTATTCGGCCTCCACCAAGTCCCGAATCGACAGCGCCGGGAAGCGCCCGCCCCACGGCTTTCCATCCGGGTGCAGCGACTTTGGCCCCGTCGAGCCGTTGCAGCCACCCAGCGCATTGGTCGCGATAACGCACCAGCGCGTGGTGTCCAGGGCCTTGCCCGGGCCCACCAGGTCGGACCACCAGTCCGCCACGTTGGAATCCCCGGTCAGCGCGTGCTCGACCACCAAGACATTGTTGACGCCGTCCGGGTCGCCGGCGAAAGCGCCCCAGCGTTGGTAGGCCAGGGAGGCGTCGGCAAGCACGGCGCCTGCTTCGGTGGTGAAGTCACCGATGGGGACGACGGCGAGCTCGCCTTCGGGCGCGAGCTCCGGGATGGCGCTAACCAATGGCCGCGAACCCACGCTCGAGGTCGGCGATGATGTCGTTGACGTCCTCAATACCGACGGACAGGCGCACCGTGGCCTGCGTAATGCCCGCGGCCTTGAGCGCTGCCTCGTCGGACTGGGAGTGCGTGGTGGTCGCCGGGTGCACCACCAGGGAGCGGGTATCGCCGATGTTGGCCAGGTTCGAGTGCAGCTTCAGCGCATCGATAAACACCCACGCCTCATCGCGGCCGCCGTCGATGTCGAAGGAGAGCACGGAGCCGGTGTAGTCATAGCCCAGCTTCTCCTTGGTGGCCTTGTAAGGCGAGGACTCCAGGCCGGCGTAGTTGACCTTCGTGACCTTGGCGTGGGACTCCAGGTACTCGGCCACGGCCTGGGCGTTGGCATTGTGCTTCTCGACGCGCAACTGCAACGTCTCAATGCCATTCAGCGTCAGCCAGGCGTTGAATGGGGAGATGGCGGCACCCGTATCGCGCAGCAGGCCCGCACGCGCCTTGACGGCGAAGGCCGGTGCGCCCAGGTCGGCGTACTTGAGGCCGTGGTAGGCCTCGTCCGGGGTGACGAAGTAGGGGAAGACGGGCTCGCCGTCGCGCTCGACGGTCCAGTCGAAGGAGCCACCGTCGATGATGGCACCACCGATGGCGGAGCCGTTGCCGCTGTAGAACTTGGTGGTGGAGACCACGACGATGTCTGCGCCCAGCTCCAGCGGGCGGGCGAGCGCGCCGGTGGCGATGGTGTTATCCACGATGAGCGGGACCTGGTTCTTGTGGGCTACCTCGGCGATGGCGGGGATGTCGAGGACATCGGCGACTGGGTTGCCGAAGGTCTCGCCGTAAAAAGCCTTGGTGTTGGGCTGGACGGCGTCCTGCCAGGAGGCCGGGTCGTCGGGGTTCTCGACGAGGGTGACGTCAATGCCGAGGCGCTTCAAGGTCACGGTAAAGAGGGTGGAGGTGCCACCGTAGAGGCGCGGGGAGGTGACGATGTGGTCGCCGGCGGAGGCCAGGTTCAGGATGGCAGCGGTCTCGGCGGCCTGGCCGGAGGCGAAAGCCACGGCGGCCACGCCACCTTCGAGGGAAGCGAGGCGCTCCTCCAGCGCGTCCTGCGTGGGGTTGGTCAGGCGGGTATAAATCGGGCCGGCATCCGAGAGGTTGAAGCGGTTGGCGGCGTGCTCGGCGTCGTTGAAGACATACGAGGTGGTTTGGTAAATCGGCACGTTGCGTGCGTTGGTGGAGCCGTCCAGGTTCTGGCCGGCGTGGAGGGCGCGGGTGGCAAAGGACCACTCGTTGACTTTGGAATTATCGTATTTGGTGCTCATGTCAGGAAAGGCTAGACCAAGCGGTTCAGTGCCGTTAGTGGTTTTCTAGAAACCGCAGGCAAGCCCGAGAATAAAAATAGACCGAGCGGTTGGTTCGGCTTAGATTTCGATGCTTTCACCAACCCGCAGGCGCCGATAGCCGCTCACCCCGGCGCGTTGGAGCATGCCGTCGGTGATCTGCTTGCCGGCGTCGGAAAGCACGGCGTCATGGATGGGAACCGTAAGCCGCGCACCGATGCGCATGGCGTAATCCGCGGCATCCGCCCCGCGCACCCACGGGCCGGCGATGGGGAGCAGGAGCACGTCTACCGTGAGTCCTTCCGAGACAACCCACTGGTCGCCGGGGTGCAGCACGCCGCCGAAGAAATAACCCAGGTTCTCCGGGCGCGGGATATTGGGGTGGATCTCCTCGTGGAGGCCGCCCACCGCGTGAATCTCAAGGCCCAGAACTGTAAACGTCTCTCCAGCATGCACGATGGTGCCGGAGCCGAGGGCGTCGATAGCCTCCCGCGTTCCCCACACCGGCAGGCCGCTCCCGCGCACGGCATCGACGTCGAGGTGGTCACCGTGTGCGTGCGTGAGCAGCACCGCTTTTGCGCCTTCGAGGCAGCTCAGGTCAGAGAGGGGACCGGGGTCGATAACGATGCGACCCTGGGGCGCCTCGACGGCCACGGCGGATTGTCCATGGAGAGATAGCTTCATGAACTCCACGCTAGCCAAAAGTAAAAGAATACAGCGAGAGGCCTTCGCTTATTTCCAACTCGATTGTTTCGGTGTGATTGTCAGGTTCCCGGACGAGATCCACCGTGCCGTCCTCGGTGATGTCGAAGGTGCGGACCGAACCATCGGCGCGATGCACGCGAACCGTTCCTTGCCCTGATGCCACGAGCTGTACCCAGGCGGCGCGGTAGTTCAGTCGCAGGCGCGCGTGAGGTCCGGCGGTGATGGGCTGGGCGGCCAGCGTCCACGTCCCGCCCAGCGAATATTGACCTAACGGCGGCTCGTTCATGGTGAACTGGCGCGTGCCGTCGCGGTAATCGGGGTTGGTGAAATACTGTGCGCGTGCGGTGCCGAGGTACGTCTCCGGCGAGCGCGGCGCGATGTTCGCATCGGCGGTCTCGATTGGTTCGGGTAGCTCTATGCTGGGGTCGCGCTCGAGGAGAAGCTCACGAATGAGGCGCTCGGTCTCGGCGTAGTCGCCCTCGCCATGGTGGGATTGGCGCAGCATGCCGTGCTTGTCGACGACATAGTGCGCCGGCCAGTACCGATTCCCAAAGTTCTTCCACGTGGCGAAGTCATTGTCTTGCGCCACCGGGTATTCGATTCCTTGCTCGCGGGCCGCGCGGCGCACGTTGGCTGCCTCGTGCTCGAAAGCGTATTCCGGCGCGTGGATGCCGACGATGTCGAGGCCGTAGTCCTTGTAGTGCGCATAGAGCTTGGTCAGGTGCGTGTTGTTGCGCTGGCAGTTGATGCAGGCATAGGCCCAGAAATCGATGAGGGTGACCTTGCCAGAGGTACGCGGATCGACCGGCAGATCCGTGTTGAACCAGCCGGTCAACCCCGCGAACGCGGGCACTGGGGTTCCTTCGGCTGTTCGGGCGGCCTGCTCAACTGGGGTGGCGTCGGCGTTGATGCTGGGGAGCTTCTGCTGCAGCCAGGCGGGCGCGCCGAGTGAAATCGCACCAGCCATGGCGATAACTACCACTCCCGCGGTGATGCGCACCCCGCGCTGGTGAGAGCGGAAGGCATCGACGCGTTTTTCCATCTCGTTGCCACCCAAAGCGAAAGCCAGCAGGGGGATGGCCACGCCGAGGGCGAAGGAGAGGCAGAGGGCGAGGATGTGGGCGTCGACAGTCCCAGTGGCGCCCGCCACGGAGATGGCGGCGAGTACAGGGCCGGCGCAGGGGACGAAGACAACGCCCATGGCCAAGCCGACGACGAACCCGCCTTTGCCGCGGGCCTTGGATTGCAAGCTGCCAGCTTTCGGGAGTTTCTGGAAAGGCCACTCAAGGATTTCTTGCACGCGGGGAAACACCATTCCCAGGCCCACGAGAACGAGCAGCACGATTCCCACCTTCCACAGGATGTCGGCGGGCAGTCCTAGGGAATTGAGCAGCGTTGTCGCAAACAGCGTGACGAGGCTGAAACTTGTGACGAGTCCGCCTACGACCTGCCATGGCCGCCACCGTGAGCCGCCGCTAACGGCGAGGACCAGCGGCAAGACCGGCAAGATGCAGGGCGAGATGCCCGTGATAAGGCCACCGGTAAACCCGATGAACAGCGTTGATAGCATGCTGTACTCCTTCGCTTGGTGTGCGGTGTGGGTATGCAACTAGTTCGGAGCACGAGTGAAAAACGGATTGGTTTTAAATCCATCCAATCCGCATCGCGGGGCGGCTCCGAATAGTCAGATACAGGGCCCGGAAAAGCCGAGCCCCGATTGCTTGAAGAAGGAGCACCGAAATGAAGAAGCTTGTTACTGTCGCCGCTGCACTTGCTGTTGCCGCCAGCGGGTTGGTTGCCTGCAACGACAAGAAGGAAGACATGGACATGATGCCCAGCTCGGAGATGATGGCCCCGAGCGAGGAAATGACTAAGTAAAACTGCCATGTCCACCCCGCTGCTGGAGGTAAGCTCAACACCCGTGCCTGCGATGTCCCCCAATGAACACGAGCGGCTGAACCGCCTTTTGGTTCAGACCGCTTCCGCAGACAAGCATGCCTTCAGCGCGCTTTACGACGCCCTCGCGCCCACCGTGTACAGCGTTTGCCTGAGCGTTCTGCGCAATCCCGCCTTAGCAGAGGAAGTTGCTCAAGATGTCTTCGTTGAGGTCTGGACCTCCGCTGCGAAGTTTGACCCGCAGCGAGGAAACGCGCGGTCGTGGGTGGGCAGGTTGGCGCATGGGAGGGCCGTCGATAAGCTGCGCAGCCATGTGGCCGCAGTACAGCGCGATGACCGCGACTCGAAGCTTGAGCACGCCACTTTTGCTGAGCCGATCGAAGACGAAGCCCTGAACAATGTGGAGGCTCACCTCCTGCGCCGGGCAGTCGACGAGATTGGGGAGCCGCATTCCACCGCGGTGGCGCTCGCTTTTTTCGATGGTTTGACGCATGCTGAGCTGGCAGAATCAACGGGAGTACCGCTGGGTACGGCGAAGACGCGTGTGCGCGATGGCATAAAGAAGCTAAAAGCGGTTCTCGGAAAGGAGGGAAGATGAGCAACACGCATGAGTTTTCTGATGAGACTTTCGATGACTTCCTCGATTCCCTCCCCGAGGTCGAGCCACCGGCGCGAATGAAAGATGCCGTCTTTGCGGAAATTAACGGTGGCGAAGCTGCCGAGGTCATCGAGCTTCCGCGCCGCCGTTGGCGGACCTTCGTGGCGGTGCCGGCTGCCGCGGCGGTCCTCGTAGTAGGCATGGTTGCCGTGCCGCCCTTGTTGCAGTCCGATGACTCGCAGAATCAGACGAGCGATAGCGCGCGGGTAGAAGCTGAATCGCCCGGCGAGAAGTCGATGCACGCCATCATGGGGGCAGAGGATCTCATGCAGGGCAACGCCGATGCATCGGGCGCACAGCTGGATATCGTGTCTTCGGCGTCGATGGCGAAATCCGGCGCGATGGTGGATGGCCAGCCGCAGCTCGCCGATGGCATGGGCGCCCAGGTATGGGCAGTCAGCGCCGATGGCGGCATGGCTTCGGCGGGGGTCATCGGCCAGGACCCACACGATGGGGTATGGATGCCCTTCGACGGCGCGGCAGTCAAAGTCATGGTCACCGAGGAACCCGCAGGCGGCAGCGAGCAACCGACAGGCCGCACCCTCGCCACCGTTACTTTGGCCAGCGCTAGCTAGCCTTGTATGCGATAGGGCAGCTACGCGCCAGGCCAGCTACGTGTCAGCTAGTTAAAGCCTGCTTGACCAGCTCCAGCGCGGCGGCGAGTTCGACGTCGCTCAAATGCCCAAAGCCCAAGACCACGCCTTCCTCGGCGGGCGCGCCGCCCCAATAATCGCGCAGCGGGGTCAGCGTGAGGCCCAGATCGGCCGCGCGCTGGACGACGCCCTCCTCACACAACAACACCGCGTGGAGCCCGCCGTGGATGGGCAGAAGGGTAGCTGGGGTGTCTTCCAGCGCGGCTTGGACGAGGTCGCGGCGACGCTTGTAAGCACGGCGCATCCGCCCGGTATGCCGCCGCAGCGCCCCGCTGGCCAGGTAGTTCGCCAGCGCCGCCTGGGGAATAGAGCCGACGGGCTGGCCGAAGACCTCCCGCACGCGGTCCACGCCCGCGCGCAGGTTCGGCGGCACGACCAGATAGCCACACGCAATCGACGGCGAAATCACCGAGGAAAACGTGCCCAGCAACACCGTGTGTTCCGGGGCGAGCGCGGTGAGCGCGGGCAAGGGCTGGCCGACGTAGCGCAGCTCGGAATCGAAATCATCCTCGATGATGAGCACGTCATTGCCGCGCGCCCACTCGACGAGCTCCGCGCGCCGGGCAGCCGGCAGCGAACCGCCATAGGGGTGCTGGTGGGAGGGGGTGACGATGAGAACGTCGAGGTCAACGGTGGGGACGGTGACGCCGTGGGCGTCAGTGGGGACGTCGACAAGCGTGTGCCCCAAGGCCTGGGGGATGCGGCGCAGGCTGGGGTAGCCGGGGGATTCCACGCCCACGCGCAAATGGCCGCCCAGCGCGCGCAGCAGCACCGACAGCCCGTCGCGGGCGCCGGCGGTGATGACGACATAAGCCGGGTCGACGGTCAGCCCGCGCATGTGGCGCAGGTGCGCGGCCACCTCGCGGGGGAGATCGCCGGAAGGATCCACCGCGGCCTTGCGCCACGCCGCCCTCCATTCGGGGGTGATGATTCCGGCTGTATCGGGCAAACCGGGGGTCAACTCCACGCGCGGTGGGGCAGGGGAGGGCCGTGGCGCAGGATGAGGCTGCGGGGCGCGCCCGTGGGGCAGGTGCGGGTTGATGACGGTGCCCGATCCAACCGCCGCGGTCAGGTAGCCCTCGGCGGTGAGCTGTTCATAGGCGGTGACCACACTGCCTCGGGAAACGCCCAAATCGCGGGCTAGCGATCGCGTCGACGGAACTTGCTCGCCGGGCAGCAGAATGCCCGCCGCGACTTGGGTGCGGAGGGCTTCGGCGATCTGCACCGGCAGCGCGCGCGTATCAGATGGGTCGAGACGGAAAGACACGGCCCCATCATAAGTGGTCTAATTCAACACTCGGGAAATGGCTCTTGTCTTGGACCAATTTCCTGCGCCACTATGTGAGCCATGACTGAACAGAAGAATGAACAGGGACGCGCCACGACGCGCGTCAAGCGTGGACTGGCTGACATGCTCAAGGGTGGCGTCATCATGGACGTCGTTACCCCGGAGCAGGCACGAATTGCTGAAGACGCGGGTGCTTCCGCCGTCATGGCGCTGGAGCGCGTGCCGGCCGATATCCGCGCCCAGGGCGGCGTGGCCCGCATGTCCGATCCGGACCTCATCGAGGGCATCGTCAACGCCGTGTCCATCCCGGTGATGGCGAAGGCCCGCATCGGCCACTTCGTGGAGGCGCAGATTCTCGGCGAGCTGGGCGTGGACTTCATCGACGAGTCCGAGGTGCTCAGCCCCGCCGATTACGTCAACCACATCAACAAGTGGGATTTCGACGTGCCCTTCGTCTGCGGTGCTACCAACCTGGGCGAGGCCCTGCGCCGCATCACCGAGGGCGCGGCCATGATCCGCTCCAAGGGTGAGGCCGGCACTGGCGACGTCTCCGAGGCCGTCAAGCACCTGCGCACCATCAAGGGCGAAATCGCGCGCCTCCAGAACCTCGACCGCGACGAACTCTACGTGGCGGCCAAGGAGTTGCAGGCACCGTACGACCTGGTTGCTGAGGTTGCGGAGACCGGCAAGCTGCCGGTCGTGCTGTTCGTTGCTGGTGGTGTGGCTACGCCTGCCGACGCCGCCCTCGTCCGCCAAATGGGCGCCGAAGGCGTCTTCGTCGGCTCCGGCATCTTCAAGTCCGGCGAGCCCGCGAAGCGTGCGGAGGCCATCGTGAAGGCGGCGACCCTCTACGACCAACCGGCAGAGCTGGCTAAGATCAGCCGCGGCCTGGGCGAGGCCATGGTGGGCATCAACGTCAACGACATCCCCGCCCCGCACCGCCTGGCTGAGCGCGGCTGGTAGGACCTGTGCGCGCAAAGAACATAGAGTGCGCACAGGGCACGATGACGGCGGCGGACACGACGCGACCGCTCGTTGGCGTGCTCGCGCTGCAAGGCGGAGTGGAAGAGCACATCGCTGTGCTGGAGAGCCTCGGCGCTGCAACGCGCCGGGTGCGCCTGCCGCAGGATCTCGACGGGCTGGACGGAATCATTCTGCCGGGCGGCGAGTCGAGCACCATCGATAAGCTGGCGCGCTCTTTTGGCGTCGCTGAGCCGCTGCGCCGCGCCGTCGAAAATGGGCTGCCGGTCTTGGCCACCTGCGCGGGGCTCATCTACAGCGCCCGCGAGCTGGAAAACCCCGCCCCGGGCCAGCAGACGCTGGGGCTTATCGACGTCACCGTGCGCCGCAACGCCTTCGGAAACCAGCGCTTCTCCGAGGAGCGCACCGTGCCCGTCGCGATGCAAAGCCAGTGGTCCGGTGTAGGAGCCTCAGGAGTCGGCGAGCCTCTAGCCATCGAGGCGAGCTTCATTCGCGCGCCCATCGTTACCCGCGCGGGTGAGGGCGTCGAGGTCATCGCCACCGTGCCCCTCCCTGCACCTGACATTGTTTCCGGTGGCGAGGGAAGTGGTGTCGGGGCGCGAACTCGTCCTGCCGCAGGGCGCGAGGTGATTGTGGGCGTGCGCCAAGGATGCGTCACGGCGTTGAGCTTCCATCCGGAAGAAAACGGCGACTCGCGCCTCCACGCCGCGTGGCTCGCTTCCCTCGTTCGCTAACTAATTCTGCCCGGAAGCTCTTTCCTTAAATAACTATCGCCCAATAGTGATCTGGGCTACATTGAGATGTGCTAGCTGAACACATCACGCCCAGAAAGGCACTTTGCCGTGAGCACACCCGCCCCTGAACAAGTCCGCGAAGATATCCGCTTCCTCGGCCGGGTGCTCGGCCGGGTCATCGCGCAGCAGGAAGGCGAGGACGTCTTCGAGCTCGTCGAATCGACCCGCCGCATGGCCTTCGACGTGGCGCACGGCGATGCAAAGCCCGAAGACCTCGTCGCCATCTTCCGCGATCTCGACATCACTAAGGTCAACCTCGTGGCACGCGCATTCAGCTATTTCGCGCTCATCGCCAACCTCGTAGAGGATCTGGATGACGAGTCCGTTGAAGCGCCCGTCTCCCTGCGCAAGACATTCGCCAAGCTCAAGGAAGAAGGAGTCACGCCAACCGACGCCTCCTCCGTCATCCGCGGCGCGCACGTCGCCCCCGTTCTCACCGCGCACCCCACCGAAACCCGCCGCCGCACCGTCTTTGATACGCAAACCCGCATCAAGACTCTCCTCAAAGAATCACACCGCGGCGGCGACATGGCGGCAATCGAGAAGGAAATGTATCTGCGCATGACGCTGCTCTGGCAGACCGCGCTGATTCGCATCGCCCGCCCCACCCTCGAAGACGAGATTGACGTCGGCCTGCGCTACTACAAGCTGTCGCTGCTCGACCAGGTCCCTGCCCTCAACCGCGCCATTCGCCACGCCATGCGTGAGACCTTTGGCCAGCAGCTTCCCGATTCCCCCGTTGTCCGCCCCGGCTCCTGGATTGGCGGCGACCATGACGGCAACCCGTACGTCGACGAGCACACCCTGACCTATGCCACCCGCAAGGCCGCGGCGACGGTGCTGCAGTACTACGCCGACGAGCTCGGCGAGCTGGAGCGCGAGCTCTCCCTATCAGACCGCTATTCCTCCAGCTCCAAAGAGCTGGGCGCGCTTGCCGACGCCTCCCACAACGACGAAAAATCCCGCGTCGACGAACCCTACCGCCGGGCCATCTTCGGCATCCGGAAGAAGGTGCTGGCGAGGTTGGAAGGGGAGGCGTCGCCAAGCGCCTATGCGTCGCCGGAGGAACTCAAACGTGACCTGGACGTGATCGACCGCTCGCTGCGCCAGTTCAATGACGACATCATCGCCGATGACCGCTTGGCTCGATTGCGCTCGGCGGTAACCACGTTTGGATTCCATCTTTCGACGCTGGACATGCGCCAGAATTCGGAGTCCTTCGAGAACGTCCTCACCGAGATTTTCGCCGCGGCTACCATCACCCCGGACTACCGCGCGCTGGGGGAGGAGGAGAAGGTCGCGCTGCTCGTGCGCGAGCTGCAGACCAATCGGCCGCTGCTTTTCCCCGGTGCTGAGAAGGAATTCACCGAGGATACCGCGAAGGAGCTGGGCATCTTCCGTGCGGCGGCGCGCGCTGTGCGGGACTTTGGGCCGGAGTCGGTGTCGCATTGCATCATCTCCATGACGGGAACGGTCTCCGACATTCTGGAGCCGATGGTGCTACTCAAGGAGGTGGGACTGAGCGAGGTCGATGTGGTGCCGCTGTTTGAAACCATCGAGGATCTGAAGGCCGGCGCCGGCATCCTGGAGAAGCTGTGGCAGGTGCCCGTGTACCGCGAGCATCTGCGCTCGCGCGGGGATGTCCAAGAGGTGATGTTGGGGTATTCGGATTCCAACAAGGACGGCGGTTATTTGCAGGCGAACTGGGCGCTGTACGACGCCGAACTGGCCCTCGTTGAGCTCTGCGCGCGCCACGGCGTGGAGTTGCGGCTGGCGCATGGTCGCGGCGGGGCGGTGGGCCGCGGTGGTGGCCCGACGTATGACGCGATTTTGGCGCAGCCGAAGGGCGCGGTGTCGGGTTCGGTGCGTATCACCGAGCAGGGAGAGGTGATTTCTGCGAAGTATGGTGCGCCGGAGACTGCGCGCCGCCACTTGGAGGCGTTTGTTTCCGGAGCGCTGGAGGCATCGTTGTTGGATACCGAGCCCATTACGGATCCGGAGCGCGCCTACGAGATCATGCGCGAGCTGGCGGCGTTGAGTGGCGTGGCCTACCGCCAGCTTGTCGACGACCCCGGGTTCATCACCTACTTCACCCAGTCCACCCCGCTGCACGAGATTGGCGAGCTCAACCTGGGCTCGCGCCCGACCTCGCGCAAGCAGACCACCGCGATTACGGATTTGCGTGCGATTCCCTGGGTGCTGTCGTGGTCACAATCCCGCACCAACATTCCGGGCTGGTTCGGCGTGGGCAGCGCGGTGACGGCGTGGGTTCAGCAACCTTCTGGAGGATCGACAGCCTCCGGAGGTGCAGCAAGAGCGGTAGATGCCACAGCGGATGTAGCAGCGACCGAGAAGGCTGGAGCAGATACCGGAGCTGGAGAAGAGAAGCGCTGGGAGGAGCTGCGCGAGCTGTACCGTACGTGGCCCTTCTTCCGCTCCGTGTTTGCCAACATGGCGCAGGTCATGGCCAAGGCGGAGATGCAGCTGGCGCGCCTGTACGCCAACTTGGTCGACGACAAGGGCACCGCAGACCGTATCTTTGGCCTGATATCCGAGGAATTTGAGCGCACCCGCGAGGTCTACCTTAAGGTCACCGGCAACGCAGAGTTGGTCAGTGAGAACCAGCGCCAAGCACGTTCACTCAAGCGGCGCTATCCTTACCTGCTTCCGCTCAACGCCGTCCAGTTGGAGTTGCTGCGCCGCTACCGCCGCGGCGATGACCAGTTCCTAGTGTCCAAGACCATCCAGGTCACGATGAACGGGCTAGCCACCGCGCTGCGCAACGCCGGCTAAACCGCCCGCCCGCCCGGCCAACCGGCACGGCCAAAATTCCTGCAGGACAGGCTTGAGCGGATGATCAGTTCCATGAGGTAAGCCGGCACACCGAATGCCCCGCGAGGAGGTGATTTCCTGCGGGGTTCGGTTCAATCATGCACCTTGCCCGGCTTTACGCTGCCAAGATGAGTGCTGCCAAGCTGGGCGCTGCCAAGGTGGGCGTGGTGGCTAGTTGAAGGCGCTGGTGAAGACTGGCGAGGCGTCGTATGGCGGGATCCATGCCACCCGCCCGCCGATGCGATCCATGCGGCCGCGTGAGGGCGGGGCATCGGGATCATCGTCGTTGACCCCGTTGTGGTACGGACACAGCGGCACCAGGTTGAGGATGTTGGTGGGCCCGCCGCGGGCCCAAGCCTTGATGTGGTGAATCTGGCACTTCTCAAAGGGAACCTTGCAGCCCTCCCAGGCGCAGCAGGGATTCTCCGCGGCCAAGGCGAGACGCTGCTTGGCGGTGGCGAAGCGCTGGAAGCGGAAGACATCGAGCGGACCGTGTTCGCGGCTGACTGCCACGATAACCCCCTTGTCCAGCAAAGCGCGCTCCACCAGCTGCGAGCCGGTCATCGTCGCGCCACTGGTGGTGCGGACGATGAACTCCTCGCCGTCCTTGTCGGTATTGCCCTTGAGCAGCTCGGCGTAGTCATCGAGCTGCAGGACCGCTATGGTGGCAACCTCAGTCTTGACGACGCCGCCCTCCAGATTTTCTAGGAAGCTCTCGCCGGGGCGTTCCTGGTCGATACCCTCAAATACGCCCGTCAGCTGGAGCGAGTCCGCCGTCACCGTGAGCGTGGCCAGGCCGTTGCCATGCTGGGTGAGCTTGGCGCGCTCGGCATACGTGCGGGGCTTGCGCATTTGACGCAGGCGCTTGCGCGCTACCTTTTCCACCAGCTCCGCGCTGGTCTGGCACAGTTCCACGCGCAAATCCCATGCTTTGTTGTGGTCCCGAACTTTGGCCACGAAGTGCTCGATAAGCTGCAAGGTCACCAGCCCGTGTCCCCGCCGGCGCGCGGCTTCGACCGCCGTGCGCTGCTTCTTCGTCGATGAGGTGTGCCCGAAGTAGGTGTGGTGGAGGGAGAGGAACACGGTGGCGTCGGCAGGCGCGGCGCCGAGGGCGACTAGGTCAGCTTCAGACAGACCCGCGCACTCGGCCACCAAGTCAATGGCGCGGCCGAGGGCGGCGAAGAAGGTCTGCAATCTCATACCCCGCAGCCTAAAAGCACCCCATCCCGCCGCCAAGCCCCGAACTAGCCATCCGACGAAATCTGTGGATAACTAGTCGGCACTAGGCCCCGGCGAGACCGCGGCGCTTGAGCAGCGGCGCGACGTCCTTGTCGCGGCCGCGGAACTCGCGGTAAGCCTCCGTGAAGTCGCGGGACGCGCCCTTCGACAGAATGACATCGCGGAACTTCTGACCGGCCTCGCGGAGGTCGGTTTGCTCCTTGAACCACTCGAAACCATCGGCGTCGAGCGCCTCGGCCCAGAGATAGGAGTAGTAGCCCGCCGAGTAGCCGCCGGCAAAGATGTGGTTGAAGTACGTCGAGCGATAGCGCGGCGCGATGAGCTCGTTGTCCAGCCCGGCCGCGCGCAGGGCCTCGGCCTCAAACTCGGCGACGGCCTCCGGGGTGGCCTCCAACTTGGCAGCCTCGGCAGCACTCAGGGAATGCCATGCGAGGTCGATGATCGATGCCCCCAGATACTCCGAGGTGGCGAATCCCTGGCCGAATTCGGAGGCGGCGGAGATGGCAGCGAGAAGCTCGTCCGGAATAGGTTCGCCGGTCTCCACGTGGCGGGCGTATTCCTTGACCAGTCTCTCATCGAGCGCCCAGTTCTCGTTGATCTGCGAGGGGAACTCCACCCAGTCGCGCGGGACGTTGGTGCCGGCGAAGGTGGGGTAGCGGACGTCGGAAAGCAGGCCGTGCAGGGCGTGGCCGAATTCGTGGAAGACGGTGCGGACCTCGTCCATGTTTAGCAGCGGCTGCGAGCCGTCGGCGGGCTTGGTGATGCCCATGACGTTGACGATGACCGGCTTGCGCTCCAGCAGCCGGGATTGGCCCACGAACTCGCTCATCCACGCGCCGCCGCGCTTGGTGGGGCGCCCGAAGTAGTCAGTAAGAAGAAGGCCGATCCCCTTACTCTCGTGATTGACGTCTCTGTCAATCACCTCCCAGACGCGAACCCCCTCCGCGTAGCCCTCGAGGTCATCGCGTGGGGTGACGGTGATGCCGTAGAGGCGCTCGGCGGCGGCGAAGACACCCTTCTCCAGGACCTGGTCCAGCGGGAAGTACTTGCGCAGTTCTTCCTCATCGAGGGAGAAGTCGCGGGCGCGGACCTTGGATTCCCAATAAGGCCAGTCCGCGGCGCTAAAACCTTGACCGTTAAGCGTTGCTTCCTCCGCGAGGAGTTTCTGCTCGCCTTCGGCGTTGGCCGCGGCGGCGGGGGCGAGGTCGAAGAGCATGGTGCGGGCGGCGTCGGCAGTCGCGGCGGTTTCCTCGGCGATGACGTAGTCGGCATGCGTGGCAAAGCCCAGCAGCTCGGCGCGCTCGGCGCGCAGCTGGACGGCCTCGATGAGACCCGGGATGTTGTTCTCGGAGCCTCTGCTTGCCGACGCCCCATACAACCTCCCCCTCGCATCCTCCCGCGCCAGACGGCTCAGCTCGGACTGCACGGTCGGCAGCTCCAGCGGGATGACATAGCCCTCGCGGCCTATCGCCTCGGCGTCGGCCTTGGCGGAGGCGATGCGCTCGGCGGGCAGGCCCTCGAGTTCTTCCTCGGTGAAGGAGACCGCGCGCTCGCGGGTAGACGCCATGAGGTTGCGGCCGAATTCTTCAGAGAGCGCGGAGAGGCGCTGGTTGATCTCGGACAGGCGGGCCTTGCCAGCCGCGTCGAGGTCGGCGCCCTTGCGGGCAAAGGTGCGCAGGAGGTGGTCGTGGAGGCGCTGGCCTTCGGCGTCGTCGGCAGGCGGCGTGGCCTCCTTGATGCGCGCGTAGAGCACCTCGTTCTGGTAGATCGCGTCATAGTGCGCGGACAAGCGCGGGTAGATGTCGGCGGCGATCTCCTCCATCTCCTCGGTGACGTCCGTGCCGGAGAGGTTGCCAAAGACCGCCATAACGCGGTCGAGGTCCTGCCCGGAGCGCTCGAGCGCCTCCACCGTGTTTTCCCACGTGGGGGCGGCGGGGTTGTCGGTGATGGAGGCGATCTCGGCGTCGTGAAGCGAGAGTGCCTCGTCGAAGGCGGGGCGGTAGTGCTCGACCTTGATCTTCGCAAACGGCGGGAGCTGGTAGGGCAGCGTGGAGGGAGTCAGCAGTGGGTTAGTCATAAGAAACTACCGTACCTAATAAGCTCCGCCCTATGTGATCGCTTTCACTAAACTATCCGACCGGGACCGGCGTGCGTTCCTTGCGCTGGGTTGTGGCACGGTTCACCAGAATGACATCGAGAACCAGGAAAGCTGCCAAGGTGATTCCTAAGAGCGGCAGGAAGACTCCGGCGGTGGCGGCGAATAGCGCGCCCAACCCTGTGGCGGCCCAGGAAAAGTGGGCAGTCGGGAGGAAGCGTGGGCGGCGTTTCCACCACATGTAGTAGCCCAGCACCACCAGCGCGGCGGTGGCCAGCCCCAGTGCGAGCAGTGCAATCTGCAGTGGCAGCCCGAACATGATGCCCATGTGCAGGTAGATGCCCCAGCTGCTGAGCTTGCTAAACAGCGGCAGGCTGGAGAAAGGCTGCCGGTCGATGACCTCTCCGGTGGCGCCATCCACCGAGAGCGCATCGGAGGTGGTGCGCCATTCCACCCACCGTTCGCTGACCTGCCAGGCGGAGTGGGCATCCTCCGGCGGGTACAGGCGCAGCGGTCCGGTCAGCCCCTCGGCGCGGCCGGTGGCGAGGACGCGCTCGGCGTCGGCAGCCACGCTCGCGCTTGACGACGCTCCATGCCCTTCATGGCCTTCATGCCCGGTGTGCTCATGCGTTTCAGTGGTGGTGCCGTGCAGGGCGGTGTTGATGGGAGTGGCTTTCCAGTGCATGCGCTCGACGAGGGAATCGACGTTCCCGCCGGCCAGACCGGACCAGGTGATGCCGGTGGCAGAGAGGCCAAGCAGACCGATGAAGATCCACGCGCCAACAGTGGAGTGCAGGCGAGTGGCCTTCCAGCGGGCAGAGTGCTTAGGCTGCTGCTGTGCGGCGTTCGCGGTTGCTTTGTTCTTCGGGCGGCGGCGAATCCACCACATGTAGAGGCCTCCACAGGCCATGACCCACAACCACGAAGCGGCTAGCTCCGAGTAGAGCTCACCGACCTTGCCCAGGTGGAAGCTTTCGTGCAGGGAGGAAATCCAACGGCGCAGCGGCATCTCGCCTAGGCCCGAGTAGGTGGGGTAGTCCCCGATGACCTTGGCGGTTGCGGGGTTGATGAAGACGGTGCGCTGCAGGCTCTCGTCGATGCTTTCATCGGAGACCAGCACGCGCGTGGAATCCGTCGGTGTCGTGGCCGGCCAGACCTGAGTGACCGGCATGTCAGGGTGCTCGTGCTGTGCGGCCTGGATTTGTTCCTCCAGGCTCAGCGGATTCTCCACGGTAGGCACCGTCAATACGTCGTGGTAGACCACTTTCTCCAGGGAGGGCGCCACGGCATAAAGACAGCCGGTCAATGCCGCGATGAGGATGAAGGGGCCGACGAACATGCCGCCATAAAAGTGGATGCGTTGAATGAAGGATCGCAGAGCCGTCCGACTCATAAGTAGTGCTCTTTCGGGGTCTATTGATTAGGGCCTCTGCTGAACGTTCGCGGGGCGTTCAGGAGGGGCGATGGACAGGTGCTGATATCAACTGCACTAGTAGTCGGAGGCGAGGGTTTCTCGGTTCCCAGGTATTGAAAAACTTTTTAACTAACTGGGGTCCTCGGTGCTCAAAGGATGAAAATCCCGCGAGATAAGGCGCGAGAAGCAAGAAACAGTCAAGAAAAAATCTTCGCAGCTCAACGGGTAAAAATAGCGTCGCGGAGTGCTGTTTTAGGCCTGTTTGTGGTTAATGAAGCAAGAAAGCGATCCCTATTCGCTCCAGAACGGAACATAGCGCAACGAACGCGGACCGGCGTTGGGATCGTAGGCATGGATGAGTCCTTCCTCGACGGTGGCGGCAAGCAGGCGTGTGGCCTGAGCGGCTTGTGAATTCTTCAGCCCGAAGCGCTGACGGATTGAGGAATTGTTAACGGGGAGGTTCTCGAGGAAGCGAAGGCAAGCGTGTTGATAGACGGCTTGGGTCTTTTCTTCCATAGTCATCAGCGCAAAGGGGCGGTAGGCGCTGAGGGAGACGGTGGTACTTCCGTTGGCGCGAATGAGAGCAGGTGGGAAGTGCTCGGCTTCGAGTGAAGAGACGATTTTATCCCAGCCACTTCCGCGTTGCTCGACAAAATGCGCCAGACGTAAAGCTTCACCGAGATGGGTATTGCGTGTGGTGGACGCCGAGTCAATGAACCGTTGGGGGTCGATAAGCGGGGTGCCTGGGTTGGTTACTTCGACCCGATCGCTGAAAATCTCCACGGTTAAGAACCGGCCACGCTGTTCAAGATCCTGGTGCATGAGCGCATTTGCTAGCACCTCGCGGAAGGCTACCGTTGGCAACAACGGAGTCACTACGCGCTTACCACTGGAATCAATATGTTCGCCACCTGGACGAATGGTGTTGAAGAGCGTGACTATGTGGGTGAAGGAAGACGCATAGCCTTCGGTGAATTCCCATTCTCGTTCCACCTCCGTGCGTGAAGGACCGTTGAAATGTAGGACGCGGGGAGCGCGCCCGCGCAGCTCCGGAAAGTCCTGAAGAGAGCGCGCATACATGAGCGCGGACCAAGCCGGAATATGCCAGCCTTGCTCGTGTGAGTAGGAGATGGCTTTGGCGCTCCTCAACGTGTCGATGAGGGCGGCGCCTGTCGTATGTGGGAGTTCCGGTCTATTAAGGAAGAAAGCCTCAGGATCAAGCAGGTCGGTAATCGATTCGGGCTCAAGGCCCTCGGCCACTACTGTGTTCTCAAATTCGAACTGGTTGAGTTTTTGCCAGAGCTGACGTTCCTCATTGGGAAAGTCCATGAGGTTTTTCATGTAGCTGCCCTTGCGGAAATACCGCTTCCCTTCGAAGGAATACGGGGCGGACAATGCGGCGGGGATGCGCAGAAGCACAACGAGATGTCCATCAACCGTGATCTCGTCGAAGGTCAGTTCAGGGGCTGGGCTAATGACGCGGTTGAGCCAAGGAAGGAGATCCTCGTTTCCCTTCCCTTTGGTGAGCTGCCAATTAAAGGTCGTCCCGACGATGGTTCGGTCGTCGTTGACACCCCACACGAGATATCCCGCAGGCTCATCATGCAGGCGCGCCGAATTTCCCAAGGCGCAAGCATATTTCGCAATCTCCGCGCCGGAGGATAGCTTGTTTACCTTGAACTCGAGCCACGGTAGCTCAGCCGGAAGCGTTGTAAACCGTTTCACGCGGGCTACAAGTTGTTCCTCAGGCGCAGTATTGATGGGAGTCATGAGTAAAAGTATGCGCGAGAAGCAAGAAACAGTCAAGAAAAAGTCTTCGCAGCTCAACGGGTAAAAATAGCGTCGCGGAGTGCTGTTTTAGGCCTGTTTGTGGTTAATGAAGCAAGAAAAGACCGCCTCGAACTCCGGGGAGGAGACGAAGCGGTCTTTTGTTAAGCGCCTAGCGCAGAATTACTTCTTCAGGCCGTCAATGATTTCGTTGAAGGCAGCGACCGGGCGCATGGTCTGGTTGAGCTTCTCCTCGTTCGGGGCGTAGTAGCCGCCGAGGTCGACGGGGGAGCCCTGGACGTCGAGAAGCGCCTGCTCAATCTCGCCAGCCTTGGCCTCGAGGGCCTCAGCAACCGGCTTGAAGGCCTCGGCCAGCTCGGCGTCGTCAGTCTGCGCAGCCAGCTCCTTGGCCCAGTTGAGGGTCAGGAAGAAGTGGGAGCCGCGGTTGTCGTTCTCGCCTACCTTGCGGGACGGGGACTTGCCCTCATCCAGCAGGGTCTCGGTGGCCTTGTCCAACGCTGCGGCCAGCACGCCAGCCTTGGCGTTGCCGTTGGTGTTGTGCTCGTGGCGGAAGGACTCAGCCAGGGCCAGGAACTCACCGAGGGAGTCCCAGCGCAGGTGGTTCTCCTCCTGAACCTGCTGGACGTGCTTCGGAGCGGAGCCGCCGGCACCGGTCTCGAACAGGCCGCCGCCAGCCATGAGCGGAACCACGGACAGCATCTTCGCGGAGGTGCCCAGCTCCAGGATAGGGAAGAGGTCGGTGTTGTAGTCACGCAGGACGTTACCGGTCACGGAGATGGTGTCCTCGCCCTTGCGGATGCGCTCCACGGAAATCTTGGTTGCGGTGACCGGATCCTCGATGGAGATGTCCAGGCCCTCGGTGTCGTGATCCTGCAGGTACTTCTTGACCAGCTCGATGAGGTTGGCGTCGTGGCCGCGCTCCGGGTCGAGCCAGAAGATGGCCTTCATGCCGGACAGGCGGGCACGGTTGACAGCCAGCTTGACCCAGTCCTGGATCGGGGCGTCCTTGGTCTGGCAGGCGCGCCAGATATCGCCAGCTTCCACGTCGTGGGAGATAAGAGCCTCACCCTTGGAGTTGCGAACCTCAACGGTGCCCGCAGCCGGCACCTTGAAGGTCTTGTTGTGGGAGCCGTACTCCTCAGCCTTCTGTGCCATGAGGCCGACGTTCGGGACGGTACCCATGGTGGTCGGGTCGTAAGCGCCGTTGGCCTTGCAATCCTCGATCACGGCCTGGTAGACGCCGGCGTAGGAGGAATCCGGGATGACGGCGAGGGTGTCCTGCTCCTCGTCGTTCTTGTTCCACATGTGGCCGGAGGTGCGGATCATGGCCGGCATGGAGGCGTCAATAATGACGTCGGACGGAACGTGCAGGTTGGTAATGCCCTTGTGGGAGTTGACCATGGCGAGGTCAGGGCCGTCGACAAGCGCGGCGTCGAAGGCGGCCTTGATCTCAGCACCGTTCTCCAGCTTGTCCAGACCCTCGTAGATAGCGCCCAGGCCGTTCTCGCCATTGAGGCCAGCTGCCTCGAGCTCCTCGCCGTACTTCTCAAAGACGTCAGCGAAGAAAGCGCGCACGACGTGGCCGAAGATGATGGGGTCAGAGACCTTCATCATGGTGGCCTTGAGGTGAGCGGAGAAGAGAACGCCCTCTTCCTTGGCGCGGGCAACCTGTGCCTTGAGGAACTCATCGAGTGCCTTGGCGGACATGAAAGTGCCGTCGATAACCTCGCCCTTGAGGACCGGCAGCTTCTCCAGCAGGGTCTGCTCGCCCTCGGCGGTCTTCAGAACGATGGAGAGGGTGTCCTCCTCCGGCATGATGACGGACTTCTCGTTGTGGCGGAAGTCGTTAGCGTCCATGGTGGCCACGTTGGTCTTGGAATCAGCGGACCAAGCGCCCATCTTGTGCGGGTTCTTCTTAGCGAAGTTCTTGACCGCAATCGGAGCGCGGCGGTCGGAGTTGCCCTCACGCAGAACCGGGTTGACGGCGGAGCCCTTGACGGCGTCGTACTTCTCCTGAGCCTCTTCGTACTCCGGGAGATCAAAACCGGCTGCCTGCAGCTCAGCAATAGCCTTCTTCAGCTGCACCAGGGAAGCGGAGATGTTCGGCAGCTTAATGATGTTGGCTTCCGGGGTCTTAGCCAGCTGGCCAAGCTCAGCCAGGGCATCGGAGACCTTCTTGTCACCAAGGCGCTCAGGGAACTGGGCCAGGATGCGGCCGGCCAGGGAAATGTCGCGGGTTTCTACCTCGATGCCCGCGGTGGAAGCGAAGGCCTCCACGACCGGCTTGAAGGAGTAGGTCGCCAGCAGCGGCGCCTCGTCGGTACGGGTCCAGATAATCTTTGCCATGGTTCTCCTAAAGAAGTTGAAAACTGTTCAACCTCACAGGATACCTGTCTTATTTTCTCGCGGTGCCGGTCCCCCTGTGACTCGCGCCACCAGCGGGGCGGGGCTGTGTGATTGCTAGGGCCTTCTCGTCTGCGCGCGGGAAAGGGACTAAGGTACGCGCACGTGAATCTCCCGCACTCCGCTCCCCGCATCCAACGCCGTCCCGTCCCGCGCCAAACGGAAATCTCCTCAACCCGCCGCACCATCGTCATGATCGCCATGGCGCTGGGCGCCTTCGCCATCGGCACCACGGAGTTCACCTCGATGGGCCTGCTGCCGCTCATCGCGGATGATTTCGGGATTACGGAAGACACGGCGTCGGTAGTCATCTCCGTCTACGCGCTCGGCGTCGTCGTGGGTGCGCCGGTCATCGCAGCACTCACGGGCAAGCTCCCACGCCGCCGCCTCATTATCCTGCTTATTGGCTTCTTGCTCGTGGGCAACCTGCTCACGGCCGTGGCCCCGAACTACGGAGTTCTGCTGGTGGCGCGCTTCATCGCTGGCCTGCCGCACGGCGCGTACTTCTCCGTAGCTAACCTGGCGGCGGTATCGATGGCGCCGCCGGGCCGCCAAGGTTTTGCCATGTCGATGGTGGGCATGGGCCTGTCCATCGCCACCGTGATCGGAGTGCCCGCGGCCCAGGCCCTAGGCCAAGGATTGGGCTGGCATGCGGCGTACTTTTTGGTCGTGGCCATTGCGGGGCTGACGATGATCCTGCTCTTTTTCCTCTTCCCGCACATGACGCGTATGCCGCAAACGGATATGTTTACTGAGCTTGGCGCGCTGAAAAACAGCCAGGTTCTGCTCACCGTCTTCCTTGGCACCGTTGGCTTCGGCGGCATGTTCGCCGTTTATACCTACATCACGTGGACCATGACGGACGTCGCCGGCATGGACCCGAGCCACACGTGGATTGTGCTCATGGCCTATGGCATCGGCATGACCACAGGCAACGTCGCCGGTGGCTGGTTGGCGGACCGTAACCTGGAATTCGGCATCATTTTTGCCCTTATCTGCATGGTTAGCGTGTCGGTGACCTTCTACTTCGTGGCTCACAGCGCGTGGGCGGGCACGATTGTCTTTGGCGTCTTGGCCTTCTTCGGCTCCATCCTTGTGCCGTCGTTGCAGCTGCGCTTGGTCAACGTGGCGGGGGATGCACAGACCCTCGCGGCGGCGTTGAACCAGTCCGCCCTCAACATCGCCAATGCGGCGGGCGCGGCCATCGGCGGCGCAGTCGTGGGCGCGGGCTACTCCTATAACTCCACCGCGCTGGCCGGTGCGGGCCTGGCGGTGGCAGGCTGTCTCACCTGGGTTGTCACAATGTGGGACAAGCGCCGTCTAGCCCCTTCCGTGAAGATTATTGAACAGAGTTAGACTGTCCGGCATGAGTTTCACCATCGCCTCCGTCAACGTCAACGGCATCCGCGCGGCTTGCAAACAGCGCAATGAGAACAACCCAGGCATGAACGCGTGGCTGGAGACCACACCGGCCGACGTCGTCCTCATGCAGGAGGTGCGCGCCAACCCCGAGCAGACCCAGAAGGCCTTGGCCCCGGCTCTGGAGGCCGGATGGAACCTGGTACAGGCCGAATCTGCCGCCAAGGGCCGCGCGGGCGTGGGTATCCTATCGAAGCATGCGCTTGGCGACGTCTCCGTAGGCTTCGGCTCCTTCGCCGAATCCGGCCGCTTCATCGCCGCCACCGTGGAAGGCGTGCGGGTGGCTTCCCTGTATTTGCCTTCCGGTGATACCGATTCCCCGAAGCAGGATGAGAAATACCTCTTCCTGGATGAATTCTCTGACGTTCTGGATGAGATGGCCGTGACCTACCCGGAGGCCGTCATCGGCGGTGACTGGAACATCTGCCACCGCGCCCAGGACCTGAAGAACAATAAGGCCAACGAGAAAAAGTCCGGCCACCTGCCGGAGGAGCGCGCCTTCATGGACCGCGTCTTCGGTTCTTTCCCGGATGAGCAGCCGCAGGACAAGAAGGGGCTGGGGGACTGGCTCGGCGTGGTGGGCTACGAAACCAAGACCGCTTGGGAGGCGGCCAAGGATCCGCAGTGGTTTGACGTCGCCAGGCGCCTGTACCCGGCGGCGGATGGCCCCTACACGTGGTGGACCTACCGTGGCCAGGCTTTCAACAACGATGCCGGATGGCGCATTGACTACCAGGCGGCCACGAAGGCCATGCTGGAGCGCGCGCAGCGCACCTGGGTGGAGAAGGCGCCGACGGTGGAGGAGCGCTGGTCTGATCACTCTCCGCTTCTGGTCGAGTACAAGTAGCCCACTCCAAGTAGTGGTACGATAATCCCGTCTTAACGTCCTTTTCTATTTCGCAGGAGATGCTCATGACCCGCGCAATCATCTACTTTGTCCTCGGCGCTATTCTGCTTGCCCTGGGTATCTGGTGGTGGACCATCGTCGGACCGTCCTTTGCCTTCCTTGGCCCGATCGTCCTCCAGGGCGTTGGCGGCGCGTTCATGGTGGCCGGTTTCGCCGTCATGATGGACGTTATTAGCCCGACCTCCCGCAAGATTTAACCGACGCAGCGCCGCCCCAGCGGAGGCGGCAGAGTAGAGTGGTCAACCATGACTGACTCCACTTCTGCATCGAACTCCGCTTCCCGAGTCCTCTCTGGCATTCAGCCCACGGCGGACTCTTACCACCTGGGTAACTACCTCGGAGCGCTCAAGCAGTGGATTGACCTGCAAGACTCGCACGAGGCTTTCTACTTCATCCCGGACCTGCACGCCATCACGGTGGAGCAGAACCCGGAGGAGCTGCGCCACCGCACTGTGGCGGGTGCTGCGCAGCTGATCGCGTTGGGCATCGACCCGGCGAAATCTACCCTCTTCGTCCAATCCCACGTCCCCGCGCACGCGGAGCTGACGTGGGTTTTGCAGTGCCTGACCGGCTTCGGTGAGGCCTCCCGCATGACCCAGTTCAAGGACAAGTCTCAAAAGCAGGGCCAGGACCGCACCTCGGTGGGCTTGTTTACCTACCCCGTTTTGATGGCCGCGGATATCCTTCTCTATTCCCCGCACTACGTGCCGGTGGGGGAGGACCAGCGCCAGCACCTCGAGCTCACCCGCAACCTGGCGGAGCGTTTCAACAACAAGTACGGTGAGGTCTTCCGCGTGCCGGAGGCCTTCATTCCGGAAGGCTCGGCCAAGATTTATGACCTGCAAGAGCCGACGTCCAAGATGTCGAAGTCGGGGGCCAACCCGAAGGGCATCGTGAACCTGCTCGATGCTCCCAAGACCTCCGCCAAGCGCATCAAGTCCGCGGTGACCGATGACCTCGGCGTGGTGGCCTTTGACCGTGAGAAGCAGCCGGGCGTGTCCAACCTACTGGCCATCCAGTCCGCGCTGACGGGGGAGAGCATCCCGGATCTCGTGGACAAGTATGCCGGTCAGGGCTATGGCCACCTCAAGGTCGATACGGCCGAGGCGCTCGAGGCCTTCACCACTCCGCTCAAGGCTCGCTACGACGAGCTCATGGAAGACCGCGGCGAGCTCGAGCGCATCTTGGCCCAGGGCGCCGAGCGCGCTACGGAGATCGCCACCCCCCTCGTGGACAAGGTCTACGAGGCGGTGGGGTTCCTCCCCGCGCGTCGCGGCTGAGTTGGCTAGCATGATGAAGACTGTGTAGAGGTTTCTGTAATTAACTTTTAAGGGGAACGCCAGTGGCGCCAACGACTCGACCTGATGAGAAGAAGACCGATGACTACGGCATTGAGCGAGCTCACGCCGATGAACCGGGCGCGGTAGACAAAGTCCGTGAGAAGTCCGGCTTCATCGACCACATTATGAAGATGCTGGACCGCTACGGTAGCCAAGGCGGCAACCAGTTCGCGGCCGGAATTACGTATTTCTCGGTTCTAGCTCTCTTTCCCATCTTCATGCTCACCGTGGCCGCCGCCGCGACCGTGCTGGCGAACCGCCCCGACCTCATGCAGCAGCTGGAGGAGCAGATCACCAACGCCGTATCGGGCGATCTGGGTAATTCGATTACGGAGCTTCTCCACACCGCGATTAAGCAGCGCGGCGCGATGTACGGCATCGGTGGCCTGACCACCCTGTGGTCCGGGCTCGGCTGGATGAATAATCTGCGCATCGGCATTTCTGCCATGTGGAACCAGGACCCCACCGACGCACCGGGCAATTTCGTGACCCATAAGCTCAGCGACCTGCTGGGCCTCATCGGCCTGCTCGTGGCCATGATCATCGCCTTCGGCGTGACGGCAGCGGGTTCGTCCGGGCTGACCCAGAAGATCTTCGAGTGGGTCGGCATCGAGTCCTTCCCTGGCATGGGAGCGGTGCTTGTTATCGCCGGAATCGTGATTGGTCTTATCGCTAACTTCCTGGTCTTTTGGTGGATGGTGGCCTTCCTGCCGCGCACGAAGGTGCCCACCAAGTCGGGCTTGATGGGCGCGGCCATTGGCGCGGTGCTTTTTGAAGCCATCAAGCAGCTGTCCACCGTCATCATGTCCTCCGCGGCGGGCAACCCAGCCGGTGCCGTGTTCGGCCCTGTGATTGTCCTCATGGTGGTCATGTACCTGGTCTGGCGCGTCGTGCTCTACGTTTCCGCGTGGACGGCCACCACCGAGGAATCCCTTGAGCTGATGGTCCCGCCGGTTCCGGATCAGGCGGTTATCCGCGTCCGCAATGAGATCCGCCGGGGCCCGAACCCGGGCGTGGCCTTGGGTGCCGGTGCCGCACTCGGCGCGGCGGCCGCAGGCGCATGGGCCTTGCTGCGCCGAAAGTAGGCCGATGCTTCCAGTATCTTTCGCTCCGAACCTGTATGAACACTTCACCCTGGATTCGCGCGCGACCTCACGCGAACTCGGCGTGCAGCTGGCGGCTGCCGACGCCCGCCTCGAAGGCCTCGGCTACCTCCCCGAGGATGCGGAGCGCGAGGAGCTCGCCGTTGCCGCCCGCATCCTCTGCGAGCCTTCTACCCGGGCAAGCTATGACCAAAAGGTAGAATCAGGCGCCCGGCTTACTTGGGCGCAACTGGAGGACTACGCGAATACCGGCCGCTGGGACGAAAGCCACCACGCTCCCGCGCCCGCGCACGACGCCCCGCGTGCAACCCCCGGCACCCGCGTGCTTTTGGCCGTCATCGACTACGTCATTGCGGCGATCGGTGTGTCCCTCCTCGTAAGTCTCGGGGTGTACAACTCCGCTTTCAATGAGGTCTGGCTCACCAGCATCTCGGGCATCATCACGGTGGCCTATTACATCTGCTTCGAGGTCCTCGTAGGAGCAACGCCGGCGAAGCTGATAGCTGGATACACGGTGCGCGATGTCACCACCCGCGAGAAGCTCACCTGGCAGCAGAGCATTAAGCGCAACTGGTGGCGCGTGGCCTCCCTCGTGCCGCTTGTCGGCCCGCTCATTGCCTTCTTCGGAGCCCTCTACGTGGTGACCACGATTGGCCCGAAGAACGCGCTTCGCGGCCAGCACGACATCATGGCTAACGCCGAAGTAGTGAAAAAGTAGCCACCGCCACCACGAGGAGGGTGACGAGGCCCGCCACCAGCCACCCGATCCAGCCCTGCGAGTCCGCGAAGGACGACGCCGTCGCCGGGGCCTCAGCGGTGGCGGTGGCAGAAGGCGTGGTGGGCGCTGTGCTGGGCTCCTGCGACTCCGAAGGCTCATGCCTCCCAGCCGCGAAATCATCGAGCTGCCCCACGCCGTCGCCGGGCTGGACGTCGGAGGCTTCGTCGAGAAGCATCTGCGCCTGCTCCCACGCGCGGAAACCATGCTCAACGGTCGTATCGAGGAGAACCGCCTGGAGGCGGCGCCCATCGCGGTTGATCGCACCGACGAAAGTGTGGTGCGCGTCCTCGGTATAGCCGGTCTTGCCGCCGATACCATCCGGATCATTGAGGAAGAGCCCGTTATCGTTCCACAGCTCATAACCGGGCATGTCACCCCAGCCGGGAAACTCCACGTGCTCAGTATCGACGATGCGCGCGAAGGTGTCGTTGGCAAAAGCCGCGCGGTAAATCAGCGAGATATCCGCCGCGGACGTCGACATACCCGCCGCGTCCAGCCCGGAGTAGCTGGCCGCCACCGTCGAGCGCGTGCCAATCTCCTTCGCCTTCGCGTTGACCTTCTCCAGCGCCTCCTCATCCCCGCCTATGGCCTGCGCGAGAGCGTGTGCGGCATCGTTGCCGGAAGCCATGAGCAAACCCTGGAGAAGCTGCTCCACGGTATAGACCCCATCCGGGCCGAGGCCGACGGCGGAGCCTTCGACGGAGGCGTCGTCAAGCGTGGCGGTGATGCGTTGGTCCAAGGGAAGCTCCTCGATGACCACGAGCGCTAACAGTGCTTTGATGATGGAGGCCGGGCGGTAGCGCCCGTTGGGGTCCTTCATGGCGATGATCTCGCCCGTGTCCACGTCACTGACCATCCACGCCGAGGCCACGACGTCCTTATTGACCCGAAAACCCGACGGCGCGGTGACACCGCACGCAGCGCCCTCAACCGCGGGCAGGGGAGTGGGCGCTGCCTGGCCGGGAGCCAACCGCTCCGAGGTGGTCGTCGGCTCCTCAGGCACGAGGGAATGCGGGCACAAGTCAGTATCCGGCGCAGTGGTGCGCGTGGGCGATGATGACTCTTCCTCTTCTGCAAACGCCGGCGGCGTGGCGGCCAGAGCGATGACGGTGAGGAGCGCGGGGACATGTTTCATAGCGTGCTTAATCCTAGACCCCGTCCTAGGATGAACCTCATGCATGACGCACCTCTGATTAGCCCCGAAAACAAAGATTCCGGCGCCGAGATTTTCGCTCGTCTGCCCAAAGTGACGCTGTTGGCGCCGCTGCCCACGGTTGCATCCACCCCGGACGAGCTCCGCGCGGCCACGCACGCTGCTGTGCAGGCGCTTGCCGACGACCACGTGGTCTACGCCGAGCTCCGCCTGCGCCCCAGTGCTTTCCCCTTCGGCGCCGCCGAGGCGCTGGCTGCGGCGCAAGAGGGTCTTGATGTTCCCGGTATTGATGCGCGGATCATCGTGGAGGGCGCGGCCGACAATGTGGATGCCGGCGAGGCTGTTGCCGGTGCAGCGCTGACTGAGCTGTCCGCAGCGGAGAAGCTGCGTGAAAATTTCATTCCCTGGGAGCGGGACGTGGCTTCGTACGAGGATGCCGTGGCAGCCGTGCACGCCGGTGCGACGCGTTTGGTCCACGCAACGGATCTCATCGATGATTTCGGTGCCGACCTTGACGGCGTTCGCCCGGGCAAGGCCTCTGCGTGGGTGCGGGATCGCCGCATCGCGCTGACCTTCGCGCCGCTAGAGGAATTGCCCGCAGAGGAGCTGGTCGATCACCCTCTGCCGCTGCTGCAGCAGCTCGGCTTTACCTGCACGGTGGCGGGCGAGAAGCTCAGCGATGTCTTCCTCGCCCTGAGCGAGACCTTCGGCTATGGCCTCGAGGAGTTCTTCGACCTCACCATCAAGGCCATTGAGAATTCCTTTGCTAGCGAAGAAGACCGCCAGCGCCTCATCGAGCAGGAGATCCTGCCCGCCTATGAGGAACTGGCGGATCCGGAATTCGCGGAAGACGCTTCAGAAATGAGCGATTCCGATGCGGAAGAAGACAGCGAGTCTTCCAAGTAGAAGCTAGAAGCGGGAGAAACGCTTCGTCAGCATTTCCTCCAGGCCCTTCCAGGACTCCGCGTGCTCGGTGTAGGGCTTGGAGGGGACGTAGCCCGCGTGCTCGGTGGAGCCGAGCATGTAGCCCAGGTAGTCCTGGAAGCGCGGGTTCTGCAGCATATAAGAGTTGATGGAGTCATCCCCGGCCCAGTCGGCAGCGTCGGCACAGACCTCGTAGCAGCGGCTCATCTGATCCGTATCGACTGCCTCCGGACCCTTTTCAATGTCGCGCACGATGCCATTGAAGGTGTACTGGTTATCCGGGTGGACGGTGACCTCGAGCTCGCCCGCGTTCGCCGCGGCAACGACCTCCTCCCAGGTGGAAACCTTTGCTAGGTCATGGTCGTCGTTCTCCATGATCCAGCGCACGAGCACCTTGGAGCTGGGGAAGGTAAAGATCTCGCCCCACTTGCCCAGGAACACCGGCTTGCCGTTGAGGTAGGTGCGCAGGGTGTAGACCGTCCGCTGGTTGGCGGTGATCTTAATCGGGTCGATGCCTGCGGCTGCCCACGGGGAATTGTCGTAGGGATCGGCGGATTTCGCTGCCGCCTCGCGCTCTTCTTCGGCCTTCTTGCGTGCTTCTTCCGCGGCTTCGCTGGCGGCAGAGATGCGGGTAGCGGCATCCGCGGTTGCCTCCTGGCTGAAATCGGAGGAAGGGATGACCTTGACTACCTTGTCGAGGTCCTCGATGACCTCACGCCAGTTGCTATGAATAACGCGGCCTACGCCGGACCATTCGCCCATGCCTTGGTCACCGGCATAGTGATCGGCTCCGCGGGCGGGGTTGCGCAAAATGGAATGCGAAGCGAAGAAAATCACGGTGTGCTCCGCGGCCCCGACCTCTGCCAGCGCGTGTGCAATTTCTAGGCAGCGTGCGACGGTGGACACGTTCTCGTGGCTGGGGCGGCCAGCCAAGTGCTTTGGCATGCCGATGAGGTCGTATACGTGCTTCTTCTCCGGAACGACGCGGTCCGCCGCCTGGGAATTGAAGGCCTCCCACTTTGGGTGATCGAGCAGGTCGTGCTTCGAGCCGGATTCGAGGAAGCACAGCATCTCGGCTTCGGTGTTAAAGAGCAAGACGGACTCGTCATCACCGAGGAAGGCCTGCCACTCGGAACCATTCTGGCGCCACTTCGGCGCCCAGAGGGTATAAAAATCACCCTCAGAAAGGGAGAGCTGGATGGGTACAATCGCGCGGGTGTTCATGGGCAAACAGTCTACCCTGTAGGCCTCCAGAACCCTTTGAAAGCCATCCCCATGTTGTTAGTACGCAGCGGATTGGTTTGCACAGGGCTGCCCGCTTCCACCATTTGTCCGCCGCCGGAGTACATGGCCACGTGACCATCCCACACGATGAGGTCACCGGGCTGCAGTTCGTCTGCGCTTACCTGACGGCCCACGGTCTGGCTTTCTGCGGTGCGCGGCAGCTCCACCCCCGCTTGGCGCCAAGCCCATTGCGTCAACCCAGAGCAATCAAAGCTGCCATTGCCGGTACCGCCCCACCCATAGGGAGTCCCCACCTGGGACAAGGCGGCCTGTGTCGCTGCCTGCCCTTGCGTGGTTCCTTCGCTTGCGGTGGAGGACGCGGTGAGTGCGTGGCGCACCACGCCTTCCTCCTGCGGGCCGCGCACCGAGGGGCGAACAGCACGCTGGCCAATGGGGATGAGGGGAGCTGCTGCTTGCAGGAGCTCCCCAGCCAGCTGCTTGACGCGAAGCATCGCTTTGCCAACGTATTCCATGGCCAGGGCTTGCAATGCTGAACGCGCCGCAGCCTGTGTTGCAGGATTTGGGATAAGCAACCCGAGAGCGATAGGTAGTCCGCGCTGGAGAAGCTCGAAGCCCAGACCGATGAGGTCCCTGACTGTCGCCGCGATGAGCCCGCGGGCAGTATCCAGAGCTGAGCGGGCGGTGGAGAGATCCTCAGTGGCTTGGCGTGCAGTGTCTAACAACGCCCGTGGATCCCCATGCGCAATTTCCGCTAGCGGCCCTGCAGCAGTGAGATCGGGCACAGTGGGCAGGGAGACGTCGGGAAGCTGCGCCGGCTGAATCCGGGCAATGTGGGCGAGTGCTGACTCCAACATCACAGACCCCCGCACGCGTTCGCGAGAGCACCATCGGCGTCTTCCGCTTCGCGGGCCATGCGGAAGCTGGAGTCCGCCACGGCACCGGCATCCGCCCTGACCTGGGTAAGGCGGGCAGCAAGGTTCTCCATGGCGGTGTTAAAGGTTCCAGTGAAACCGCCCAGAACGGTATCGACCGGTAGCTCAGGAGGGGGAGTGGAGGAGGCCTGGGAGATGGCGGCAAGCTCATGCGCCAGCCTACGGGTGTGTTCGGTGTCGATATTAAACGTGTGGAAGCTAGTCATGGCTTATTAGACTGTGCTGCCCGCTGATCGGTTCCCGGCCGATTCTTATACAGTGAAGGGCATGGATATCCACGTAGTAGACCACCCCCTCGCCGCCTCCCGGCTCACACTCATGCGCGATGCCCGCAGCGATAATGCCGCCTTCCGTGCAGCTCTGCGGGATCTTGGCACCATGCTTGTCTATGAGGCAGCGCGCGACCTGCCCGTCGAGCATTTTGATTGCGTTACTCCCGTTGCCACGGCGGAGGGCACCCGCCTGCAGGACCCGCCAATTATCGTGCCCATCATCCGTGCTGGACTGGGCATGATTGACCCGGCGCTGTCGATGATCCCTGATGCCCAAGTTGGCTTCATTGGCATGGCGCGCGATGAAGAAACCCATGAGCCGGTGCCTTACCTGGAGGCCCTGCCGGAGGATCTCAGCGGGCGTAGCGTCTTTGTCGTCGATCCGATGCTCGCCACGGGCGGTTCCCTCCTGCATTCCCTGAAACTCCTCGCGGACCGCGGCGCCACCGATATCACCGCGATCTGCATGGTGTCCGCGCAGCCGGGCGTCGATGCGCTGGCCAACTCGGGGCTGCCGGTTCGCTTGGTTACCGCGGCGATTGATCCGGCCCTCAACGAGGACGCCTACATCGTGCCGGGGCTTGGCGACGCCGGCGACCGCCTCTACGGTCCCCGCAATATCGACCTGTAGCGAAGGTAGACCGCTTAGTATATCCGGCGTGTGACCTGCCCGGCTAACTGAACCGCATGGTCTAGTTGTAGACTCTTCCCAACAGGACACCACGGAGGAGGAAGCAGTGATCTCGGACTACGTCAGTGAGTGGTTCAGCAACCACCGCGCGGAGGTCATCGCGTGGCGCCGCCATATTCACCGCCACCCGGAGACCTCCAATAAGGAAGTGGAAACCACGCGCTTCCTGTCTCGCACCCTGCGTGAGTACGGTCTGGAGCCGCAGCTTTTCCCCGAAACCGGCCTCATGGTGGACATCGGGCCCGATACGGAACTTGGGCGCCTGGCCTTCCGCGCCGACATCGACGCGCTCCCGGTCACGGAGGTCACGGGCCTTGAGTACACCTCCGAGGTCCCCGGCGTCATGCATGCCTGCGGGCATGACATGCACACCACCATTGCACTAGCCACGGCCTGTGCCTTGGCGGATCTCAACCGTGAGCACCCGCTGGACTTCGGCGTTCGCGTCATCTTCCAACCTGCCGAAGAGGTTTGGGTAGGCGGCGCCACCGACGTCATCGAGTGGGGTGCGCTCGAAGGCGTGAACTCCATCTTTGCCGTCCACGTCGAGCCGAAGCTGCGCGTCGGGCGCATTGGCGTCCGCGCCGGGGCGATCACCTCCGCGACTGACGTCGTGGAAATCAACGTCTCCGGCCCGGGTGGGCACACGTCGCGCCCGCACTTGTCGGCGGACGTCGTCTATGCGTTGGGCAAGCTGCTGACGGACCTGCCGGGTTTGCTCTCGCGCCGCGTCGATCCACGCACCGGCACCGTCTTGGTCTTTGGTCAGGTGAATTCCGGCTATGCACCGAACGCGATTCCCGAGACCGGCTCGGTGTCTGGCACCATGCGCACGGCGGATATCGGGATCTGGCGCGAGATGCAAACGCTGTTCTCTGAGCTTGTGGAGCAGGTCCTGGCGCCCCTGGGCGTGGAACATGAGCTGGTCTATCACCGTGGGGTTCCGCCGGTGCTGAACGACGACGTCTCCACCGCCCTCCTCGCCAGCGCTGCCCAGGCCATCGACCCGCAAGCCGTGGTCCAAGCGCCGCAGTCCTCGGGCGGCGAGGACTTCTCCTGGTACTTGGAGAAGGTCCCCGGTTCCATGGCCCGCCTGGGTTGTTGGTCCGGCGAAGGCGAGCAGCACGATCTGCATATGGGTGATTTGGCCCCCGATGAGAGGGCTATCGGCGTGGGCGTCAAACTCTTCGGCTCCGTGGCGGAACAGTTTGCCAACGTGGAGGATTAGTTTTCTAACTACTACACTGTGACAAGGATTTCCCAGAGTTCTTATAGGCAGATTTTTAAAAAAGGAGCGACAGTGTCACAGGAAGCCCCCCGCATCGTAATTATCGGCGGCGGCCCCGCAGGCTACGAGGCTGCGACTGCCGGCGCCAAGTACGGCGCGCACATTACGTTGGTTGAGGAACAGGGCCCCGGTGGCTCCTCCGTTCTTTTGGACTGCGTCCCGTCGAAGTCCTTTATTGCCGGCGCCAACATTCGCACCGACTTCCGCCGCGCGGATGATATGGGCCTGAACCACCAGCTCGGCTCGCTGAAGCTGAGCCTGGAGGCGCTTAACGGCCGCGTGCAGGCGCTGGCCGGCAACCAGTCCCGCGACGTGCGCGCGGGCCTGGAGAAGATCGGCGTCAAGGTCATCGATGGCCGCGCCGCATTCTCCGAGGACCAGCACGGCGTGAAGGGTGCCGCGCACAAGGTTGATGTCACCCACACTGATGGCACCACCGAGACCCTCGACGCGGACCTGGTCCTCGTTGCCACCGGTGCCACCCCGCGCATCTTGCCGGGCGCTCAGCCGGACGGCGAGCGCATCCTGACCTGGCAGCAGGTTTATGACCTCAAGGAGGAGCCGGAGCACCTCATCGTCGTCGGCTCCGGCGTGACCGGTGCCGAGTTCGTTTCCGCCTTCGCGGAGATGGGTGTGCGCGTGACCATGGTGGCTTCTCGCGACCGCATTCTGCCGCATGATGACGCCGATGCTGCCGACGTCCTCGAGACCGTCCTGGCTGAGCGCGGCGTGGAGCTGGAAAAGAACTGCCGCGTCGAAACGGTCTCCCGCACCGAGGACGGAAACGTCGTGGTGAAGACCCAGGACGGCCGCGAGATCCACGGCTCCCACGTCATCATGTCCATCGGTTCCATCCCGAATACGAAGAACCTGGGCCTCGAGCACGTTGGCGTGGCTACCACGAAGTCCGGTCACATCGAGGTTGACCGCGTTTCCCGCACCAACGTTGCCGGCATCTACGCCGCGGGTGACTGCTCCGACCTCTTCCCACTGGCCTCCGTTGCCGCGATGCAGGGGCGTATCGCCATGTACCACTCCCTGGGTGAGGGTGTATCCCCGCTGCGCTTGAAGACGGTCGCCACCGCCGTGTTTACCCGCCCGGAGATCGCTGCCGTGGGCTTTACCCAGGCGGAGATTGAGGCGGGCGAGGTCGCCGCGCGCACCATCACGATGCCGCTGAACACCAACCCGCGCGCCAAGATGCGCTCTCTCCAGCACGGTTTTGTCAAGCTCTTCTGCCGCGCGACCTCCGGCCGCGTAATCGGCGGCGTCATCGTCGCCCCGACCGCTTCCGAGCTCATCCTGCCCATCGCCGTGGCGGTAACCAACCAGCTCACCGTGAACCAGCTGGCGGATTCCTTCGCGGTCTACCCGTCGCTGTCCGGCACCATCACCGAGGCAGCCCGCCGCCTCGTTGCCCACGACGACCTCGAGTAGGCAGGCTCCAGCTCCGCTTTAGCTTCGGCTCGGTTTTATAAGCCCAGTGTGCTCACCGCATGCTGGGCTTCTTCCATGGTGAACCGCTCGCCGTAGTCGCTGGTGAGCTGCATAGGGGTTGGACATGAGAGAACTTCCTGCGTAGGTGAGAGACGAGAGCTCGGCGTGGTGCCGAACGAGTCCTATCTTGGCAAGCGGCCTGGACATTGCCGCAGGAAATTCGAGAACGTGGGCGAATTGTAGAAAACTACGAGGTCGCGTAAGCCGAAACCGGAGTGGCATTGAGGTCGAGGCTGACGGAGCGCCCCGCCTGTGGGAAGGCGCGCTGCGGACAGGCCGGGCGTGGGCAGGCGGCGCAACCGGGGCCGATGGGGGTTGCCTCGGAAGGGGAGAGGTTGAGCGCATCGGCGTAAACCACGCGATCCGCCTGCGCGATATCGCAGCCCAGCCCCACGACGAATTCCTTGCGCGGCGTACCCCAGGCCTGGGCTTGGCCTTGGACGAAGCGCGCGATCCACAGATAGGTGTGGTCATCGGGCATCGAGGCCACCTGGCGCGTGATGCGGTTTGGCGTTTCAAAAGCGCGGTGGACCACCCACAACGGGCACGAGCCGCCGCTGCGCGCAAAGTGGAAGGCAGTGGAGGACTGGCGCTTGGAAATGTTGCCTGCGCGGTCGGTCCGGATGAAGGAGAAAGGGACACCTTGGTGGTGGGGCCGCTGAAGCGTCGACAAGCGCTGCGCGGTGGTCTCGAAACCAGTGCCAAAGGATGCCGCGATCACATCAATGTCGTAGCGCGTCTCCTCCGCGGTGGTGAGGAGCTGCGTATAGGGCATGGTGACGGCCGCCGCGAAGTATTGGGCCAGACCATAGGTGCCGATGGAGCGGGCTTCGGCGCTGGGTAGCTCGGCCACGAGTTCCGCGCAGTGCTCTGGATAGGCCAGAAGACAGTACTGGAGTGCCATCTCGAAGACGAGCTGGGCTTCAGTGAGTCCTGCGCGCAGGTGTAGCTCGCGGTCGTGGAAGGTCCGTCGGCGCGGTGAGGCCGAGGAGAATCGTGTCGTAACGCCGAACTCGTCCTGCAGGACTGAGGCCAAGCGCCCACGGCGCAGGACGCGGTCACCGAGGGAATCGGACAGTTCCTCGGCGGCGACGTCCAGGCTGTGAATGTAGTTGTGGGCGTCGTAGAAGAAGTCGCGGACCGCTTCGAAAGGGCCGGTTTCCGCGGGGGTGTGTGCGGCGGCGGCGACAAGCCTGGGGAGTAGCTCGGGGAAGCGTCCGCTTAAGTCAGTGAGTGTGGTGTCGGAGGCCTCGGGGAAGAGCTGGCGCAGCTCGGCGAGCGCGCGCAGGTCGCGATCCCCCGCGAAGTAGGTGGCGTCAACGCCAAAGCGTTGCGTCAGCTGCATGAGGACGGTGACGGTGAGGGGGCGCTGGTCATTCTCCAACTGGTTGAGGTAGCTGGTGGACATCCCCAGTTGTTGTGCCATGGCCGCTTGGGTGAGTTTGCGTTCTTTACGTAGTGCGTGGATTCTTGCCCCCGCGTAGTGCTTGCTCATTGTGTACGTCCTCCCAAAAAGCCGCCCCAACAGGTAATTACACAAGGTTTGCAAACAACGCAAAACCCTGCAACAGATAAACACAGTTTACACATGTGGCAGGCCACACGGGCGGGGGATAGTGTGATGGCTATCGCAGCCGTTGTTGTCTAGGAGGAAAACCCCGTTGATTAACCACGAAGTACGTACCCACAAGTCCGCTGAGAACTTCCCCATCGAAGAGCACCTGGCGTACAAGATTGCCAAGGTCGCAGCAGATCCCGTTGAGGTTCCGGCCGAGACCACCGAGATGATCATCAATCGCATCATCGATAACGCCTCCGTGGCCGTGGCCTCTGCCACCCGCCGCCCGGTGACCTCCGCCCGAGTCATCGCTCAGGCCCACCCGGCTCAAAAAGGCGGAGCCACCATCTTTGGTGTTGACGGCACCTACTCCGCCGAGTGGGCAGCCCTGGCCAATGGCACTGCCGTGCGCGAGCTGGACTACCACGACACCTTCCTCGCCGCCGAATACTCCCACCCGGGCGATAACATCCCGCCAATCCTGGCCGTGGCACAGCACAAGGGGCTGACCGGCAAGGAGCTCATCCGCGGTATCGCCACCGGCTACGAAATCCAGGTCAACCTGGTCAAGGGCATTTGCCTTCACGAGTGGAAGATCGACCACGTGGCGCACCTCGGCCCCTCCGTCGCCGCGGGCATCGGCACCATGCTCGGCCTCGACGTCGACACCATCTACCAGGCCATCGGCCAGGCGCTACACACCACCACCGCCACCCGCCAGTCCCGCAAGGGCCTCATCTCCTCCTGGAAGGCCTATGCACCGGCGTTTGCCGGCAAGATGGGCATCGAAGCAGTAGACCGCTCCATGCGCGGCGAGGGTGCCCCGGCCCCGATTTGGGAAGGCGAGGACGGCTTCATCGCCTGGATGCTCCACTCTCCGGAGCGCACCTACACCGTCCCTCTCCCGGCTGAGGGCGAGGAAAAGCGCGCCATCCTGGACACCTACACCAAGGAGCACTCCGCGGAGTACCAGGCACAGGCCCCGATTGACATGGCCTTTGCCCTCAAGAAGACCTTGGCTGAGAAGGGCCTGAAGGTGGAGGACATCGAGTCCATCGTCCTGCACACCTCGCACCACACCCACTACGTCATCGGCACCGGCGCCAACGACCCGCAGAAGATGGACCCGAACGCCTCCCGTGAGACTCTGGATCACTCCATCATGTACATCTTCGCCGTGGCCCTGCAGGACGGCGAGTGGGACTACGAGACCTCCTACTCCGACGAGCGCAAGCACCGCCAGGACACCATCGACCTGTGGCACAAGATTTCCACCGTCGAGGACCCCGAGTGGACCCGCCGCTACCACTCCAACGACCTGGAGGAGAAGGCCTTCGGCGGCAAGGCTGTCATTACCTTCAAGGACGGCACCGTGATTGAGGATGAGCGCGCGGTGGCCGACGCCCACCCGCTCGGCGCCCGCCCCTTCGGCCGCGAGGAGTACATCAACAAGTTCAAGAAGCTCGCCGCCGGCAAGGTATCGGAGGAGGAACAGGAGCGCTTCCTCGCTGCCGCCCAGAACCTGGAAAACCTCACCGACCTGAGCGAGCTCAACGTTCGCCTCACCGACGAGGCTATCGCCACCGCACCCGAGACCCCGAAGGGACTGTTCTAAATGGCTGGCCTATTTGGCTCTACTACCAGCAATGCAGACAAGCGCAAGAGCTTCCGCGAGGCGCTGAACGCACCGGGAATTACCACGCTGCCGGGCGCCTTCAACCCGTTGACCGCGCGGCTCATCCAGGACATCGGCGGCTTCGGCGGCGTCTATGTCTCCGGCGCGGTGCTGGCTAATGATTTGGGTCTGCCGGACATTGGTCTCACCACCCTCACTGAGGTGGCGCAGCGCGCCGGGCACATTGCCCGCGCCACGGACCTGCCTGTGCTTGTCGACGCCGACACGGGCTTCGGCGAGCCCATGTCCGCCGCCCGTACGGTTGCCGCGCTGGAGGACGCCGGCCTGGCCGGCTGCCACCTGGAAGACCAGGTCAACCCGAAGCGCTGCGGTCACCTCGATGGCAAGGAAGTGGTGCCGACGGACCTTATGGTTCGCCGCATCACCGCCGCGGTCAACGAGCGCCGCGATGAGAACTTCATCATTTGTGCGCGCACCGATGCCGCCGGCATCCACGGCATCGATGAGGCCATCGAGCGCGCCAAGGCCTACGCCGACGCCGGCGCGGACCTCATCTTCACTGAGGCCCTGTACTCGCCGGAGGACTTTGAAAAGTTCCGCGCCGCCGTGGACACCCCGCTGCTGGCCAACATGACGGAGTTCGGCAAGACCGAGCTGCTGTCCGCCAAGCGCATCGAGGAGCTGGGCTATAACGCCGTCATCTGGCCGGTATCCACCCTGCGCGTGGCCATGGGCGCTACCGAAGAATTCCTCCGCGACATGCAGGAAACCGGCCTGCAATCCGAGGAATGGCTCGACCGCATGCAGCACCGCTCCCGCCTGTATGAGCTGGTGCGCTACGACGAGTACAACGCCTTCGACCAGAGCGTGTTCACCTACTCCAAGGACAGCTACAAGCCCACCTTCGACTAGGGCACACGGCCTGAAACTCACACTAGAACCCAATAAAAAGGAGAAAACACCATGTCTGAAACCCCAGAAATCCGCAAGGGCCTGTACGGCGTCGTCGTCGATGAGACCGCCGTGTCCAAGGTTGTCCCGGAGACCAACTCCCTGACCTACCGCGGCTACCCGGTCCAGGAGCTGGCACGCTACTGCTCCTTCGAGGAGGTTGCTTACCTGCTGTGGAACGGCGAGCTGCCGTCCCAGGATGAACTGGTCCGTTTCTCCGCTCGTGAGAAGGCGCTGCGCCACCTGGACCGCCACCTCATTGACCTGATCACCTCCATGCCGAAGTCTTGCCACCCGATGGACGTTCTGCGCACCGCAGTCTCCTTCATTGGTTCCCAGGATCCGGAGGAGTACACCAAGGATTCCGAGCACATCCGCCGCACCGCGCTGGAGCTCATGGCGAAGCTGCCGACCATCGTCGCCCTCGATATCCGCCGTCGCCGCGGTGAGGGCTACATCGAGCCTTCCCGCAAGAAGGGCTTTGCGGAGAACTTCCTGTGGATGGTCTTCGGTGAGGAGGAGGGCTCGCCGGCCCTGTCGCGCTCCGATATTGAGGCCTTTGATAAGTCCCTCATCCTCTACGCTGAGCACTCCTTCAACGCCTCCACCTTCGCTGCCCGCGTGGTGACCTCCACGATGTCGGATACCTACTCCGCCGTCACCGCCGCCATCGGCGCCCTCAAGGGCCCGCTACACGGTGGTGCTAACGAGGCCGTGATGAAGAACTTCCTGGAGGTCGGTGACCCGGCCAAGGCAGAGGAGTGGACGCTCAACAAGCTCAAGAACAAGGAGCTCGTCATGGGCTTCGGTCACCGCGTGTACAAGAACGGTGACTCCCGTGTTCCGACCATGGAGGCTGCCTTCCGCGAGCTGGCCAAGGACCACGGCCAGGAGCAGTGGGTGGAGATGTACGAGAAGATGGCCAAGACCATGTACGAGAACACCTCCATCAAGATCCAGCCGAACCTGGACTTCCCGGCTGGCCCCGCGTACCACATCCTTGGTTTCGACATTGAGTTCTTCACCCCGATCTTCGTGATGGCCCGCATCACCGGCTGGACCGCACACATCGTGGAGCAGAACGAGAACAACTCCCTCATCCGCCCGCTGTCTGCCTACAACGGCAAGGAGCAGCGCTCCGTTCCGCCGAAGCAGATCTAGAAAAGCAAAGTTCGCTAATGCAGCATTAGCTAACGGAGAACATAAAACCAGCGCACGAACGATTCTCTTCGTGCGCTGGTTTTAATTCTTTGTCCGAGTCCCCTGCGGCGCGTGAATTTCTGTTGTTTGGTATACCGATTTCCGCCCGCATTGTCGCCTCGGACACTATCCTTAAGTTCGTATTGTGCTTATCTGAAAGGATCACTCCCAGTGTCTGATACTGCTCACAAGTCCTTCTCTAAGATCTTGGTGGCCAACCGCGGTGAGATTGCCGTGCGCGCCTTCCGCGCTGCCTTTGAGGTCGGCTCCAAGACCGTTGCAATTTATCCAAAGGAAGACCGCAACTCCTTCCACCGCGCTTTTGCCAATGAGGCAGTGCGCATCGGTACCGAGGGCCAGCCGGTCAAGGCATACCTCGACATCGATGAGGTCATTCGCGCCGCCAAGAAGTCCGGCGCAGATGCCATTTACCCTGGTTACGGCTTCCTATCGGAGCGTGCCGATTTGGCGCGTGCCTGCCGTGACAACGGCATTAAGTTCATTGGTCCGACCCCGGAGACCTTGGACCTGACCGGTGATAAGGCCGCCGCGGTAGCCGCTGCCCAGGAGGCGGGGCTGCCGACTCTGAAGGACTCGAAGCCCTCGACGGACGTCGACAAGCTGGCGGAATACGCCAAGGACTTTAATTTCCCCGTCTTCGTGAAGGCAGTGGCCGGCGGTGGCGGCCGCGGTATGCGCTTCATCGAGAACGAGGCGGAGCTCAAGACCAAGTGTGCTGAGGCCTCCCGCGAAGCTGAGGCAGCCTTCGGCGATGGCAACGTTTACCTCGAGACCGCGGTGATTCGTCCGCAGCACATCGAGGTGCAGATTCTGGCTGACTCCCACGGCAACGTCTTGCACCTGTTTGAGCGTGACTGCTCCGTGCAGCGCCGTCACCAGAAGGTCGTCGAGATCGCCCCGGCACCCACGCTGGACCCAGAGCTGCGTGACCGCATCTGTGCGGACGCCGTGAAGTTCTGCGAGCACATCAACTACGAAGGCGCCGGCACCGTCGAGTTCCTCGTCGATGAGAAGGGTAACCACGTCTTCATCGAGATGAACCCCCGCGTGCAGGTGGAACACACCGTGACCGAGGAGGTCACTGGCGTGGACATCGTGAAGTCCCAGATGCAGATTGCGGCGGGCTTCTCCCTCGAGGAGTTGGGCCTCAAGCAGGAGGACATCCACATCACCGGCGCGGCGCTCCAGTGCCGCATCACCACCGAGGATCCCTCCAATGGCTTCCGCCCGGATACCGGCACGCTGACCCAGTACCGCTCGCCGGGCGGCGCAGGCGTGCGTCTCGACGGCGCAACGGCCGTCGGCGCTGAGGTCTCCCCGAACTTCGACTCCCTGCTGGTGAAGATGACCTGCCGTGGAGTCAACTTTGAGCAGGCCGTGGCACGTGCGCAGCGCGCGCTCAACGAGTTCACGGTGGCCGGCGTGGCCACCAACATCGGCTTCCTGCGCGCACTGCTGCGCGAGCCGGACTTCGTCAACACCCGCGTGGACACCAGCTTCATTCCGGAGCACCCGGACCTGCTCAAGGCCCCACCGGCCGTGGATGAGTCTGGCCGCATCATCGACTACATCGCTGATGTGACCGTCAACAAGCCGAACGGCGAGCGCCCGACCACCCTGCGCCCCTTCGACAAGCTGCCGGATCTGGACTTTAACTCTGAGCTGCCGCGCGGTTCCCGCGATGAACTGTTGGAGCTGGGCCCGAAAAAGTGGGCGGAGAAGATCCGCAAGCAGGACGCTCTTGCCGTCACTGATACCACCTTCCGTGACGCCCACCAGTCCCTGCTGGCCACCCGCGTGCGCGGTACCGCGTTGGTCACCGCCGCTGAAGCCGTCGCCCGCATGACCCCGGAGCTGTACTCGGTGGAGGCATGGGGCGGTGCGACCTACGACGTCGCCATGCGCTTCCTCAAGGAAGACCCGTGGGTGCGCCTGGATCTGCTGCGTGAGGCCATGCCGAACCAGAACATCCAGATGCTGCTGCGCGGCCGCAACACCGTGGGCTACTCGCCGTACTCCAACGATGTGTGCACCGGTTTCGTGCAGGAGGCCGCCAAGTCTGGTGTGGATGTCTTCCGCATCTTCGACGCGCTGAACGACGTCACCCAGATGCGCCCGGCTATCGACGCCGTCCTGGAGACCAACACCACCGTGGCTGAGGTCGCTATGGCCTACTCTGGCGACATGTGCTCCCCGGATGAGAAGCTCTACACGCTGGACTACTACCTCAAGCTGGCCGAGGAGATTGTCAACACCGGCGCTCACGTCCTGGCTATCAAGGACATGGCGGGCCTGCTGCGTCCGGAGTCCGCATCGAAGCTGGTTATGGCTCTGCGCAAGGAGTTCGACCTGCCGGTTCACGTGCACACGCACGACACCGCTGGCGGTCAGTTGGCCACCTACTACGCGGCAGCGCTTTCTGGTGCCGACATCGTCGACGGTGCTTCCGCGCCGCTGGCGGGCACTACCTCCCAGCCTTCGCTGTCCGCCATCATCGCGGCATTCTCGAACTCCTCTCGTGATACCGGCATCTCCCTCAAGGCCGTCTCCGACCTTGAGCCGTACTGGGAGGCCGTCCGCCAGCTCTACCAGCCCTTCGAGAAGGGTATTCCTGGACCGACCGGCCGCGTCTACCGCCACGAGATTCCAGGTGGCCAGCTGTCCAACCTTCGCGCGCAGGCTACCGCTCTGGGCTTGGAGGATCGCTTCGAGATCATCGAGGACACCTACGCTGCGGTGAATGAGATGCTCGGCCGCCCGACCAAGGTGACCCCGTCCTCCAAGGTGGTCGGTGACCTCGCCCTGCACCTTGTGGGCGCTGGCGTAGACCCGGTTGACTTTGAGGCGAACCCCACCAAGTACGACATCCCGGATTCCGTCATCGCCTTCCTGCGCGGTGAGCTCGGTACGCCTCCGGGTGGTTGGCCGCCGCTGCGCGATAAGGTCCTGGAGGGCCGCGCGCCTGGCGACGTCACCGTCAAGCCCGTGCCGGAGGATGAGAAGAAGCACCTGGCTTCGGATGATTCCACCGAGCGCCGCGCTTCCCTCAACCGCCTGCTCTTCCCGAAGCAGTTCGAGGAGTTCAACGAGTTCCGCCGCACCTACGGCAACACCGAGGCGCTGACGGACACGGTCTTCTTCTACGGTCTGGAAGAAGGTAAGGACTACATTGTTCACCACTTCCCGGAGGGCTCCAACGACCGCGCGGACCTCAAGCCCGTCACCTTGCGTCTTGACGCAATGGGTGAGCCGGACGAGAAGGGCATCCGCAACGTCGTGCTCAACGTCAACGGCCAGATCCGCCCGCTCAAGGTGCGCGACAACAACGTCGAGTCCACCGTCGCCACCGTGGAGAAGGCCGATCCGTCCAACGAGGGCCACGTGGCCGCACCGTTCGCCGGCGTGGTGAACCCGACCGCCAAGCCTGGCGACGAGGTCAAGGCCGGCGACCAGATCGCCGTCATCGAGGCCATGAAGATGGAAGCCTCTATTTCCGCCACCAAGGATGGCACCATCGAGCGCGTCGCCATTGGCGCCGCCACCAAGGTGGAGGGCGGCGACCTCATCGCCGTTATCAACTAAAAGTCGACTTAGGTCATGGATGGGTGAGCAGCGTCATTCTTGGCGCTGCTCACCGGTGGTTTTCGGCGGTGGGGTGGGATTTTTCCGCACTGCATTGGCCTAAGTCAGGAGGGCGTGCCTCGTAAAAGGCATCTGGCAGAAGGCATCTTTGGGTCCAAGAACGCCATCTGCAATGAGTAAAAGGCGTTTTTAGCCGTGAAAACGCCTTTTGGCAGATGTCTCCAGCATGTCGATGGAGGCATGCAGATGCTGTGCGTTGCGAGGGGTGCGAAGAAGGTAATCCGTTTCGCGAAGATACGTGCAGCGTTCTACGGAAACGGTCGTTGTCACCCGACTTGGGTCATGGGTGGGTGAGCAACGTCGCTCTTGGCGCTGTCGTCGGCGCGCCGCCGAAGGCGTCGAGTATAGTCGACACTTTTACAAGAAACCGAGGAAGTGTCGAGTATAGTCGACACCTTTTGTCGGTTTGCGTACTAGAAGCGCTTGAGCATCACGTGAGCATCCGGGCGGCCGGGCACGTCGATGTCGACGAAGCCTTCGGATTCATACAGCTTGCGGGCGCCGGTATTCTCCGGCTCAATCCACAGCGATACGGCGGGAGCCTGCTGCGCCTCGGCGAGGTCGCAGGCGTTGCGCAGGAGGCGTCGCCCAGCGCCTAAGCCCCTGTAGCGGGACTCCACAGCAATGAAGAGCTCGGGGATCTCCTCCGGGTCGAGGTCGGTGGCCCACTGGGACTCATCAAAAGGATCGGCCTCGGGGTTGCCGGCGTAGGCGGCACCCTTCGCTTCAGTGGTGTAGTAGCGCAGCCACGCACCACCGACGGGGACGCGGTGGCTGGAGACTGCGATGACGCCGCCGTCGACATGGGGCGACCATTCGTCAACGTACAGTCCTACGTCAGGGGTGTGGAAATCCCCGATATGGGCGTCCTCGTCACCGAGGACATCGGCGAGGAAAAGGAGACGGGAGAGGTAGGTACGGTCGTGCTCCTTGGCCAACCGTACACCGAACTCAGAATCGTTAACGCTCATGCCTTTCGAGGCTACTTGATCTCTGAATCTAGCTACTCACTGAGTGGTTCGAGTGGAGTTGGTGGCGCTATCCTGATGCGCCACTGTTGCATCCCCTCAGAGCGACAAGTCAGCACCCCGGTAAGTTGTACTCAGCGAGTCAGTGACCCGGAGCAGAGCTCCACCGGGGTATCACGTACAAAGAGTATGTAACGTTGCTGACTGAAGCAAGGTTATTGCAGTGCTCCCAGGCCGTAAGGAAGCATCGGCAAATTACTTGATCTCCAGAATCGGCTCGCCCTTGTTGATCTGCGTGCCGGTGGACACCTTGAGGTCGGTCACGGTGCCGGATTTGTGGGCCTTGACAGGGTTTTCCATCTTCATGGCCTCGAGGACGACGACGACCTCGCCCTCTTCGACTTCCTGACCTTCTTCGACGGCGACCTTGATGACGCTGCCCTGCATCGGTGCGGTCACGGCGTCACCGGACACGTTGGCTGCTGCGCCTTTACCGCGGCGCTTCTTCGACTTCTTGCGCTTGTTGCCGCCACCCAAGAGCAAGTTGCCCGGCAGGGCAACCTCGATGCGGCGGCCGCCAACCTCGACGACGAACTTCTGGGGTGCTTCCTGGTCCTCATCCTCAGGTGCTTCGGCGGTGTCGGTGTATTCGGGCAGCTCGTTGACCCACTCTTCCTCGATCCACTTGGTGTAGACCGTGAAGTTGCCGTCCTCGGCGGTGAAGGCAGGATCGGTGAGGATTGCCTGGTGGAAGGGGATAACCGTGGGCAGGCCTTCGATGCGGTACTCGGACAGCGCGCGGCGTGCGCACGCGATGGCGGTCTCGCGGTCCGGGCCCCAGACGATGAGCTTGGCCAGCATGGAATCGAACTGTCCGCCGATGACGGAACCTTCGCGCACGCCGGAATCCATACGCACGCCCGGGCCGGAAGGCTCGGAGTAGGAGACGATGGTTCCAGGAGCCGGCATGAAGCCCGCAGCGGCGTCCTCGCCGTTGATGCGGAACTCGAAGGCGTGGCCGTGCGGGGTCGGGTCCTCGGCGATGGAAAGCTCGCGGCCCTCGGCGATGCGGAACTGCTCGCGAACGAGGTCGTAGCCGGTGGTTTCTTCGGTAACGGGGTGCTCCACCTGGAGGCGCGTGTTGACCTCGAGGAAGGAGATGAGTCCATCCGCACCTACGAGGTACTCCACCGTACCAGCGCCGTAGTATCCGGCCTCGCGGCAGATGCGCTTGGCGGATTCATGGATGGAGGCGCGCTGCTCATCGGTGAGGAAGGGGGCAGGGGCCTCTTCGACGAGCTTCTGGAAGCGGCGCTGTAAGGAGCAGTCGCGGGTGCCCATGACGACGACGTTGCCGTGCTGGTCAGCCAGGACCTGCGCCTCGACGTGGCGGGCCTTATCCAGGTAGCGCTCAACGAAGCACTCGCCGCGGCCGAAGGCTGCGGTGGCCTCGCGGGTGGCGGACTCGTAGAGGTCCTTGATCTCCTCGCGGGTGTGAGCGACCTTCATGCCGCGGCCACCGCCGCCGAAGGCAGCCTTGATGGCAACGGGCAGGCCGTGCTCGTCGGCGAAGGCCTCGACCTCTTCGGCGCTGGCGACGGGATCCTTGGTACCCGGTGCCATGGGCGCGTCGGCACGCTCGGCAATGTGGCGGGCGGTGACCTTGTCACCCAAGTCCGCAATCGATTGCGGCGAGGGGCCGATCCAGATCAGGCCGGCGTCGATGACGGCCTGGGCAAAGTCGGCGTTCTCGGAGAGGAAGCCATAGCCGGGGTGGATAGCGTCGGCGCCGGATTTGGAGGCGGCGTCGAGAATCTTGTTGATATCGAGGTAAGACTCAGCGGAGTTTTGGCCGCCGAGTGCGAAGGCTTCGTCGGCAAGCGTGACGAATGGGGCGTCAGCATCGGGCTCGGCATAAACCGCTACGGATGCGATGCCGGCATCGCGAGCCGCACGGATGACGCGGACCGCAATCTCACCGCGGTTGGCCACGAGGACCTTGGTGATGTTCTTGGTTTCAACTGCCACGGCAGGAACCCTCCTCCAATTTTTCTGATAGGACTGCGTACTATTCTTGCACACCAAAACATGAGGATACCGTCACGTCTTGGTTTCGTGTCAAAAAATAAACCCGCACCAGCGAGGATGCGGGCTTATTTCGGCGTGTTGCTAGCGCTCAACGGGCATGCGAACCATGTTGCCCCACTCTGCCCACGAGCCATCGTAGACGCGCGGGGTGTCGAAGCCGAGCAGGTACTTCAGCACAAACCAGGTGTGCGCGGCCTGAGCGCCGACATGCGAGTAAAGGACGGTTTCCGTTGCGGGCTCTAGCTCACCATAGTTGACCTTGAGCTCGCTGAGTGTACGGAAGCAGCCGTTGGGGTAGACCGCGCGATCCCATTCCAAGTTGATGGCCCCGGGAATATGGCCGTGCGTCAAGGTGGTGCCGTAGGCAGACTCGCCGGTTCCGTTCTTGAAGGCGGCTTCGCCGCAGAACTCGTCTGGGCTGCGGGTGTCGACAACGGTGGCGGTGGATCCGCGCAGCTCATCGACGAAGATGCGAGAGGATTCTTCGCGGGAAACCTCCGGATAAGAGGAAACGGATGGTTCGGGAACCATGAAGGAAGTATCGCGTTCTTCGGACATCCAGGCGTCCCTGCCGCCGTCGAGAAGCCGCACGTCTTCGTGGCCGTACAGTTCAAAGATCCACAGGGCGAACGCGGCCCACCAGTTGGACTTGTCTCCGTACAGGATGACGGTGTCATCGCGCTCGACGCCCTTCGAGCGAAGGAGGGCGGTGAAGTCTTCGGCGCTGATGATGTCCCTCGTTGTGCTATCGAGCAGTTCCGTCTGGACGTTGATACGGATAGCGGTGGGGATGTGGCCGATATCGTAGAGGAGTGAATCCTCATCGACCTCGATCACGTGGAGGCCGTTAATGCCCAGTCGCGCGGATAGCCACGGTGCGGACACGAGACGCTCGGGGTGCGCGTATTCCTGGAAAGGGGGATTCGGGTCGAATTCGGCCACGGTCCACCTGCCTTTCTCGTTAAGGGGGAACGTTCGCTTCAACTCTAGCGTGCTTGGCCGAAAAGTGGTCACGGGGGAGAGCCTTTTGTGGTGTTGGATACATTTCTTGGGCGGGTTGTGCCGCTTCGCACTTACTGGTTATAACAAGTATGCAGGTCAGGGGCTGAAAAGTGCGCTAATCTCGCTTTTTAACCTTCTGTTGGGCCGATTTTGTAGGGGAGCGCGCGGGCCAAACCTGGGTTATTTTAAGTAGTGACACTCATCAACCCCCTAGCGAAAGGGAATTACTGTGCACAAGGCAATCGTCGTCTTCGAGGTTGAGGGCGGATCAGACAAGCAGATCAACGGACACCGTAAGGACACCATGCCAATCGTCGACTGCATCAAGGATGCAGGCTGGCATGCAGAGGTCGTGTTCTACCGCCCTGAGTGGTCCGAGAAGCTCTTCGAGTATGTATCCGAGAATTTTGATGCCTACATCTCCCGCGTGAACCCGGGCAACATCCCGGGCGGTGAAAAGGGCTACTTTGACCTGCTCTCCAAGCTGTCCGACGCTGGTTTGGTCGGCATGTCCACCCCGTACGAGATGATGGCCTACGGCGCTAAGGATGCCCTGGTCAAGCTCAACGACACCGACCTGGTCCCGTCCGATACCGCCGCCTACTACGACGTCGAGTCCTTCCACAACACCTTCCCGACCTCCCTGTCCTACGGCGAGCGCGTGCTTAAGCAGAACCGTGGCTCCACCGGCTCCGGCATCTGGCGCGTGCGCCTTGCCGACGAGAAGCTGGCCGAGTCCGTCGAGCCGGGCACGGCTCTGTCGCTCGACACCAAGATCAAGTGCACCGAGGCTGTGGACAACCACTCCGAGGAGCGCGAGCTGGGCGAGTTCATGGACTTCTGCGATCAGTACATCGTGGGTGACAACGGCATGCTCGTGGACATGCGCTTCATGCCGCGCATCGTTGAGGGTGAGATTCGTATTCTTCTCGTGGGCCCGGACCCGGTCTTCGTGGTGCACAAGAAGCCGGCCGAGGGCGGCGATGCCTTCTCCGCCACCCTGTTCTCCGGCGCCAAGTACACCTACCAAAAGCCGGAGGAGTGGCAGGAGCTCGTCGATATGTTCGCTGACGTTCGCCCGGTCATCGCAGAGAAGCTCGGCGGTGACAACATCCCGCTGATCTGGACCGCGGACTTCATGCTGGCTGACGGCGAAAACGGCGAAGATACTTACGTCCTTGGTGAGATCAACTGCTCCTGCGTGGGCTTCACCTCTGAGCTGGACATGGGCATTCAGGAGAAGGTGGCTGCTGAGGCCATCAAGCGCGTGGAGGCCAAGCACGCTTAAGCGATTTATTTCGCACTAATCCTGTTGAGTTTCCCCTGCCGTGGCGGGGGGAACTGTCGTTTTCTGGGGTGCATTTGCCTAACTCGCGCTGCCGGTGAGCAAGATCTCAGGTACGTTCGGTGGGGTAAAAAATTTATGACAGTATCGTGCTGTAGCGCACTGCGAAAATCAATGATTCTCCGAAAGGTCTAAAAACTATGACGAACCCCAACCAGTTTGGTGAGAACGGCGACAAGAACGATAACAACGCTGGCGACTACAACGCTCACGGTTCCCACGGCGACAACGCTGGGAACAACAGCTTCGGTAGCTTTGGCGGCTACGGTAGCTCTCAGTCCGGCAGCGATAATTCTGCTTCTGGGTGGAACAGCCAGGGACAGAACTCCAACTTCGGCTGGGGCGGCCAGGCCGGCTACGGCGATTACTCCGAGAGCTCCGCTGAGACCTCCTCGTTCGGAAGTGCGTCTTCCCAGAATTCGCAGCCGGAGTCTGAAGGTGAGGCCAAGGACAGCACTTTTGGCTCCAGCTTTGCTGCGTCTGAGTCCGCCTCTGGTTCTGCCAACACGGAGTCATCTGACAACAAGTCTGAAAGCCATGACACCCGCGCTAACCATGACTCTTTTGGCGCCTCCTACGCTTCCTACAACTCCGATAGCAGTGCTGGCGCCGAGCACTCCGCTGAGGCGACGAACTCGAATCAGGGCTACGGCAACCACGGTTACGGCAACAGCGGCTTTGGCAGCGAAGGCTTTGGCGGCAGTGCGCAGGCAGAATCCAACCAGAGCCAGGGTTTTGGGCAGCAGTCTGGTGATGGCTTCGGCGCCCAGGCTTCTCACTCCAACTCCACGTCCGGTTTTGGTAGCTACCAGCAGCAGAACCAGGGCTTTGGTGGACAGGAGCAGCAAGGGTTCGGCTCCCAAAGCCAGCAGGGCTTTGGTACGCAGGAACAGCAGGGCTTCGGTCAGCAGAACTCGCCCTTTGCTGCCTCTCCACAGAACAATCAGTACCCGCAGCAGGCCGCACAGAACGGTGGTTCTTCTAAGAGCACGGGCTTCTTCAAGGCGCTGTTTGACTTCTCCTTCAGCAGCTTTGTCACCCTGAAGTTCTCCTCCTTCATCTACATTCTGCTCGTCATTTTGGCAGGACTCTCCTGGGCAGGATTGATCCTCTTCTCTTTCGTGGCTTTTGCTGACAGCTTTGTCAGCGGAATCTTGGCGTTCCTGGGCGCTGTCATTTTTGGCGGAATCGCGTTCTTTTTCTATGTCATCCAGTTCCGCTTGATCTTGGAGTTCTTCGTGGCAAACATCCGCACCGCGCAGAACACCGGTGATCTTGTTGCTAAGGCAGACGGCGACAAGGCTTAATCGCATACCAATCCCTGCGCTGCTTTAGGGCAGACAGACTAATCCCGCCGGCCTCATTATTTGAGGTCCGCGGGATTTTTGTATTTAAAGCCCTATGCCCGTCGGAGAGGCCCGTTAGCCGCCACGGATGGTTCCAGTCATATGGTTCGGGTCAGAAGGTTCGTGTGCCCCTAAACAAACCATCTGTGGGCACCTAGATGGTTCACCTGCCCCCAGCTAAACCTTTTGAGTAGAACCAGTTGACTAGAACCATGTGGCGGACCGGGGTAGGCGGGATAGCGCGCAACGGCGCTACTGGCTGCTTAGTCCAGCAGCGTGGCGACGGACTCGGGGTCGGCGTCGGAAAGCATTTGACGGATGCGGTCATACTCCGCGTCCTCACCGATGGCCTTTGCAGCATGGCCCAGTGCGGCAATCGCGCGCAGCACGCCTTGGTTAGGCTCATGGGAGAAGGGGACAGGGCCCCAGCCCTTCCATCCATTGCCGCGCAGGCGGTCGAGGCTGCGGTGGTAGCCGGTACGCGCATAAGCGTAGGCGGTGATGAAAGCGGTGGGTTCAGCGCCCTTGTGCTTGTCTAGTTCCTGCTCCGCCAGCAGTGCCCACAGCAGCGGGGAATCCGGGTGGGCGACAATTCCTGCGGTGAGATCGGAGGTGCTGTCAGCACCCGGATCGGCCGGCAGCTTGATGGGCGGGGGAGCGAGCATATCTTTCATTTCCATGCCGTCCCACTCTAGCCATGTGGCAGCGAGGGGGCGAACCTAGAAAGGTTCGCCCGCAGCTGGATGGATTCACCCGCAACTAGAAGGGCTCGCCCCGAATTAGGGCTGGGCCCAGAAGTCGGAAACGTTGAGTCCAAAGGAATACAGAGCGCGGCGCAGCACCGGCAGCGAAAGGCCGATGACGGAGGAAGGATCGCCCTCAATGCGGTCGATGAACCAACCGCCGAGGGCCTCCAGGGTAAAGGCGCCGGCGCATTCCAGCGGCTCGCCGGTGCGAGCATAGGCCTCGATATCGGCGGCAGTAGCTTCCGCAAAGTGCACCGTCGTGCGCGAGGCCTCCACGAAGCGCTCCTCGCCGCGCAGCACGCAGTGGCCGGTGATGAGCTCCGCGGCGCGGCCGGCCTGCGCGTGCCAGCGCTCCACGGTGGCCTCGGGGGTGTGGGGTTTGCCTTGGAGGGAGCCGTCGAGAAGCAGCATGGAATCCCCGCCCACCACGACGTCCTCGGGATAGTCCGGGGCAATGGCCTCTGCCTTGGCCGTGGCGAGTGCGCAGACGATCTCGGCGGGCTCAGCACCCGCCAGGCGCTCCTCGATGGCCCGCTCATCCACGTGGGCCGGGGCAATGACGGGTTCCACGCCCGCACCCCGCAGGATGGACAGGCGGGACGGGGACTGAGAAGCCAGAACCAGGCGCATGTGCTTAGTAGTAGCGGACGTTGCGGAAGGCGGACGGGTTAAACACGTCGCCCGGCTGGCCCCACAGGTCGCGCTCGGAGCGGGTATCGGCGGCCTTGGCACGCGCCTCGGAGTCGAGCTGGCTGAGCACCGTGGTCAGGGCCGCCACCTCAGCGTCGGTGGGGTTGCCGTTGAGAACGGTAAACAGGGAAGCGGTCATGGGGAAACCTCTACAAAACGATATTGCCGTGTTTCTTCGGCAGGGTCGGAATAATCTTGCGATCCAGCAGGCGCAGTCCCTCAATGAGGGAACCGCGCGTGGCTGCCGGGGTAATAACGGAATCGACGAGACCGCGCTCAGCGGCTTGGTACGGGGTGAGGTAGGCTGCGGCCTCGTCCTCACTCAGCTCCAGCTCAGCGGCCAGTTCAGGGGCATCGGCCACGGCGATCTCGGCCGTCGGCCACGCATAGGACAGGTCCGCACCGAGCTCCTTGGAACCGAAAGCGATGTAGCCGGTGCCGTGCGCGCGGCGCACGATCACGCTGATCTTGCCCACGCTCGCCGCAGCATAAGCATGCACGAGCTTGGCCAACGCTGCCTTCTCCACATCCAGAGCCGGGGAGTCGACGAACTCGACGATGGGGGTGTTGAAGGCATCGCACAGGCGAATGAAACGCGCGGCCTTGGCGGCGGCTGCGGCATCGAGAGAGTCGCGGTTGGCGATGATGCCCACCGTGCGTCCCTCCACGCGGCCGAAGCCGGTGAAGACCCCGCGCACCCAGGCGCCGAGCTCGAAAACATCCTCACAGGTAGCGGTGACCACGTCGGCGAGATCCACGGCGCCGTCATCGCCCACGAGGGTATCGAGCGCGTGGTCGGCCTCGCTGATGTTGTCTTCCACCGAACCCGCAACGATGGTGGCCTCGGTGCGGGGCGCGGCGGCACGGTTATTGGAGGGCAGATAGGAGAGCACGCGCTTGGCGACGCTCACCTCGTGCTCCCCGTCCGCCTGCACGTCGCCGTCGGGGGCGATGACGACATCGGACAGCGCGGCCACGAGCGAGGCCTCCTTGGACTCCGCGTAAACCGCCGTGATCTGCGGGATGAGGCCGGAGGCGGTGGTGGCGCGGGCGAGGATGCGGGCCTGCATGGCGGAGGAGACGATGCCCTCCTGGGCGCGGGGCTTATCGCTGGCAACGAGCGCGACGATGGGCACGCCGGTCTTAATGGCCAGGTCATAGAGCTTGGTGACCTTTTCGCCATAGACCTCGCCCATGGTGCCGTCGAACAACGAGGCGTCCTGCGCATAGGCGCAGACCTTGCGGCCATCGACGGTGCCGAAGCCGGTGACGACACCATCGGTGTAGGGGCGGATGTGCTCGCGGCCGAACTCGGTGGAGCGGTGGCGAGCAAGGGCGTCGGTCTCCACGAAGGAGCCGGCGTCAAAGAGCGCCTCGATGGCGCTGCGGGCTGCCGGGACTTCTCCCTGCGGCGCCCGGGACTCGGTGAGCTTGGCGCTCAGGTCCTCGATCTTGCCAGCGGTCGTCTTCAAGTCAGTCATGGAACACTAGTGTAATACAGTGCTTCTGCTGCACTGATTTGTGCTGAAACGAGCGCGGCCTAGAGCGGGATGTTTCCGTGCTTGCGCGATGGGCGCGCGACATTCTTGTCCGTGAAGAAGCGCAGGTTTTTAGCGATTGCACTGCGGGTTTCGGAGGGGAGAATGACGGCGTCGATAAGCCCGCGCTCTGCTGCCTTATACGGGTTGAGCATGTGATCTTCGTATTCGCGCTCGAAGGATTTGGTCAGTTCCGTCACGTCGAGGCCTTTCTCATGGGCTGCCTTGATCTCTTTGCGATAGATAAAACCGACGGCACCTGCTGCACCCATGACCGCGATCTGGGCGGTGGGCCATGCCAGGTTGATGTCCGCGCCCAGCCCCTTGGAGCCCATCACGCAGTAGGCGCCGCCGTATGCCTTGCGCAGGGTGACGGTGATCTTGGGAACGGTGGCTTCGGCGTAGGCGTAGAGCAGCTTGGCGCCGCGGCGCAGGATGCCGTCGTGTTCTTGGTCGGCGCCGGGGAGGAAGCCGGGGACGTCGACAAGCATGATGATAGGGATGTTGAAGGCATCGCAGGTGCGCACGAAGCGGGCGGCCTTCTCGGAAGAATCGATGTCGAGGCAGCCGGCGAAGACCTGGGGCTGGTTAGCAACGAAACCAACAGTGCGGCCTTCGATGCGTCCGAAGGCGGTGACCACGTTATCGGCGCGGTCGGCCTGGATCTCCAGGAAGTCACCGTCATCGGTGAGGGCCTCGATGACCTCCTTGACGTCATAGGGCTGGTTTGGGGAATCCGGGATGATCTCATCCAGCATGAGGTCGTCGGCGGTTTCTTCGCCCAGGTCTTCGTAGGGCTCAACCGGGGTCAGCTGGCGGTTATTGGAGGGAAGGTAGGTCAGCAAGTCGTGGACCCAATCCAGGGCTTCCTCGTCGCTGGCGGCGGTGTAGTGCGAGGTTCCTGCTTTGTGCATGTGGACGCCCGCGCCGCCGAGTTCTTCTTGACTGACTTCTTCGCCGGTGACGGTCTTGATGACGTCTGGTCCGGTGACGAACATCTTGGACTTCTTGTCCACCATCACCACGAAATCAGTCAGGGCAGGGGAGTAGGCGTTGCCGCCGGCGCACGCGCCCATGATGACGGAGATCTGCGGGACGATGCCGGAAGCCTTGACGTTCTGGTAGAAGGTCTTGGCAATCCAGTCCAGGGACACGGCGCCGTCCTGGATGCGGGCGCCGGCACCCTCGTATAGGCCGATGAGCGGGCGGCCGGTGGTGATGGAAAGCTCCATGATCTTGATCATCTTCTCGCCGTAGACCTCACCGAGTGCGCCACCAAAGACGGTTCCGTCCTGGGAGAAAATGCAGACCTCGCGGCCGTCGATGGTGCCCCAGCCGGTGACGATGCCATCGGTCAGTGGGCGCTTCTTGCCCATGCCGAAGTCCGTGGTGCGGTGCACGGCGAGCATATCGGTCTCGACGAAGGAGCCCTCGTCGAGGAGATAGTCCAAGCGCTCACGTGCGGTGAGGCGGCCTTGGGCGTGGACCTTTTCGTGGGCTTTCTCGCCCATGGGCTGCGCCGCTGCTTCGCGACGCCTCTTCAGTTCAGCGATCTTGCCTGCGGTGGTGTCGGCGCTCAGGGAGTCAAGCTCCGACAAATGTGAGGAAATAGTCATGTTTGGCAGTGTAGAGAAGTTTTGTATGGGAATGTATAGCGGCGCACGGGTGATTTCGCTCACATTTTACGTTCGGGCAGGTGAGGGGCGGTGGAAAAGATGAGGGAATCCTCGCAAACGGCGTGTTGGGTGCATGGCTGACAGTGTAGTGGGCGCGAAATGCGCCGTTTGAAGGGTGGTCGCATGAGAAAACCCCGCCCATGGGGACGGGGTTTGGTGAAGGATTTTATGCAAGCCATCCGAAGCTGTCGAGGAAAAGTTCTACCTCGGCAAGGTCGCCTTCCCGGGGGAAGTCGCCCGTGAGGGCGGCGAAGCTTTCCTCGATGTCGGTATGGGTTGCCGGAATGAGATCGTGCTTGAGTAGATCTTCTGCCACCTGTGCTGCAATGGGTGCAGCGGTAATGGTGTCAAGACCGGTGCCGGTGGCGGTCTTGAATGTGTTAGCAATGGTGGAAATAAAGCCGGAAATAGTATTCATTCTTGCTCGCCCCTTTTTTGCCTCTCGTAGTAAAGGTACGGGGTACCGTACCGTTGGGATTCACCAACTATATCGCGTAAACGCCCAAAACGCTACATAGATTTCAAGTTAAGTTAACTTTTTGTTTACCTTGGCTGATGTGTGACCAGGGACACTCATGAGCTTCCCACCGCGGGGGAGAATTAATAAAGACAAAAAGACAGCCCCGCCGTGTAGGGCGACGGGGCTGTCGGTGCTGTCGGTGGGAGGGGTGTTAGGGGCTTAGTGTCCGCCAGCGATTCCGGCAAAAGGCTCCCAGCCGAAGTAGTGGGCGATGGAGTCCTTTGCAATCCATGTGATAGCGATAAGGATGACGAAGCCAAGAACGGCGTATACCGTCCAGCCAAGCATCTTCATTTGGGGTGAGGCTGCGGTGTCATCAACGACGACGCCTTCGGCGTTGCGGATGGGGTCGCCGGTCATACAGCGCATGCCCAAAGCGAAGAGGAGCGGGATGCCCGCGCCGAAGGCGAGAGCTAGTGCAGCCACACGGATGAGGGCGGTGACGATTTCCATTGCGGTCATGATTGGAATCCTTAGTTGTCCTTGTTGGCGGTGTGGGACTTGACCACATCATTGACGGCGTCTGCGGCGCCGGGGGCGTTGCCGGTCGAAACGCCTGCGGCGACCTTTTCGCGGTGAGACATCGAGGAGTCGACGGACTCGGAGTCCTCGTCCCAGTCGTCGTTGACGTTATTAGCGTCAACCGGGTTGCGGCGAGCGCGCAGGAGGATGAGGGCGACCATTCCCAGCAGGATGATCAGGTCAACGATGGCACCCACCATGGTGTTGGTGGCTGCGCCAACGCCGTTGGCAATCCACCATGTAACGAAGCCGACGAAGGCGGCGCACGGAAGGGTGATGAGCCACGCGGCCACCATGCGCATGGCGACGCCCCAGCGAACCTTCGCCCCCTTGCGGCCCAGGCCGGTACCCAGGATGGAACCGGTGGACACGTGGGTGGTGGACAGCGCCATACCGCCGGTGGCGGAGGTTAGGATGATGGCGGCGGAGGTGGCCTCAGCGGCCATGCCCTGCGGGGACTCAATCTCAACCAGCCCCTTGCCCAGGGTGCGGATGACGCGCCAGCCGCCCGACATGGTGCCGGCGGCAATCGCGACGGCACAGGCCACGATGACCCAGGTCGGGATGCGGGAATCGGAGTTGGCCTCGCCAGCGGCAACGAGGGCAAGGAAGATAACGCCCATCGTCTTCTGTGCGTCACCGGTGCCGTGGGCCAGGGATACGAGGCAGGCGGTCACGATCTGGCCGTGGCGGAAGTGCTCGTTTTTGACCTTGCTCGGGATGGTGTTGGTCACCCAGTACACCAGGGCGGTACCGCAGGCGGAAACCAGAGCGGCGATGAGTGGGGAGGCAATAGCCGGGATGATGATCTTGCCGACAATGGAGGACCACGCCACGCCGCCGGTGCCCAGGGCTGCGAAGGCAGCGCCGATGAGGCCACCAAAGAGGGCGTGGGAGGATGAAGACGGCATACCAAGGAGCCAGGTAAATAGGTTCCAGGTGATGCCGCCGATGAGGCCGGTGAAGACGACCATGAGCAGGGCGTCGCCGTCGGCGGGGACGGAGACATCGTACTGGTCAAGGTTGACGATTCCCTTGGCCACGGTGGCGGCCACATTGACGGAGAGGAATGCGCCGATGAGGTTGAGGACGGCGGAAATGGCAACGGCGGTGAACGGCTTCAGTGCGCCGGTGGCAATCGACGTCGCCATAGCGTTGGCTGTGTCGTGGAAACCGTTGGTGAAGTCGAAGGCCAGTGCCGTGATGACCACGATGGCCAAGATGATAAGAGTCGCTGACACGAGCGTGATCCCTTTCAGGACTAGGGCAATAATCTGCAAAGAGGGGTCAGCGTGTCGGGGCCAAAGGGGTGGCGCGACGACTGCGAGCTAACCGCGGTTGACGATAGTCCCGAAAGGTAATGGTGCCAATTGTGCGCTAAAGGCCGGTGACCTCGGCAAACAGGCATTATGTATCTTTAATTGGTCATAAAACGCTAAAAAACCTCAAAAGTTACAGCACAATACATCGACTGTTCATGTTCTGTTTACCGTTTTCGTTAAAAGACCGTTAAGCCTCCACCGGAAGCCAGGCATAACCGAAGGGTCCCAGTTCGACTGGTCCTAAGTCTACGGCTTCTTCGGTGAAGTTGTGCAAGCACAATAATTCACCGCGCTGGAATCCCAGCACGCCCGCGTGGCCGGTCTCCACCGCCTCGAAAGGCGCGGTGCCGAGTTCCGGATGCGCCTTGCGTTGCTGGATGAGGCTGCGAATGCGGTGGAGGATCGAGGAGTCGTCGGCAAGCTGCTCCTCCACCGAAATACCAATCCCGCCAACGATGGGGCGGCGCGTCTGAGCGGATGTACTGAAACCTGCGCCCTCGCCCGGCTCCCACTGCATAGGGGTGCGGACAGCATCGCGGTCGGGCAGCTCGGGGGCGTCGTTCATGCCAATCTCATCGCCGTAATACAAGAAAGGCGCGCCCGGTAGCGTCATGAGGAGGGAATAGAAGAGCTCAATCTTGCGGTAGTCGTTGCCCAACAGCGGGGCGAGCCGCCGCGCGATACCCACGTGAGCGCGCATCTGATCATCCGGCAGAAAGTGCTCGTACATGATGGCGCGCTGGTCCTCGTTGACCATCTCCAGCGTTAGCTCGTCGTGATTGCGCAGGAAGGTGCCCCACTGGCATCCCTGGGGCAGCTCCGGAAGCTCCGCCATGATCTCGTAGACCGGTGTGGCGTCACCCAGTGCAAGGGCCTGGTAGAGCCGCGGCATGACGGGGAAGTTGAACACCATGTGGAAGCGATTGCCCGTGCCGTAGAACTCCATGGTGTCTTGCGGCGGCTGGTTGGCCTCCGCGATCATGATGGCCTCGGGATAGTTCTCGTCGATGAAAGCGCGGATTCTTTCCACAAACTCGACTGTTTCCGGCAGGGACTCGCCACCCAGACCATCGCGCTCGTAGAGGTATGCAATGGCATCGAGGCGGAAGCCGTCCACGCCCTTGTCCAGCCAGAAGGAGAGGATCTTGAACACTTCCTCGCGGACCTTCGGGTTGTCATAGTTCAAGTCCGGCTGGTGCGAGTAGAAGCGGTGGAAGTAGTACTGCTTGCGCTCCGGATCCCACGCCCAATTCGAGGTTTCCGTATCGGTGAAGATGATGCGGATCTCTGGGTAGCGCAGGGGATCATCGCCCCACACGTAGTAGTCACCGTACGGCCCTTCCGGATCGGTGCGCGAGGCCTGGAACCACGGGTGATCGGTGGAGGTGTGGTTGAACGCCAGGTCCGTCATCAGCCGCATGCCACGCGCGTGGAGCTCGGTGACGAGCTCCTCGAAGTCCTCCATCGTGCCGTAATCAGGGTGGATGGAGTAGTAATCGGCAATGTCATAGCCATCATCGCGCAGCGGGGAGGCATAGAACGGGGAGAGCCACAGGCAGTCCACGCCGAGCCACTTGAGGTAATCCAACTTCTCAATAACGCCGCGCAGCGTGCCGACGCCTTCGCCGCGGGTGTCCTTGTACGAGCCCACGAGGGCCTGGTAGAAAATGGCGTTGTCGTGCCAGGTCATCGGAGATCCTTCCGTTTAGCCCGCCACAGCAGAAACTCCGCCAGGCACAGCGCGCCCGCGAGGAGCCCCGGCCAGATAGCGGGGGAGGGGTGAAAAAGGTTGAGGACTGCCTGCACCAGCGCCAGGAACGCAAAGAAACCAACGAAACCCAGCGCGGTGTCCCACAGCAGAGCGCGGCGCATTAGGCCTTAACACCGCCGGCGGTGAGGCCGGCAACGATGCGGTGCTGGAAGATGAGCACCATGATGATCAGCGGAATCGTCACCAGTGCGCCCGCGGCCATGGTGGCGGCGTAGGGGTACTCGAAGGCCGAGGGGCCCGAGAAACGCGCGATAGCCACGGTCACCGGCTCAGTGGCGGTGGTGGATAGCTGCTTGGCCAGCATGAACTCGTTCCACGTTGTGATGAAAGCGATGATGGCGGTGGTAAACAGCGCGGGCGCGGCCAAGGGCAGGAGCACGAGGCGGAAGGCCTGACCGCGGGAAGCGCCGTCCACGCGGGCAGCCTCCTCCAGCTCCCAGGGAAGCTGGCGGAAGAAGCTCAGCAGCGTATAGACCGTCAGCGGTAGCGCGAAGGAGATGTTCGGGATGATCATCGCGCGGTAGGTGCCGATCCATTCGAGGTTTCCAAAGAGCTGGAACAGCGGGGTCACCAACGCGATGGCCGGGAACATCGAGGCAGCCAGAATGATGCCGGTGACAATACCTTTGCCTGGGAAGTCGTAGCGTGCCAAGGCGTAGGCGGTAAACACGCCGATAAGGACCGCCACCGCGGTCGTGACCAAGGAAATGATCAAAGAGTTCCCCAGCGCATTGAGGAAGTCATTGCCCTTGTCCGTGGCTAGGGCGTCCCGGAAGTTATCCAGGGTTACGTGCGTGGGCCACGGGGTGGTGTCGAAAGTATGGGACTTGTGCCGCAGGGCGGTGACGACCATCCAGTAGAAGGGCGCGAGCCCCCAGAACATGATGAAGAGGATGCCAAGGTAGTGTCCGAGCTTTTTCATGACTTCTTCTCCTTCTTCTGGCGAGCAGTACCGGACACATCAGCGCCGAGGAAGCGAACGAGAATGAACGCGACGGTGAAGATGAGCAGGAAGATGAGGGTGGATAGCGCGGAGGCAGAGTTGAAGTGGCCCTGGCGCATGTCCTCCACCACCAACTGGGAAATGGTGGCCGTCGGGGAGTTGGAGGAGGCGGAGATCATGATGACCGGCAGGTCGTACATGCGCAGCGCGTCCAGCGTGCGGAAGAGGATGGCCACCATGAGCGCCGGGCGCACCAGCGGCAGGGTAATGGTGAAGAAGGTTTGGATGCGCGATGCGCCATCGACGCGGGCGGCGTCATAGACATCGCGCGGAATCATCTGCAGACCGGCCAGGATGAGCAGCGCCATGAACGGGGCGGTCTTCCACACATCGGCGATGATGACCGCGAGGCGGGCATAAAACGGGTCCGTGGTCCACGCGATGTTCGAGCCGATGAGCGCGTTGATGATGCCGTCCGGCGCGAACATGAACTGCCACAGCTTCGCAGTAACCGCGGTGGGAATGGCCCAGGGAACCAGCACAGCCGCGCGCACGAGGCCGCGCCCGCGGTACTCGCCGTTCATCACCAGCGCCATGAACATGCCCAAGATCGTCTCCAGTGCCACCGTGACCACGGTGAAGAAGAGCGTGATTTTGAGCGCCGGCCAGAAATCGGTGGCGATGACGCCGTCCGGGCATGTGGTGGCCTGGCCGGTGGCAGACATGCATTTATTGGTGAGCCAGTACAGGTAGTTTTCGAGGCCTGCGAATGAGCCTTCCTCGAATACACCCGTAGTCGGGTTAAGCCGCTTGTTGCCCTGGAAGGACAACATCACAGCGCGCACGATGGGATAGCCGATGACCACGGCCAGCGCTATCAGCGCCGGTGCGATGAGCGCAGCGACGCGCAGATACTGTCTGCGGGGCTGCGCGGTAGCCGGTGCTCCAGCCATGCGGTGCCTGCCTTTCTGATTAATAGGGGGAGGGGTTTATCGGGGGTTGGGGAAAATCATAGCGGGTGGCCGAGACATCCTCTGTGCACGAGACCCAGATCAAAGAAAGAGGCGCGGGCAAGTCTCGTGGACTTACTCGCGCCCCATTCACGCTGGGAAGATTAACCCTGCGCGGCTGCCTCGATGGCTGCCTTCATGTCCTTCGTTGCGTCGTCGACGGACTTGCCCGCGGTCAATGCCGCGTAAGCGTTATCCTGCACGGCCTTGGAGATGGCGGTGTAGAACGGGGAAACCGGACGCGGTGCGGCGTTCTCCAGGGATTCCTTCAGGGCCGGAAGGTACGGGAACTCCTCCACCAGGGACTCATCGTCGTAGATGGAAGCCAGTACCGGCGGGAAGGAAGCCTCAGCGAAGGACTTCTGGTTCTCCTCGTTGATGATGAACTTCATGAAGTCCAGGGCCGTAGCCTTGTGCTCGGAATTGATGTTGATGCCGTTGTTGTAGCCACCCAGAGTGGAAACACCGACGCCGTCCTTGCCCACCAGCGGCTGGACCTCGAACTTGACGCCCTTTTCCTCAGCGTTGGTGTACATGTACGGCCAGTTGATGGCGAATGCGGTCTTGCCCTCGGTGAAAGCCAAGTTGGTCTCCTCCTCCGTCGTGGCGGTGGAGTCCTTGGAGATGGTGCCGTCCTCGTAGGCGTCGACAAGCGCTTGCAGGCCTTCCTTGGACTTGTCCGAGTCAACGGTCACGTTGCCCTCGTCATCCAAGATGGAGCCGCCCCAGCCCTCGATGAAGCCGGCGGTGTTGACGGTGAGGCCTTCGTACTGCTTGAGCTGGGTGGTCAGGCAGGACGCATCGTCCTTGATGGCCTCGCAGGCAGACGCGATGTCCTCGAACTTCTCCGGAGCCTTGTCCGCCAACTCGGTGTTGCGGAAGAGTAGCTGGCCGTTGGTGTTCTGCGGCAGCGCGTAGAGGGTGTCGTTATAAGTCGCGGATTCCACGGTGGGCTCCAGCAGGCCAGAGGTGTCAACCTCCAGGTCACCGGTCAGCGGTGCCAGCCACTGGTTAGCGGCGAAGTCCGCGGTCCAGACCACGTCGAGCGCCATGACGTCGTAGTCGGAGTTGCCCGCTTGCAGGGACTGCACGAGGGTTTCGCGCTGCGCGTCGGCCTCGCCGGCGAGCTCCTTGAGCTCGACCTTCTCGTCCGGGTGCTCGGCGTTCCATGCCTCGATGATGGGGGTGATCTTGTCGGTGTCGTTCTTGCCCATGGCAAAGGTGATGGGCCCGCGGCCGCCACCATCGGTGGAGGAGGCATCGGAGCCAGCGCTTGACGACGACCCCTCGTCACCCGACGAGCAACCTGCCAAGGTCAACGCGAGTGCAGCGGTGGTGACGACTACGCCGCGGCGGACAGAACGCAGCGAGCTAGGGAGAAACGGCTTCTTCATGGAGTATTCACCTTTCGGAAAACTTCTGATGACTTCAAAATAGGGGATCATCCCCACAAGGCACGTGGTTTTGGCTTTTAATTCACTTCAAACGGGGGTGAAGCTACCCCTGTTAACGCTACTGCCTAAGCCTCGATGCGCTGGCCGGTTTCCGGATCGAAGTGGTGGGCCTCGCGGGGGTTGAAGGTGAGGACGACGGTGTCGCCGCGCTGCGGAACGTTGTCGCTCGCGCGGGCAACGAAGCGCTGCTCGCCCACCATGGCGTAGACGAAGGATTCCGAGCCCAGCTCTTCCACGAACTCCACCGTTCCCTGGAAGCCCACCGGCCCCTTATTAATGAATAGTTTTTCTGGGCGAACGCCGACGCGGCCGCCGTTGTAGTCAAAGATATTCATCGCGGGGGAGCCGATGAAGCCGGCGACGAACTCGTTAGCGGGGGCGTCGTAAAGCTCGCGCGGTGGGGCGACCTGCTGCAGTTCCCCGTCTTTGAGCACGGCGACGCGGTCTCCCATGGTCATGGCCTCCACCTGGTCGTGGGTGACGTAGACGGTGGTGGTGCCGAGGCGCTGCTGGAGGCTGGCCAGCTCCGCGCGGGTTTGTACGCGCAGCTTGGCATCGAGGTTGGACAGGGGTTCATCCATGAGGAAGGCCTTCGGCTCGCGCACGATGGCGCGGCCCATGGCCACGCGCTGGCGCTGACCACCGGACAGGTCCTTGGGCTTGCGCTGCAGGTACTCCGTGAGCCCGAGGGTCTTGGCGGCTTCCTCGACCTTGGCTTTGATTTCGGCCTTAGGCATCTTGGCCAGCTTGAGGGAAAATCCCATGTTCTGGGCCACGGTGAGGTGCGGGTAAAGCGCATAATTCTGGAAGACCATGGCGATATCGCGCTCGCCGGGCTCCAGCCCCGTGACGTCTTTGCCGTCGATGAGGATGCGGCCGCTGGAGACCGGCTCGAGTCCCGCGAGGGCGCGCAGGGTGGTGGACTTACCGCAGCCGGATGGTCCGACGAGGACCAGGAATTCGCCATCCGCAATCTCGAGATTGAGGTCTTTGACCGTGGGGTTCTCGGCGCGGGGATAGGTGATGCCGACGTTCTCAAAAGTGACCTTTGCCATGGACACACACTAGCACCCAGCGGCACGTGGATTAGGCTGGAATTCGCTATGAAGAAGTTCGCCCCGCTCCTCACAGTGCTCTTGGTTGGTTGCTCTAGTACGGAATCTGCAGAGACTTTCACGCCGCTAACAACTGTTTCCACTGGTACCGCTGACGCGTCTTCGACGCAGTCCACTTCGCCTTCCGCGGCTCAGCGCGATACCGTGTTCCGCGCTATTTTCGCCGACACCGTGGACTCATCTAAGGTCCGCTCACAACTGGTGGACAACGGCAAGGTTGATCGTGACACCATGCGCGCCAGCATGAAGCGGATGGGGCTGGACCTCTCGGATTCGGAAGCGCAAGAATACGGCGAGTGGGTATGTAAGTGGGTCGCCCCGGAGATCCGCTACGTGCTGGTGACTGAAGGCAAACCAGATAGCCTCGGCACGAAAGAACGCGCGGACTACGACAAGCTGGTTGAGGACACCGTGTCCTTCCTAGCGGATTCTCGGCAGATCTCCGTTACGCCTGAACAGGTACCCCATGCTTTGCCGCAAGCGGTCTTGACCACCTGTCTCGACGAGGCCACCGCACACACAATTCTGGCCAATCCGGATTACTTTTAGTTACGTCTAGAAGGCCACTGCCCGGCGGGTAACCTAGGGTGCATGACTGCACTTGATATGGACCGCATCCGCGAGGCGCTACGTGAAGACTTCGCTGTCATCGATTTCACCGAGTCCACTGGCTCCACCAATACTGATCTCATGCAGGCGGAGAAGGTGGCTGATAGCACCGTACTGCTTGCCGACGAACAGGTGGCCGGCAAAGGCCGCTTGGGCCGCCAGTGGGTGAGCCCGGCGGGGGCGCAGCTTATCTTTTCCGCACTGATCCTCCCGGAGTCGCTAGAGCACCTTGGCACCTTGCCCCTGGCTGCCGGTTTGGCCGTGACCGACTCGGTCGAGGGAGCGGTGCTCAAGTGGCCCAATGACGTGCACATCGATGGCAAGAAGCTGTGTGGCATCCTCGCTGAAGCCGGCCCGGTGGGGGAGGCCTTCAAATCTGCTCCGAAGACTGAAGTCTCGAAGGCAGAGGTCAACAAGACTGAAGTTAACAAAGCCGAGATTAACAAGGCTGAAGTTAATAAGGCCGAGATCAACAAAGCGGAAATCAACAAGGCCGAGGTCGCGCCCAAGACTCAAGCCGCTAACCCGCCTTCAGCACGCGTGGTCGTGGGCATGGGCATCAATGTCACCCTGACCCGCGAGGAACTGCCCATCGAGGCCGCGACTTCGCTAGCGCTCGAGGGGCTTGATACCGACCGCACTGAGCTGGCCATCACCGTTCTGAAGAACCTGCGCCGGCGCATCACCCAGTGGGAACAGCAGGACCCACAGCTTATGGCTGATTACCGCAAGGTTTGTTCTTCCATTGGCCAAGAGGTTCGCCTCGAAGCCCCGACCGGCGACGTCATCGGCACCGTCGAGGGCGTGGCTGACGACGGACGCATCAACATCGGCGGCGAGTACTACTCCGCCGGTGATGTCATCCACCTGCGCCCGGCTGATAAATAAGTCGGCGCGCGTCTTTTCCACGGCTCCTCCTAGCGGAGCCAAGTGGCGAGGTACTCAACCAGGGCACAACTAGGGCACTCATCCAGGGCACTCAGTTACGGTGCTTTCCACATGGCGTCTGTCAAAAGGCATCTATCAAATGGCATTAGTCAAAAGGCGTCTTTGCCCCTGAAAACGCCATCTACAGACCCGCAAAAGGTGTCTTTGGCCCCAAAGACGCCTTTTGACTAATGCCTTCTGTGAGATGCCATTTGCGGTGTTCTTTGCCAAAATAACCCAGAGCCAGCCGTGAACAGGGGAGGAATGGAGTGTACGTGGACGGGAGGTACCATGTGCCCCATGAACCTCATGCAGATGGGCCGCGGCGAGGTTGTTCGCGCGGACATGACCGCCCCGTTTCGCACGCTGCTCTTTCCTTTTCTAGAGCTCGTCGTGATTACTGGGGTGTGCTGGATCGCCATCGGCTGGTGTGACTACAACGGCATTGACCTAGCGCTTCGCAATGGCTTAGTAGCTATATGGGCCTTGCTTGCCGTCTGGCGCTTTGTCCTTCCCCTCATCAAAGCCCGCCGCAAGCGCTTCATCGTGACCAACCTGCGCGTCATCGCCCGCGAAGGCAAACGCGTTGATTCGATCCCACTCACCGATATCCGCGGTGCGCGCCGCCGCCGCGGTGGGATCTCGCTGGCACTTCATGGCTATGACAAGCCGATGTATTTCCCCTCCATCCCCAAGGCCAAACGAGTCGAGGACATCCTCAACGAGCAACCGGTCTGGGGTTAGTCCTTAATCTCCGTCGTATGCAGCTGCTGGTCTAGGTCCTCCGGCGCCAAGTTGGCGGAGCGGAACTCGTGGGTCAGCGGCAAGCGCAGATCGAGGTCCGTGCCGGGGCAGAGCTCAATCGTGGCCTCATCCACCGTGTAGTCCAGCACATGCCCGCCGGAGGTGCGCGCAGCGTCGATGAAGTGCACGTGGCATCCGGGAACGGAGATTCCCTTCTCAAAGACCGGCGTGCGGAAACCGCCGATGACGCCCTCGACGTCGTCAAAGCGCAGCTCCTTGTCACCGCCCACCGCCTGCGCCATCGGCGGGTAGGGCTTGCTCTGCTTGACCACCGTGCGGGTCACCACGTTGCTGAACCGCCCAGAGATGCGCACCGCGTACATGAAGTTAGCGGAAGGCTCCACCTCATCGATGAATGCCGAAAGCTCCTCGCGCCTCAGACCCTTGGGTGCGGCCACCTTAATACGGGGGACGAAGTTCGTCGCCACCGCAAACGGCGTGCCCTGGTCCAAGTCAGCCACCGTCGCGGTGCCATCGCCGCGCAGCTGGTAGCACACCCCGTCGAGGATGATCATCTCTCCGTCCAGCGCATCGAAGGTTCCAATACCGAAATTGCCCTTGCCCAAGAGCTCACCGATGGTCATTTCGCTGTCGTAAATGCCATCCAACAGGGCGGTCATGAGGGAGTTCTGAAAGATGGTATGCCGGACGATCATGGCCCCAAGGCTAGTATTGGAAGAGTGAGTGAACAACACAAACCCCTCGTTACTGTTTATGGAGACGGCCAGCTTGCACGCATGATGCAGCCAGCCGCCGCCGAGCTCGACATCCACCTGCGCGTGCTAGCCTCCGCGCCGGATAAGTCCGCCGCCCAGGTGATTCCGGACGTCGTTCTCGGTGACTATCACGATCTCGACGTGCTCACCGTCGCCGCAGACGGCGCGGATGCAATCACCTTTGAGCACGAGCACGTTCCCACCGAGCACGTGCAGGCGCTCATCGCCGACGGCCTCAACGTCCAGCCCCAGCCTTCCGCCCTCCTCTACGCGCAGGACAAGCTGCTCATGCGCCAGAAACTGGCCGAGCTGGGCGCCCCAGTGCCGCGCTTTGCCGCCATCGAGTCGGTGGAGGATGCACGGAATTTCGCCGCGCTTGTCGACGGTTCCGTGTGCCTCAAAGCCCGCCGCGGCGGCTACGACGGCCATGGCGTGTGGTTCCCGTCCACGGAGGAGCTGGAGCCGCTCGTCGCCAAGCTGCTTGCGGCCAATACCCCGCTCATGGCCGAAGAAAAGGTCAACCTCACCCGCGAGCTGTCCGTGCTCGTCGCCCGCCGCCCCTCCGGCGAGGTGAAGGTCTGGCCGGTCACCGAGTCCGTGCAGCGGGACGGCATCTGTGCCGAGGCTTTTGCCCCCGCCCCGAACCTTTCGCCGGAGTTGACCGAGCGCGCCATGCAGGTGGGCATCAAGGTGGCCACCGAACTTGGCGTTACCGGCGTGCTGGCGGTGGAGCTCTTTGCCTTCGCCACGCAGCAAGACGCCGGCTCCATCATTGCTTCCGCCTCCGGCGCGCCGGGCGCGGTTGTTGAGGAGGATATCGCCGTCAACGAGCTGGCCATGCGCCCGCACAATACCGGCCACTGGACTCAGGATGGCTGCGTGACTTCGCAGTTCGAGCAGCACCTGCGTGCCGTACTGGACTTGCCGCTGGGCTCTACCGCAGCCCTGGCCCCGGTCACAGTGATGGCCAATGTGCTGGGGGCCGAAGAAGATCCACAGATGCCCATACCCCAGCGCGTTCGCGAAGTGATGGAGCGCTACCCAGAGGCGAAGGTCCACCTCTATGGAAAGGACCACAAGCCGGGCCGCAAGATTGGCCACGTCAACGTTGTCGGTGAGGACGTGGCGGAAACCCGCCGCATCGCCCACGATGCCGCCCACTTCCTCGTCCACGCGCAGTGGGCTTAAGCCCGCAGCGAGCTTGAAACCTATTTACTAAGGAGAGTTTTATGGAACCACTCGTCGGCCTGATCATGGGCTCTGATTCCGATTGGCCCACCGTCAAGCCCGCCGCAGAGGTGCTCGCTGAGTTCGGCGTGCCCTTCGAGGTAGGCGTTGTCAGCGCGCACCGCACCCCGGAAAAGATGCTGGCTTATGCCAAGTCCGCGCACGAGCGCGGCCTCAAGGCCATCATCGCCTGCGCCGGTGGCGCGGCTCACCTGCCGGGCATGGTCGCCGCGGCCACGCCGCTTCCGGTGATCGGCATACCGCGCGCGTTGAAGGATCTTGATGGGCTCGATTCGCTGCTCTCCATCGTGCAGATGCCGGGCGGCGTGCCGGTGGCCACCGTCTCCATCGGCGGAGCGAAGAATGCCGGCTTGCTTGCCGTGCGCATTCTCTCCGCGGGTGACCCGGCACTGGTGGACAAGATGGTGGCCTACCAAGAGAACATGGCCGCCGAGGTGGAGAAGAAGGACGAGAACCTGCGCTCCCAGCTCCTCGGGGAGTAATTAGCTGGGAAGCTTGCTTTTGAGATCGGGGTAGGAGGCCTGCGCGCCTTCTCCGGTGACGGCGTAAGCCCCAACTCGAGCGGCAAAGGTGGCGGCCTCCACGAGGTCGTCGCCGTGGAGTAGTCTCGCGCACAGCGCGCCGGCGAAGGCGTCACCCGCGCCGGTCGTGTCGACGGCGGTGACCTGCGGGGAGGGAACGTCGACAAGCTCAGCCCCTTCGGCCACGAGCGCTCCCCGCGCGCCCAGTGTGAGGACCACCGAGACAAAGCCGGCCTCCGTGAGGCGCCGCGCCAGCTCCTCCGGCGCGCCCTCGCCGCTAAGGCCCAGCTGCTCCAGGATGAGCCCGGCCTCGTGCTCGTTGGCTAGCAGCGGATCGGCACGCAGGAGCGCTTCCTTTTCAACCTCGATGACCGGTGCGAGGTTAACCACGACCCGCCCTGTTGCCAGCTCGATGGCCTTGGCACAACCCTCCGCCGGAACCTCGCCTTGGAGCAGAATGAGTTCCGATTCGGTGATGGGGGAGGAGTGGGCGGTGACGAAGGGAGCGTCGACAAGCGCATTGGCCCCCGGCACCACGATGATGGTGTTTTCTCCCTGCTTATCCACGGTGATGACCGCCAAGCCCGTCACTTCCTCGCTGGCTTCGACGTGCGTGAGGTCCACGCCGCTGGCCTGCAAGTAGTGCATCGCAGGCTTGGCGTAGGCATCGCTGCCCACCGCGCCGACGAAGCTGACCTGAGCACCCAGGCGGGCGGCAGCGACCGCCTGGTTCGCTCCTTTACCGCCCGCGGTGATGGTGCCGCCGCTGCCCAGCAGGGTTTCACCCGGCTGCGGGTGCCGCGCGGTGTGGACCACGAGGTCAGCGTTGATGGAACCGACTACGCACATGCTCATGCTGACTAGTATGCACGCTAAGCTAGCGGGCATGCAGTTTCCGCTTCTGGTGTTGGGCGCGCGCGTGGAGGGCGGCGAGCCCGGTTCGCTCCTGCGCAGCCGCTTGGACCGCGCGGTGGTGCTGGCGCGCGTGCTGCCGGAGGAGCCGATCATCGTGTCCGGTTTCGGGGAGGCGGAGCCGATGGCGCGCTACCTCATCGAGCGGGGCGTGGACCCAGAGCGGATCCGTGTGGAGCCGCTGGCTACCAGCACTAACGAAAACCTTGAGCGCGCCCACGCGCTGTGCCCGGACTATGACTATTTCCGCGTCGTGACCAATGACTTCCACGTGCTGCGCACCCGCCTGTGGGCCTGGCACCTGGGGATTCGGGTTCGCATGCATGGTGTTGGCACCCCGCGGAAAGACCGCCCATGGAATTACCTGCGCGAGGTGGTGGCGACTCCTCATTCGCTGCTGCGCATTGTGTGGCGGCGGGTGGTTGCGCGGTGGCGGACTGTGGCTTAGGCACCGAAGAACATGAGCACGATGGCGATGAGCCAAATGACAAACCAGTGGCGCTTTTGCGGCGTGGTTGGGTTGGCCTTCTGCTGTAGTGACTTGATGAAATACCAGGCGCCGGGCAAGGCGAAGCCGATGCCCATTGCCACATCGCCGTCAGTAATTCCGGTGAAGCCTACGAGGAGCGAAAACAGACTCAACAGCCCCTTGAAAAGGGAGAAGCTGTGGATCGTGCCTTCCATTGGCTGCTGGGCAGGGGCATGGTCAGGCAGCGGAGCTGGGGCGTAGGCGCGCTCCGGCTCGGCAAAGGGCTCTGCGATAGGTTCAGCAAAGGGCTCCACACTCGGCGCCTCATACGAGTCAACGAAAGGGTTCGCCGAAGACTTCGCGTCTGACTCGCGCGCGGGTTCCGCGAAAGGATTCGACCCACGGCCGGGGAGAGGCTTGTCCGGCTCCTCAAAAGGGTTGGAGTCAAAGGGATTGCTCATATGGCTTAGCCTATGTCACCAGTGAACCAAAGCCCGAATTAGAGCTTGGCCAACGCCTTCGTGATTCCTTCCTTGAGCGTTGCCTGCGATTGCTTCATCGGATGCGCAATCGCCCGCAGGCCCATGTACGCAATCTGATCCGCAGCCCGGTTCAGCGGGTCGCCCGCATGCCCCAACACGCGGCGGATGGTCACCTCGCAGACTCCTTCCACGTCATGCCACGCCTGCTGGAAGCGCGAGCGCGAGCCCGAGGACAGCCCGCGCCACACCCCGCGCGAGCGCATCGCCTTCGAGCCCTTCTTCCGAATCTGCTCCACCGCTTCCAGAGCAGCTACTGAGTCCGACTCGATGATCGCCTTGGTTGCACCGACCTTGAGCAGGTATTTCAGCGCCAAGGTGAGGGATTCGAGCTCGAGCTCATCGGTGCTGGCCGTCGTCTTGCGCGTGCGCAACCGGTAGTCGCCGTTGCTGGCCACGAAGCACATGGAGCCCTTGAAAACCGTGTCCGAGGAGGCGTCCGTGGCGATGCGCACGGTGGCCCCCTCGGGCCAGGAGGAGGCCGTCGAGAAGTTCGGCCACCAGTGCGCCTTCGGTGTGTCCACCTTTACTACTTGCTTCTTGCGCGGGGCCTCGCCTTCCTTCTTGGCGCGGCGCGCGGTGATTCCGGCCTGCTTGCGCCGCACGGAGCTGGCGCTTTTCGACGCCCTATTCTCCTCCGCAAAACTCCCCGTCACGGCATAGCCACGCTTTTCCAGCGCGACCCGCAACCCCGCCTGCCGGCGCCCGGTGACGATCCACCTGCGTCCTCGGAGCCCCTTGGTGGCCTTTTCGAATTCGCGGACGGCCACCTCAACGATGTCGCCCTTTTTAATCTGGCCCTTGCGCACGAAGCGCGTCTTCTTGGTGTTGACGGCGATGACCCAGCCGTCGACAGTTCCGTTTTCGGCGGAATCCCAGCGCTCATCCCACAGCGCAATAGCCACATGCACGGGTGCTGAGATCATGTCTTTGGTGATCTTGCGCGTGCCGTAGGTGCGCGATTGCGTGCCCGTCAGGGCGGAGAGCTCGAGTGGTTCCATCCCCTTTAGTAAACCATTTCATTGCTGTGCTGTAACGCTCGGGCGTCTAGTGCAACATACTCAGTGAGCCCATTAGCATTCTGGAGTTTTATTAGTGTCTGTCCTTACCTTGCCTGGTTCGCGTAAGCGGGAGTTTTCCCGCCTGTTTCGCGAGCATTACCCGGCGGTGCTGGCGTATCTGCGCCGCCGCGTCCCACCGAGCCACGCCGAAGAGCTGGCTGCCGACGTCTTCGAGCGGGCCTGGTCCGGGTTCGACTCCTTGCGCGGCACGCCGCTGCCGTGGCTTTATGGCATCGCCCGCAACGTGATGCGCGAGTTCTACCGCACCCGCCGGGAGACGGAGAACCTCGATGATCATGAGCTGGAATCCTATGCCGGCTATGACGCCGTCGATGCCAACCTCGACATCACTCGCGCGCTGATGCAGCTTCCGCACGCGGAGCGCGAGATTCTCACGCTCCACGCCTGGGAGGGACTCGACCACCCCGATATCGCCGAGGTCCTCGGCATTTCCCGCAATAACGTGCGCGTTCGCCTGCACCGCGCGCGTACCCACCTTTCCGAACTCACAGGAGAAACCGATGCCTAGCTCTCTCGATATGCTCCGCGCCGCCAACCCCGTTCCTGACACAGCGCTTGACGACGCCTCCCTCGCCCGCTCCGAAGAGACCCTCGCAAAGATAACGAAGGGCCGGCCCACGTGGACAATAGCGGCGGCTTCCGTCGCGGGGCTTGCGCTCATCGGGGGTGCCTTCCCGCTGCTCAATAATTCGGAACCCGTGGCCTCGGCCGCGGAGATTCTGACCCAGGCCGGCGAGGCAGCCGCAACCCAGCCCGATGCCGTGGATAAGGGCGTGACCGCGAAGGAATACATGAAGCGCGTCGATACGCTCGGCGATGCCACGGCAATCACCGAGTACGCGGTGGATGCCGGGGGAGCCGTGGAGGTCTCCTCGCAGGGCGAAGTGCCGGGTTTTGACCCGCAGCCTTCCATTAACCCGGAGGACCTCGTCATCGCGTCCGACCGCGCCGGGCTGGAGAAGCTGGCGGATTCCTTCCCGAACCGCGCGCTGGGCGCGCTGGAGCTGCTGCTCCAGCCGGGCTTGAGCAGCGAGCAGCAAAAGATTGCCTATGACATGCTGGCGGAAGCCGACGGCAACGAGGTCGGCACCGTCGAGGGCGAAGGCGAGGACCAGCTGGTGACCGTGATTCGCGATTCCGACCGCGTCTCCTTCTCCGTCCTGCCCGCCACCGGCCAGCTGGTGCGCGTAGTCGGCCTGGTAGGCCCGGACGTGGAAACCACGATCGATGCCACCGCCATCTTGGACTGCGTGTCCGTGACGGGTCTGGAGGGCCCGGACCGCATCTCACTAGCGTGCGCGGATAATAACTACCTGGTCAACGAGTTGGACTGGCAGCGCTGGGGAGACGATTCCGCGGAGGCAGACGGCGTGGCCGTCGAGAATGACTGTGACCCCAATTGCGCGGAGGGCACGTTCAATGAGGATCGGGTGAAGGTGGTCGTCGACAAGCGCGTGGCGTGCGGCTACCACGCCGAGGTCTACTCCCGCGTGCGCGTGCAGTACCCGGATGGACGTGAGGAAGAGCAGCAGATTGGCTGCGCGCCCTAGGTGAGTTCTTAGGTAAGTTGGCGCAGGGCGAACTGGCCGTACATATCACCCAAAGCCTCGGCGGTGTAGTCACCGTCGGGGCTGAACCATTGGGCGACGCCGATGCCCATATCAATGAGCGCCCAGCAGGCGATTTTGAGGTTTTCGGCGTGGAAGTCGCCCTCGTTGACCACGGCCATCCAGCGGGCGACATAATCGCGGCGCAGTTGCAGGACGACGGATTTGTGGGGCTCTTCGAGGTTGGTGAGCTCGTTGTTGACCACGCGGACGCGCCGGGCGTGGGTGGCGTGGTAAATGACGTGGGCTTTCATGGTGGCGACGAGCTTGTCGCGGGGGTCTTTCAGCCCGGCGAGGCAAGCGGCGTTGGCGCGAAGGAGGTCCTCCATGGCGGTGATGGTGACTTCGGCGAGGAGCTCCTGTTTGGAGGAGAAGTGGTTGTACAGGCTGGAGGCGCGCATGCCGACGGCTTTGGCGATGTCCTCCATGCCGGTGGCGTGGTAGCCGCGCTGGTCAAAGAGGTCGAGTGCGGCGGCGGCGATTTGGTCGCGGCGTCTCTGGTTGGCCATGGTGGGTGTCCTCCTCATTGAGCTAATGGCGGTTAGTATACCTGCGGGGGCAGTGTTCAGAAGACTGAAATGGTAGCGGTGTGGTGAGTATCTGGTAGCGCCTGAGTGAGTATCCGGTAGCGGTGTCTTACTCAGGCGTTGTTGGTGGTTATGTGTTGGTGGTGAGGCGCATGTTTGGTCCTTCGAGTGTGATGATCTCGGCGCCGGAGACGAGTCG
>NZ_KV797588.1:0-1218 GCF_001809405.1 Corynebacterium sp. HMSC055A01 | reverse complement strand
ATCGAGGACCAGGACGTCGACGTCGTGGAGGTGCTGGATGAACTTCAGCCGTGCGGGGTCATCGGGTTGGAGGACTGCCAGTTCGGCGGCGAGCATGTCGGTGCGGTAGAACCGTGCGGAGTAGTCGTTGCGGCATGCTGCTGTGATCAGGGCTTGGGCGAGGTAGGTTTTGCCGACTGAGGATTTGCCCAGGATGACAATGTTTTGGCCCAGGTGGCACCATTGTCCGTGAGCGAGTCTGCTGACTTGCTCGGGGTTGATGTTGCGGTCAGGCGTGCAGACCACGTTTTCAAGGCAAGCATCAAGGTTTGGCGATCGGGATGCTTTTAGCAGTTTGTTGATGCGTCGTTCACGCCTGGCTGCGACTTCTTTATCGAGTGCGTAGAGCACCTTTTGGGAAAACGTCCATGCGTCGAATGCGGGATCGTTGGCGATGTCGATGACGCTTCTGCCGAAGGCAGTCATCCGCAGCGCGGTGAAGTCGGGCAGGACGGACTCGTCAAGGAAGCGATCTGCTGGCGGGGTTGGTGATGACATGGGCTTTTAGTGTCCTTTCTTAGCGAGGTTGTCCATGCTGAACTGGTCTGCACCGCCGAGAAACGCGCCGGTGGTATCCCGGTCGGTGATTGCAGGGGCGGTGGGCTGGTTGACTGTGGTGCTGCGCGGGGCCTGGTCTAACCCGCGGGGCCGGGTGGCGTGTTCTTTGCGTATGGCGGTCATCATGTTTTTGACTGCGGTATATGACACAGCCCGTCGGCTGCCGTCGTTGGCCATCAGGCGCTGGCATGCCTCTTCCAGGATTGGTTTGTTGCCGTGTTTGCCCATCGACAGCACGTTTCTACAGGACTGGTACGCCTGAGCCGGGATGGCTTTCGCCGCGATGAGTTCTTCGATGACCTTGCGTGTTGCCGGGCCGGTTTTGCTGGCTTCGCGGTAAAAGTAGTCGCTTGTCCACAGTCCACGGGTGGAGTCCATTCCAGATGGAATGTGCTCATAGTCAGTGACATAGGCCCCACGCTTATGCGAAACCTGGTGGGTTGCCACGGTTGTCCCCTGGTCAAAGACGGTCAAGACCTGGCCTGTGATGCGCACATCGACAGTGCGGCCAACAAGCTGGTGCGGAACGGAGTAGCGCACCGTTGCAACCGTGATATGGAAATCCGTGGCTACTTTCGCACGCTTCCACTCGGGGACCTGACCCCCGGAAAGTAGACACGT
>NZ_KV797587.1:0-88822 GCF_001809405.1 Corynebacterium sp. HMSC055A01 | reverse complement strand
CTACCGGAAAGTCACGACGCTGCTACCAAACAGCCGGTCGCAACATCGATTTGTCCACCGCCTAGAATCACTCCAGACTGCTCACCTTGAGCGCGGGGACTTTGCAGACGATCCCAGCGCGCTCCTAACAGACCGAGAGACTCTAAATTAGGTGTGCTGCCAGCCTAATGACTCGGGTATTCTATCTAACCCAACTCTGGACGGTATTTCACCACCACTTCGAAACTACTAAATAGCTAATTTGTCTTAATGTAGCCACCATACTTCGAAATATCGGTGGAAATGATCTTGGCGGGAACACCCGCAACAACACAATTATCAGGGACTGGCTTCGTCACTACAGCACCGGCGCCAACCACCACATTGCTACCAATGGTGCCACCGAGACAAACTGCACTAGGCGAAATGTAAACGTTATCCCCAATGATAGGCGGGTGAGTCTTTCCAGAACGCCCACCTAAAGTTACATTTTGAGAAATGACACAATCCTTACCTACCACCGACTTAGAAGGAAAGACCGTTCCTAAGCCTCCATATCCTAGACGCGTACCTTCTCCGAGTTGAACTGTGTAGGGCAAACGGCATCCAAATTTCACACGGATAACACTCTGCAAGTACCTCGCCCCCTCTTCCAAACCATCAATATGACAGGCACGAGACATCTTGTGAAGCTCAATAACGCCAAGCTTGTTGACAGCCCGTGAAAGCACATCATCAGCTCCTACGGTAAGAGTGAAGGTCTCTAAATCTGGAAACTGCCCTACAAAATTGTCTACGCCCACCACGCGTGCCCCACTTGGCACGCTTCCCAGCACGCGAAGGCCAAACACTGTTTGACCAACAAAACCACCGCTTGGGTCAAAAACTCCCAAAACAGTGGATTCCCGGGACAATAAGCGGGCGGCGAATACGCTAACTGGGTTAACCCCGTAAAGGACAGTGTCCGGTACCGCAGGCCGAGGAGGCAGCTTCGGGAACCCAGAAAAGTTCACCCCGTTTGACACACCCGACGAAATACCCGATTGAGTTCGCACGTACCCCTTGACGATATACCGCCCCGCCCCAGCTAAGAGCAATGAAAAAGTCGGACTCTTACCGTAACCCGTCTTATGAATCACTTTGCCATTTTTATACACGTAAAAGGCGAATGCATCACCGGGAGTTTCTATTCTTGCGTGGAGGTGAAAAAGTTACGAATCTCAGCCTTTACAACAATCATTTGTTACCGCGCTTTCCATCTCGACGATCTGCTATGTAATGCAATTGTTGATTGTCAACTCACCATTTTAGGGCGAGATATGACAGAAAGCTCTCTACTTTCGCCGTTTGCCAGCTGCCGTGTAGTTAAACGCATGAGTCCGGCCGAGCGCCGCCATGGCGAAGGCCACCTCACTACCGGTCAGCGGCAGCGCGCGAATAGTAACGACGTAGCTCAGACCGATAATGGCAATCATCAGACTACCAATGACGAAGCCGATGACCGTTCCAGCACACTCCGCCGTCTGCATCTAGTCGAAGGGCAAGATAAAGGCACCCCAGCCAATTGCCGCACCCAACGCCGTAGCGAAGCCCCACAAGGGCTTCATAGTTTTCCGCAGTGCCGCGTTTCCCGACTTCTGTTTTCATCCCTGACGATTCACCGCTTGCGCAGGTACTTGGCGACGCCGAGGTCCTCCCAACGGGATTCTGACTCACTAATTAGGCGTGCTGCAAGCCTAATGATTCGGGGATGCGAAACTAATCGCTACCCCAACTGTGGTCGGTACTTCTCCATGATCGCCTCAATGTCTCGGAATAAAGTCGGCCCATACTTCGGGTGACGCAGACCAAACTCCACGCTCGCTGGGATAAAGCCTGCAGGATTTCCTAGGTCATGGCGGATACCATCGTGAACAACCACATGAACTGGGTGACCTTCAGAGATTAGTAGATCAATTGCGTCAGTTAACTGAAGCTCCCCGCCCTTGCCCGGAGTAATGCGCCGCAGTGCATCGAAAATCGCACGATCCAACAAGTAGCGCCCAGTAGCTGCCAGATTTGAGGGTGCATCCTCCTTCGCAGGCTTTTCGATCATGCCCACGACCTTCTTTACGCGTTCATTGTCAGTGTCCTCAATATCAAACACTCCATAGTTAGATACATGGTCAGGATCCACCTCGACCGCAAGAAGCACCGAGCCGCCGTGTTCTTGACGCACACGAATCATCTCGCTCATAGCAGCAGTGGGCTCGATGACATCATCCGGAAGCATGACGGCAAAGAAGTCCTCGTCATCATCGAGCACACCCTCAGCCAGTCCAACCGCATGACCCAATCCCAAAGGCTTGTCCTGCACAACAGCCACCGGCTGAATAATCTGCGCAGCACGCTCAACTCTTACCGCCTGCTCATCCTTACCACGAGCTCGTAGAGTCTCCACGAGTTCTGGAAACTCATCAAAGTGGCGCATGACTTCGTCTTTGCGGGGCGAGGTTACAATTGCCAACCTCGTCGCACCGGCCCCTGCGGCCTCACCAGCAATCATTTCGATACCCGGAGTATCCACGACTGGCAGAAGTTCCTTCGGAACGGTTTTTGTTGCGGGCAAAAATCGCGTACCCATGCCAGCTGCGGGGACAACAACTGTGCGGGCAGTTGAAGCGTTATCCATAATAAAGCGCCACTTTCTAACAGGCCATATACTAATAAAACTGCAGCAATTTGGAAACAAGGCTCACACTAGCTATCAGTGGAGATTACTCGAAACTCTGGCAATTAAAACGTCCGCCCAGGGAATGAATGAAAGAGCTTCAAAAAGGAAATCACTTCACGCAGTTCATCCCAGTCGCGCGACCGATATGCCTCAACTCCTAACTCAGCCTTTCCACTTGCTATTTTAGCGGCAATTCGAGGCGGCACGTCCATTACGTTTTCAGTGTTGTCTCTCCAGTAAAAATCTAAAGAAAGATTCGTAAAGTTGTCCACAAGAGCTTGTGGCGCATCCATCCAATTCTTAGCTTTGCTACCCAAGAATTTGAACATTCCCGGCGCCAAAAAATCAGCAGCAAACGACGTTCCAATCTGAAGACATGAATCCCATTCCGGGGATGGAAGCGCCCCAGTGTCAATTGTCAGACCGTTACGTCGCTTTGATAACTCAAGCATCAACATCTTACGATAGAACTTTTCGCTTTTGACCGATGCCAAAGATAAAAGGGAATCAACAATCTGTTCTGGGTATTTTCGAACCGCTAAGTCCGCAGTAGCAAACTCAGATAGCCCAACTATGGGATTCACGGCGGTGAGTCCTGCTGCGTCAAAAACTGGGTGCGACCTTATACGGCCTGAGCGACTTAAAAAGTTCCATGGAGACGCTTCAAAGATCGACCCAAATGCAAAGTAATCCGCTCCGTAAAACTCTCGAAGCAGAATTACGCCGAGCCCCATAAAGGTCCAAGAACTCTCAAACTTCCGAGCATTTGTTTCAACCATCGCTGTCTCAAACTTAGAGAAGAACTTCCGCTCTCGCTCAAATCCGCCTCCAAAGTCAATAGAGACAAGATTTGCTGTCTCCCCCAAAACAGCCAAGGCAGCAAGCGAGTCGAACCCACCACTGAAGCTTAAAGCTATATTATCTCCACTGGTGGGACTGCCTTTGCAAATAGATGGCACCTTCCATTGAGTTTTCGTGGCACTACTCAATTTTTCAACGGCTCGAGTTGTTAGCGGCTCGTTGAATTCAATAACCTCAAAGCGGTTGCCAAACACTGCGCCAACGGCAGCTGCTACTTGATCGGAGTGAGGTTTGAATCCATGGGGAAGTTGAAACCACAATTCATCATCAATCTCGTTCGCCTTAAGACGCATCGACACCAATCCTGTGTCGGATTTCTCTAGATCAGAAACAACCAGGGTGTTGGTCATCAGATTCCTCCATCTTGCAAAATCAAACGAACGCCAGAACTGGTGATCCTACAGCTATCCTCTTGACAGTATCGATTGCTAAAGCTCATACTATAGCGCTGTTTGTAACCAATGCAGCACGCAATCATCAGCAAATCCGTTAGTTACGTTAGATTTTCGTGCCTTTGAAGTAGGCTACCGTCTTCTCTATCCCCTTCTCGATTGATATTTCAGCGCTCCACCCCAGTTGTTGCTCTGCCTTGCGAGAGTTCAGGCAGGATCGGGGGACGTCGCCAAGCCGGGCCGGTGCAAACTCGGGCTGATCCACAGCATCGGCTGCTGCCGCCACCATTGTGTGGAGCTCTCGGTCACTGGTCTCAACGCCAGTTCCGATGTTGAACCTCTCGCCATTAGGGGCATGGAGCCACGCAAGGTAGAAGGCGCGCGCTACGTCTTTAACGAACACGTAATCACGCGTGTTACCGCCGTTACCAAACACCTTGGTGGGCTGAGCATTGAGCAAGCGTTCTGCAAAGATGGCCACCACGCCGGCCTCACCATGCGGATTCTGACGAGGCCCGTAGACATTCGCCGGCGCGATAAACGCGCACTGCAGCTGTGGGTACAAGCGACAGAACATGCCTAGGTACAACTCCCCTGCTGCCTTGCCGGCCGCATAGGGCGATTCCGGCATGACGTCATAAGACTCATCGACGGGGAAAGTCTCAGGGCTACCGTAAATCGAACCGCCAGACGACGTGTGGATGATCTTCCGCACATTGTGCTTACGCGCGGCGTTAGCAATCTTGACGGTGGCGACCACATTAGTTTCGCAATCTTCTTCTGGAGCTTCGACCGACTTGCGAACGTCAATCTGAGCAGCAAGGTGGAACACTACATCTGTTGGAGCCTGCGCAAAGTGCTTATCAAAATCGAAACTACGAATATCATCCCGGAGAATTTCAACTTTTCCCGAGGCTAGCGCGTCTGCAAGGTTTTCTTCGCGCCCCGAGGAGAAATTGTCCAGTACGTCGACGTCGTAGCCTTCCGACACTAGGAGATCTACCAAGTGCGAACCGATGAATCCCGCACCACCAGTAACCAATGCCTTCATATTGTTACTGCCCTTCCAAAAGTAGATTTACCTTATTGACAAGCCTAGTCGAACTGCAGAAAGCAGCCTACGTAAAGAGATGAGTTGTTCTTCGCTCAAGTTGGCCTCAATCACAATTTCATCCAGCCCAAGATCTTCAGCGAAAAGCACACCCACACCGATAGTTGGGACGATGTCGGATTCGTGCCTCTTGAACATAAAGCTATTGGTTCCGATGGCCAACGACTTCATCGTACGAAGGGCGCCATTGAACTCATGATTGGGCAAATCGTAGATTGCAGGCTTCTCCACATCAGCAAACCCATCTAGCTGATTAGATACCGTCCCCGAAAAGGCTCCGATGGGAAGCCCCTTCGGGTAATACTCAATCGGGCCAATCGACGATGACGCACTTTCCGTAAACTCTCGAATCTCGTGCGCGGTGTTGGGGCCAATCCTTCCAGGAAAGGTCATCTCGTCTCCCGCCCACGGGGAGAAAAGTAAAGTGAGAGCAACAGCGCGACGATCGGGATGGATAACACAGGGAGCATGATCTGCGGTGAATGCCTGGGCTGGCGGAAAGGCATCGTACTCGGTCCGTTCCCATACAAGGCTGAACTGTCCAAGCCAGTTTGTTTGCTGCGTGAACTTCATCTATTTGACTCCAAAATAGTGTTGACCAAGTACATAGCTGCCAGCTGGCAGTTCAAAATCTTCACCCGAATCAATTAGCCGAACGCTGAAATCGAACTTCGAGTCCGCGAAAGTCGCAGACCCCTGAAGAAGCTCTTGCGTATCCTGATTGGCCGAAGCGTCACTGGGAAGCACTACTGCAAAAACATCGGGGCCTATCTTGCTCTCAAGCATCTTCGCTAGCGACTCCATCCAGCTTGCTTCCGATTCGTCGGAAACAGGCCGCGCAGTGAAATCGAGACCTCGTTGGCGCAGCCGGACAAGGTCCGCGAAGCTGGCGTGTCGTATCTCAGCGACGTGGGCAGTGCCTACGCCTTCCAGGGTTACGAAATGCGAATTTACATCGCCATCCCATCCGTCATGGGGAATTACCTCGTCAGACAGAACTTCAACGGTGCGCTGGCTCAAATGATCCGGCAAGTAAATTCTGGCTTGCTCAATCAAGGCTTCACGGCCCTCAATCTGTGGCCAAGCCCCCTCAGAGCTTCTCTGCTCCTCGAGCCGCTTCCTTGTCCAGCTGTTGAGGTTCCACTTGAAGAAGGCGAGCGCTGAATTCGCAGCCTCCGCCTGGTTCTTGTTATCAGTAACCGTGACTTGTCGAGAATGCTGACGGCGCAGAGTCACTGGCTTTCCGGTATGACCAAGCTTCGCACCGGAACGAAGCATCCTCAACATGATGTTGTTATCAACACCACTGGTTAATGTTTCGTCATATCTAAATCGGCGAAGCACATCCGTCCGAATAAACCAGGTACCGTGCCCGGGCGCCGCGCCTTTTTCAAACGCGGTGTAGACAGCGGGAATCATCGAAATTTGGAGTTCCAGCTCACCGGTTTCGTTCTGAAAGTTGAGGAACGATCCGACATTGCCGTCGAGACCTTCATCGAGCGACGCCAAGTGCCATTCAAGGCGGCGAGGATGCATGATGTCATCATCGTCGATGACGGCGGTATATAGGCCCCTCGAAACATCAAGTGCCTTATTTCTTGCAGCTGAGATACCTCGCTGTTCTTGGCTGAAGTACCGAATTCGCGAGTCGTTGAAACTATCCAGTACTTCCTCGAGATTGTCCGTTCCTCCGTCGTCCACGACGACGATTTCAAAGTCCTGGACGCTTTGGAACAACGCAGACTGAATCGTCTCACCGATGATGTCAGCGCGGTCCTTGGTGGCGATAGCGATCGTCACCAAAGGAGCTGCATCTTCCGGCCTGTACTGCCAGTTAAGGAAGTTCCGGACGAACGTCTTGTCGTTGTATACAACGTTGCGGTTATTCTCGACTGCCAAAACTCCTTCGGGAGTCTTCGCGACCACTTTGGCTGTCGGTGGATGCCACATGTGGTACATCCGGACTTGAGGATCCTCGATCCACATCGTTTTGAACCCGGCTCGGCGAGCTCGCTGGGCAAAGTCCAAGTCTTCGCCACCATAGGTGTGAAGTCTTTCATCGAAGCCACGAATAGCCTCAAAACCCACGCGCGAAATCGCCATCATGCCGCCCATTCCCCACCGAGGACGCAGCCTGCTTGCGGCTTCCATCTCAGCCCACGCGTCTGGGTTCTCATCCACCCATTCATCAGTCATATGCTCAGGCAGGTCTCTACACTGCAGAAAAAACGCTGAGTTCGGGTTAGACTGTGCTACCTCAACAATTCTCTCGAATGACTTTGGAGAGAAGACCATATCGGCATCGGTCGACACGAGGATATCACCCTTTGAAACTGCAAATCCTGCGTTGAGAGCGCGAGAACGAGACCACGGTCCATCTGTCGCGGTATACACGTATTGAATCCCGAGCTCCTTCGCGAGTTCTTCGCTTGCATGGCGATCGACAGAGCCGAAGTCAGACAGCACCACTTCGCCTTCGGAAGTTCCGAACGATTCTTTGATACTGGTAACTGCCAGTCTTAGTCGTCGAATTCCCCAATCACGAAAACCAATGACTACCGATACGTCCACGGCTATACGTCCTCTCCGACAATAGTGACCCGATTCAATCCCTGGTTTGCCAAACGAACACCTAAACGAAAGTCAGAGATTGCATCCGCCAAGTCTTTGGCCGCCCTGTTTTTGATTTCAATCACAATACCCCCCGCAGTATTGCCCCAGATAAATTCCCGTAGGCCTACCCAGCCAGTAGTCTTTCTGTTTCCACAATAATGGAAGAAAGTATTCAGTCCAGGAGACCAACTGAGATCAGTAGCGATTCCCGAGTCTGAATCGGGCAGATTTTCTCCAGCTGAGACACACACTACGAAATCTTTTGATTCCAGTGGTCGAAGAGTTTCCACAAGAACTGAAAACCCCAATGCTCCAGCAGGAACCGTAAATCTTTTCTTCAAGAAAAATCCTTAACCATCGACAATTTCCTAGACTGGGAGTCACGATGCCCAAATCGTGGAAAATAGAGAGAAAGTGTTCCGACGTTCGAAGGACACTTTAGCACTTCTGCTGGGAATTGCTTGCCTGTTCAGACAACTTTAAATACTCGCAATTCCCTCCTCTAGCACCAAAGTCAGTGTTGAGTCAATTCACAGTCAACTACCAAATCTACTAATCGTGGCCCGTTCGTCCGCACCAAAGAGCCCACAGAAAGCCATTTATAGTTAAGGCATAAGGGGATCAGTACCCGCTCTGGTTCAAATAGGGAACAGGCACACTCGAGACCGATATCTCTTGCTACCCATTACGTTGTTAGCAGTTCCCCTTGAAGGAGCCCAGGATTCGTACTCCTAGCCCCATGCTGGGGCAGGCTATGTTTATCTGCGTTCCTTCTGCCCTTGTGGCAGTGGAACTAGTCGCTGGCTTCGGTATGGCTTGTTTTCGTCCTTCCGGAATCCCTCCGCAGTGTCGACCGCGTCGAAGAAGCCTTCCTCCAGTTGAAAGTCCTCAACGGCATCGACGAAGACTTAGCACGCTCCTACACCAGGCTCATCAATCAGATTCGAAGTGCACTAGTTGGCTGCTACCCGCAATTCGAACAAGCCCTTCGCGGCCAGATAATCCACCGCAAATGGGTTCTGCACCTACTTGCACGCTACGGCGGACCCACCAAAATAAAGCGCCTCGGAAAAGCCAAAGCAGCTGCCTTCGCTCGACGCTATAAGGCACGCAATCCCGAGCCCGTCATCGACGCCATATTCGCTGCCATCTCTGAGCAAACAGCCGCCATTGCTGGTGCACAATATGCCGAAATGGGCATAGCAATGTCGGCGAAGGACGCGCTTTTAAAGCTCGAGCACCTCAAACAAATCGAGCAGGAAGTCATCGAGCTCATCGACGACATCCCCCACACTCAAATCCTGCTATCCATGCCAGGAATCGGGCCGAAGACGGCTGCCCAAATTCTCATGACCGCGGGCGACATGTCCGACTTCCCGACAGCTGGGCACCTAGCCTCTTACGCTGGCTTATCACCCCGAACGAATCAGTCCGGAACCTCAATCATGTCGAACTCACTGAACAGAGCTGGCAATAAAAAAATAAAGAACGCCCTATGGCAATCATCTTTTACATCCATCAGATTCCACAAGCGTTCACGGCAATTCTATGAACGAAAGCGCCGTGAAGGCAAGAGACACAACGCTGCAGTCGTAGCGCTAGCCCGCAGACGGCTCAACGTCCTATACGCCATGATGAGCAACCACGAGTACTACCGCGATCCCGACCAATCACAGGAAGTCGAAGCAGCCTAAACACCAAGAAACAAATAGCCGACTGGGAAACCCCAGTCGGCTAACAGCCATGCCAGAAAACAACACGGCCAAACAACCCCGGCTGAAAAATCAACCCCGGCTAATCCACCCGCGAGGTTGACAAACTATATAGGAACACCCCGGTACTGGGGGCAGCTATTTCCCACAATAATTGACCGGAACTAGCCTCCTAATACTGCCAGAACGGCCGACAAAACCCGTTTCTCGTCAAATCTTTCTACAGTTGCCATGAACTGATTGCTGTCATTCTCAGAACTCGAGTTAGTCACTGTGTCAAAAATTCGCTCAGCGATACCGCTTGAAGTACCAGCTAACCACGCAGTCGGATAGATCCGGTCCGCCCCCGGCCAGTTCAGAGCAAGAGGCAAGGCGCCGGACGCAGCGCCGTCGGCGATAGTCAAGTGGAATGACTCAAACTCGCTGGTAGAAAGTACGATACCCACCTTGGAATACCATTCAGCCATGTTAGGGCTAAACCCGTCGAAGACAACTGCACCCGGGAACCTAGCATTGATCTCGTCGATTCGTCTGTACTGCTGCTCGTAAAACCGCATTTCTTCAGGGCGGTTCTTCATCCACGGATAGTCCTCAGGAGTCTTCCCCTTGATTCGAAGCACGAATTCTGGATCGCGCTTCAACAGGTCCTCCAACACATCGAGGGCACGGTCTAGTCGTTTGGAACGCGGGACGATGCCCACGAAGCCAATGGTTTTCTCGACCCCCGGCTCCTTCGGGATCGCAAGGCTTTCAATGTCCACAGGATTCGGAATGATTACCGTTTTCTCCGGCGGGATACCATGGGACGTCACTGCGGCAGCACGGATGAGCTCTCCGACGAAGATAAACTTGTCGACGTTTTCAACAAACGTCTGCTTCAAATAGGGCCGGAAAAGCTCCTGTGAGTGAACACGTACGACAAGCCGCTGATCCTCGCGAACGTTTTGGGAGTACCAGACGGCATTACCCAATCCCCATTCGCAGAGAACAACATCTGCTTGTTTCAGCAACTCTAGGGAGTGCGCCTCATCATGCTTTGAGTGACTCTCCCACTGATCTATCAGCACTTCAGCGCCGGCGTCTTGCAGTGCAGCCAAAATCCCCTGCGCGAACTTTAGATCGTGGCCAGCAATTACAATTTTCTTGCCATAGAAGGCATCAGCGGCACTCGTCTCATCAGTTTGTTGCGTGGTTCGTGTGGCTGCAGGTGAATCCGCGTCGTTCCAGAACTCAATGTCGTGTTCAACCGGCAATGTCACGACAACGCGTGGGTAGCCCAGACTCTGGTCCCCGATACGCCGGGCGACAATCCCGTCCGAGGAACGACCAGCGGCCTCAGCATCCCCGAGGAGCTCGATGGTCGGATCGCTGATAGCAAAACTTTCGCTGTCGCGGACGTGAATCTCCTCGTAATCGCCGAACCGAGTCGGCAGCAGCACGTCTTCCGCAAAAGTACGTGCGGCTGGTTGAGCGAACGCGACCTCAAATAGATTTTCTGAGAGAGTTTCCGCTTCCTGCAGCGAATCGACGACGCGAATTCCGGCAGCCTCAATTTGCGACCGATCGGTATCGTTCAGGCTATTCGATAGTACTGCGAGCGGTAGACGAGATTGCGATAGAAGGGCGGTGATGATTTCGTCGCGGGTGGAGGCATCGCAATCAACAAGTTCGAGACGTGCGACATATTGGGCGAGGTGGAGACCGCTGACTGGAACTCCAGCTGTGCGGGCTAAAATGGCGAGCGCTGTCTCCGTGGTGTGAGAGCGGTAGATGGTGCGCATCTGACGCCAAATTTCCTCGAGACGACCAAGCGGGTTCGAGGTCCAGTCGTAAAGCCAAGCACGGTGATCGTCATCGCGGTTGGAGCACGCTACATTCGAGCCAAGAGTCTCTGTAATGCCACGACCGTAGGGGCTAAGCACCAAGCCACCACACGCTGGGATTTCCACCACACGACGGGAGAACATCGTCGGCGAGTTTAGAACAGAGTTCACGTTCAAATGCACTAAGTGGGTCCGGTAAGACTTGATGACCTCAGCATACGGGAGTGCGCCGCGAACGCTCGGCTGGTACTTCAATGGGAATTTATACGGTGAATCCGGGTTCTTCGCCTGGCGATCGTAAATGTCCAGCGGGTATCGACTCGCAGCCTCCAGCAGCATTTCGAGTCCCTTTGAGCGCTCCTTGTATCGGTCACCGTAGTAGGTACCGGCGTAGGCAATGGATTCATGGAACGGACGGTCCGTTGGCAACGGATTGTGGATCTCTGGCTGCGCGTAGAACGGCAATGCGGAAATCGTTTTGTTCACCTGTCCCGGAGTCGCGTGGTAGCGCGGGATGACGTTGGCATCAGTAGTAAACACGTGGTCGAAGAGCGCAGCGTTCGGGGCGAATCGCGCGAAGTGGACCGGATCCTCCTTGTTCCAGAACACAGTGGGAACTCCAAGTTCCTTCGCCAGATTCAATAGCCCACGGAGATCAGCGCTTTCCTCATCCGAATAGTGGCCGATACCACGGCTCCACTGTCCTTCGTTACCTTCCCACGCGGATTCGACGAAGATGAGATCGAACTGTCGGCCATTGTTCAGCTGGTCGCGCCAGCGTTCACGGTCGAGAAGCTCAACGTCAAATGCAGACTGCAGTGTCGTGCGAGTGAACTCGTCGCCGACGACACCGACGTGGAGCTCGCGAAGAGAACGTGAGTTAGCGGTGGCGTCCGCGTACAAGATCTCGGCTTGTTTATGAGCTTGGGCCATGAGCTCTCCGATGGAGGTCCACGAACGCTCTGTCACAGTCCATAAACGCGCGGTACGTCCCAGGTCAGCTCGAAGATCGTCGTCGACGATAACCTTCTCCAAGGCGCGTTCTAGGGCTTCAACGTTGTCAGCTTCGAACAGCAAAGCTCGGGAGTTGCCCTCCCCCGCGAGATCGACGTTGGGAGCAACATCGGAAAGTACGGTGGCCTTGCTTGTTGCAAACGACTCGAGTGGCTTCAACGGGCTTACAAGTTCAGTGACAATAGTCGACAGACGCGGGCAGCACACGATGTCAAACGTCGACTGTAGGCGCGGCATTTCCTCTTGTGGCAGACGACCGAGGAAACGGACCCAGTCTCCGAGCTCTAACACTCGAGCCTGTTCTTTGAGAGTATCCTCGGCGGCACCTGAGCCGGCGAACACAATCTGGTGCCCAATACCGCGCTGCTGTAGGCGTGACGAAGCCTCTAACAGGAGGTGCAGACCTTCGTACTCGACCATCGAGCCCGCAAAACCGATGATTGGAACTTCTGTGGAAATCCTCTTCGACTTCGCATAATCTACGTCGCGCGGCAGAGGAAGAAAAACGTCCTGATCAACGGCATTTGGAGCAACAACGATTTTGTCTGCCGGAACGCCCCGCGCAACAAGCTCTTGTTCCACCTGTCGGGTGATAGCAAGAACTACGTCGGCATTTTGTGCTACGAAAGTCTCAAGGTCACGCATGAGATTGAAGCGTTCGGTGTCCTTGAAGTGCGGCTTCGCCGAAACCTCGGTAAACTCCCACAGCCCACGGACCTCATAAACAAATGGAACACCAACGCGGCGCGCAGCAACAAGCGCCGGCAGCGCCGTGCGGAAATTAGAGGCCGACTGGATTACACGAGGTCGTTGGATACGCGCCTCACGCACCAGCGCATCCGCGCACTCAAGGACAAACAAGTCAAAGGGGTCTCGGTTTAGGTTTCCTCCAGGAAGATGGACGTAATCAACGCCATCCAACTCGACGGATTTTCGCAGCTCTTTTGGCTTTTTCACATCCGCCTTGGAGTCCCAGGGGTAACCGGCACGTCCTACGACAACCACATCACAACCAGCGGCCTTCAGACCCTTAGCCACTCCTCTAGTACGCGTGGAGTAACCATTAGAGTTGTACACTGGGGTTTGGTGTACGCAGTACATCACACGTCGCGGCTCCACAACGTATGCAGTGCCCTTACTACGTGCCGGTAAAAGCTGCTCCACATTCAGGGAGGCGGCACCCATGATACGTACAGCCAGTATCTGGCCCTTCTCCGACATATCCCCGCGGAGATCAGCATTCTCGGAGAGCAGCGCCGCAGTCTCCGTAATCGCACCCTCGATGTACCACTTATGGTTCATCAACCTCTCGAGTGCGCCTGCTGACTTATCTCGCGCAAAGGCCTCAGCCGGTGTCAGGTTCATCGCCGGTTTGAATGCTTGCGTCTTCGCTTCGGGTTTTCGTGCGGCCTGCGCCGCCCTATCCGGCCTCTTCAACTGGGGCCCATTAAAGTTGGAGCGAAGCTTCTTCCACGCCCTATTGAACTTCCTAGCCGTATCCTTTGAAGTTTTCTTCGGGCTTTTCACAAAACTACGGCCAAAGCGGGCCGGGCTGGTCACCGCCCGTCCTACGTACATAGAACGCGACTTCCGCAGCTTTTCCAAACGATCCTTCGCCAACTCTTGCTCGCGCTTCAGATCAGCATTCTCTTTCTGGAGCAGTTTAATCTTGCGGTGTGCCTCCGACACACGGCGCTTTAGATCTTGACGATCCCTTTCCATCTCGCGCATCTTCTTCGCCTGCGAAGGCCCCGACAGCGCCGCCAACTTCGCATACGCACCTTCCGGATCTGATACAGTCTCCGCGATGCGAAGCTGTCGCATTCCTTCACGACTTCTAAATTCGTCAAGATGCATATTCTTAATCCCGTACTTTCACTTCAATTCGGAGCCTTGGGCTGCAGTTTCTCGCAGAAAGCTACCCATTCAAAATTAACTACTGTCGTGGGAAGACTACCACTTCTAGGTTCTCAACGCATCGGATATCTGTTCCATAGCTTGGTAGAACAAAAAATGGTTCGCAGGGAACTGCGGTTCAATTAACCTCTCATACGCAGTTCTCGATCTGCACAAGTTAGCGAACGCTCGCCGATTGCACTAGTGCCCGACAGTCCCCTCGAGCAACGACGCCATACTCGATTGACGCATCGGAATATGACTAGCCAACAGGTCGAAGTACTCGAGACCCACTGTTTTCTCCGCACCGTATGCCAAAGCGTTTTGATCAATCATCCAAGAGCCATCCGCTTGAAGCCAATAGTCAAGATACTCCTGTACGCAAGAGAGGAACCGTTGAGTTTTTGGAGTACTTCTTAGATAAACATTTCCCGCTAAGAACCGCTTCCAGGGAAGAATTCCACCTAAGAAAGGAGACAAGCTAATTGCAATATCTGCCGTTTTGGGGATTCGTCCGATTATCGGGCGAAAATCACCATCCGGATAAAGGTCAATATCGTGAATCCAAAGACCCTTCGGGAATTTTTCAATATTCTGAGCGGCAAACAGATACCGCGCAGAGGCCAAGAATGAAACCCGATTCGGCAGATTTTCAGGAACCTCGGCAAATGACACCGACAAGCGATTTCGCGAAGCTTGGCGTTTAATGCTCGCCATTGCATTCCAAAGCTGCAGCATCTCATCGACAAACTCATTGGCTTCCTTACGAGGCCCGAGCAGCGAAAAGTGATAATGATACTCTTCGAACACGGTCATGAAATAGAAAATGCGGCCTAGATACGCCCGATAAAACTCGGGATTTCCCGAATACAAAATTGTGGTTTGCTTCGAACCAACAGCCGCTGTCGTTCCCACCAAATCATAAAACTGAACCCCCAAAGACGGGAAATCGTTCTTTATTTCGCCAAAGGTAAAAACCCCTGTTTCTGCGGAGTTCTGCGAAATATCAAACCGCGCTCGAACACGGTTCGCGATTGCTGACGCTTCACCTCTCTGCCCTAAAGCATCAGATATTCCCACACACAATGAACTAGTCAGTGGCATGAAGGGAAAGCTCATACCAACGCGCCGAATCCGTTCAAGTTCCGCTGAGTATTCTTGAGAAAGATGACCATGGACACGGTACGAACCAACACGGTGCTGCGAGAGTTTAAGGTCAAGAAGCAACTTTGCGTAAACCAACACATCGACAAGAGCGCAGTCATCTCGAGATGCATTGAGGAGCTTCAGCATTTCATCTAGCAGAATTCCACGAGCCCGAGCCCCCTGGGGCACACGCAACCGCGCGAATGCTGCTGCCATTGCCTGAATCCTGTTGCGAGCTGATTCCGTCGTAATCCATTGAGCTGTTTGAAATACGACTTTCGCTTGCCCCTTCCAGGCGTCACCTTCGGCAGAAGACTTGTAGAGTTTTTCGACGGGAAACAAACGTAGGCCATCAAGTACACCCAAACGAACCCGAGGTGAAATTTCGCTTACTGTTCCGTCCGGGCTGATTTTTTGTAGGTAAACTATCGTCTTGGTATCAACAAAATCAAATTGAGGATCATCGCAAAGAGAGCGATCATTTCCAGGAACGACACGAACCGACTTTTGCAACCCGGTAACAGTAGAGTGAAATCGAGCTACGAAAGTATAGCCGTCTTCAACATGTTGTTTTGGAACTCGTACTTCTAGACCAAGAGACATGTTTCAAAGATAGCATCCCAAGACCAAGAACGGCTCCGCCCTCGAAACGGTCAAAGCAGTTTTGCAGCCTCGGTATCAAAGAGAATCCTCGGAGCGACATAGTCTCCGGCCATCCTTCGAAGAATCTTGCCGGCCGTGACCCGATCATTTTCACTTACCGCTTTACTCCACTTGCCATACTGGGAAGAAACATAGTAAGCATCTCCATCGGCGATTACTTGACCCTCGTGGATCCAAATTGCCCGTGTACAGTTTTCACGAATCGTTGTCGGTGCGTGAGAGACGATGAATATTGTCGCAGCATCGGCCAAGAACTCATCCATTCGCTGTTTGGCTCGAGCAGCAAAAGCGGTATCGCCTGTCGCAAGTGCTTCATCAACCAACAAAATATCGGGTTTAACTGCCGTGGCAATCGAAAACTTGAGACGCGCGCCCATTCCAGAAGAATATGTATTCATTGGTCGGTGCACTGCATCACCAATGTCTGCCCAATTGGCGACAGAGTCTTCCACTTCTGACACCGCTTCTGGAGTTAACCCACTGGCCAACAGACCCAGACGAATATTCTCCATCCCTGTCAGGTGCTGTTGAAGCGCGGCACTGACAGTGAGTAGGGCCGGCTCTGAGGAAACTAAGATTTCTCCAGATGTAGGCTTTTCTTGTCCAGCGATCATCTTCAAGAGAGTGGATTTACCGGAGCCGTTCTTTCCAATAATTCCGATGGATTCCCCCTTTAACACAACAAAGTTCGTCGATTTAAGCGCTTCAACCTTCGTTCCGCGTCGCTTTAACCACAGACCATGTTCACTTCCGTCGCGATTAACTAGGTATGTCTTGGAGACATCACGTACGACGACTGAGGGCTCATTTAATGCTTGCATACTTATGCTCCGCCCTCCAGAAAATCCACAACCCAAATGCCAGCAAGCCAAATGACCAGGAAGCCAGGTATAGCCATTGGGTGAGCGACGGTACCACCCCGTCCAAGACACAGAGCCTGATCATAGTGAGAAATTGATGGACAGGGTTCCAATTAAGAATCGCCAGTATAGTCGGATGATGCACGAATCTTTGCACCGGCCAAAAAACTCCCGAAGTAAAGAACAAGATACGGGTCACGACGCTAATGAGTGACCGGAGGTCTGGAACGAACGCCGTTGCTCGAGCTATGACGAAGATCGTCCCCGCAATAAAGATCTGCATCAGTAGATAGATGGGGATAACCAACAAAATTGTCCAACTAGGCATCTGGTCAATCTGAAACAGCAATGCAAATACGACCGCAAGAACTGCCGAAACAGAGCCATCGAACGCACCTCGAAGCGTCGCCGAGATCGCCACAGCAGCTTTTGGAAAATTGAATGAGCTAATCAGCCCTCGGTTCCTCTGGACCAGTAATGCTCCAGCATTTAGTCCTGTCGTTATAAATCCAAAATAGACTACTCCGATTACAAGAAAGCCTACATAATTGTCCATCCCGCGACTGGTTTTGAGAAAAACGCCAAAAACCAACGCATATAGAGCAACTTGAATCGCGGGATTTAGAACAACCCAAATTACGCCCAGAAATGTTCCCCGCCCATCGGCGAAGGACCGGGCCCTCGCATCCATCACAATGAAATGACGTATCTTCCAGAGCTCTCGAAGATACTTTGTAAAAGGTGGCCGAGCCTTAAGTGTCCGCAGACCGCCTTCATCAACCAGTTGTAGATTGTCCAAACCGTCGCTCAACGTCAAAGGCCTTTCACCAGATGTTCGGTTTACAATTGCATTCCACAGTAATCAAGCTCGACTACTCGAGGAACAACCTGTCCAGTTCCTGCTCGCACATGATCGGTCCCTTTCAACCCTGGTACCAGACAAGAGCATCATGAAGGTTTTGAATCATTCGGAAAGCCGGACGTGAGTCCGGCATCTTCCTCACCAACGAATCAAGCGCTTCCAAACGGAAAGTTTTCGCCAGCACTTCTTGATCGATTTGTTCGAGAAGTTCGGCCATAACTCGCTGGTTATCTGCACAATTGGCAACGAAACGCGCAGGCATGCCGACCCGCTCTGCTTCCGCATGTTCTTGAGGAGTGATCTTACTGCTCACACTGCCCGGAATCCTGTGGACGGATCCTGGGTAGTGGTCTACAAATTTCGGGGAACCATCGAAAGAAAATTCCGCAGGGGAAAAGTCCATATTGTGCTTCAAGTACTCTGGCGAAATTCTTGGCGTATCGTACGGTAAGGCCATTAGTTTCGGATTAAATTTACGACCAAAATCCAGCTGAACAAAATTAAGAAAGCGCTTTTTGCGTTCACAGGAAAGCGACGCTCCAAAAATGGACTTCGCGTAGAGTGGGTCAAATCGATGAGCAAAGGCACTCATTGACCGGGTTGTTTCTCCTACAAAATACCTATTTTTCACTTGGAAATACATCAATTCAGGAAGCGCATCATCAGGCAACCCGAGTTCGACGTGAGAAGAAAGCACATCGTCAACCACTCGCTCTGTTCTCTCTACAACTTTATCTGAGAAAATTCCACCTGCTGCAATCCGCTTGTTGGTCGGGTCCCCCAATCCGAGAAGAATCTTCCGCAACCAAAGTCGCTTCTTATCCACACTCGAATCCACGGCGAATTCTCCAAAAACTCCTCGAAGGAATTCACCGTATCCACCACTTAGCACAACGGAATTGGGGTTTGCCCGGAGACCGATATTTGCAAGCCCAGAAAGCAAGCCACCGGTTTCGAGCATGCTCCATTGCGCACCCTCTTGAATGTTTGGCGGAGCGATTACAGTCGAGACCCCAGAGAACTGTGTAGCTCTGAGTCCAAGTTCACGCGTAATAGCGCGTGCGATAACCATATCGGGCGAAGTCGGGGCACCAGTTGTAAACGTGGCGTAACGGTTTAGATAGTCCGTAGCGGAAAGCGCAGCCAGAACCGTGCGCGAATCCATTCCCCCCGTCAACTGGCAAATATATGCCGAAGCTGGGTACTCGCTAACGCGATTGATATTTTCAATGACTTCATCACGAAGTCGTTCCAACTGGCATTCGTAGTATTCAGGACTACCTTGGCGTACGTCAAAAAACTCTTCACGAAAATTCGAGTAGTAAGCAATTTTAAACTGCTCTGAGCTACAAACGAAAAAGCCGAATTGTGGAAGCGCTTCAACCCCTTCGTACGAGGAAGGAAAAACTCCCCCGTGCCCAACCGCACCAAGAAGTGCCAAATATGACAACGACTTTTCGAGACGCACATTCTTAGAGGTAAGGACATTTTTGAGATCATTCAATGACGAAGAAATCGCCCACTTCGAGGAATCCCAGCTATCTACCCAATAGAATACAATTCCGCTCCCCAACGGGTCGGTGAGAATCACGCGATTGCCAGTTTTCGAATCCCAGAGATACACAGTCAATGACCCTCGGATACTCGCTCCAATTGATTCGGGAGAATTATGAGTGCGCCCAAGGGCTCGTGCGGCGTCTTCAGCGTTTGCGATCGCTCTGTCATTAAGGAGCCCGAAACCATGGACACCGAGAACTGTATATCGCCCTTGCGTACCTACTGAGATTTGATTAACGACGTCAAAATTGGCTTTCGAACCGGAATTTTCTCCGCTTAGAGAGCGACTTACAACTACAGGAACGCCAATAGCCATTTAATTAACCTTAACTCGAATCGGATTTGTGCCGAAGGCAAGCCGCTTGCCGTCAGGCGGAGTTTCGATGTAGACGCGGGCACGTACAATTCCGGATTGCGGAACCGTCCAGCGAACTGCCCCATTGATAATTTTCTTGGTGGGACCAAAAGGTTTACCGTCTATCTGTAGCTGGGCCATTGCCTGGTAGCCAACCGGTAGTTGTACGACAACCCCGTACTCTTGCGTCTTAGCGTTGTACGACGAAGCATTTGGCAAAACAATCTCAGTATCCGTAAGCGTCATTTTCGCAAACGACGAGACAAACTGCCGAAACGCCGCACCGAGCTCCCCGTGCGTCGTCCCGGGCAATAGCAACAAAGAGGCCCTATACCCTAAAGTCCTTGCCTGGTCCACGAGTGGAACAGCATGCTTCCTGTAATGGCCATCGCTCTCACCAACGACTATCACTAGCTCCGTCTGTCTAGCACCGGACATAAGGCATCTACGGACGATTTCGTCTGCCCACTTAACAGATTCCGCAGAACACGAGCCCGCCATGTATTTCAAGATGTTTGGATGAGGAGTTTGTAGGAAACTACCTACCCGAAATTGAGGACCTCCTGCATATACTTGCTGAGCCCCCAAGGCTACGCCATGGATCAGAGCCGCGGTGCCGCCTTTTGATGATCCCAATGTGGTCACGCTACTTGGTTTCAAATCAAGGCGTTGAAGGACACTGCGCAGCGCGCCCTGGACGCTCCGAAACTCCGCTTGCTCACGGTTTCCCGCCAAATAGTAGGCGCCCTGGTCGCCAAAGTCATCCAAAATGTACATAACTGCACCCGAGTAGTCCTTTAGTGACGCACGGTAGTTATAGGTGAAGTCCCCTACTGGATTTACAGCCGAAAAGACTACTAACAATCCGCCAGAAGCACGTTCAGCGTTTTCTAAGAGATACCGAACAGGCTTCTCACCATAAAAGGTCTCCCATTCCTCATTCCAAGGGTTAATCCCCCTCGGCTTTATGAGATAGCCGTGAGTTCTCATAGTCCATTCAATTTCGAGCCCAACCGCATCAAAAGTGTATTCGATGGCATACGATTCCGACTTTTTACCCATCCGCGGAAAGGAAAAGCCTTGGATTTGTGGGTGCTTACGCCCCTTGATTACCTCGACGGTCTTTGCCTCCCCGGATAAACAAGACAGTTCGCCAATTTTTTCCCGTTTATCAATGCTAAAAAATTCAACGATTGACCCACGCACTACGGGCACAACGGACTCGCCCAAGTGCCAAATAAACTTGTAAGAATGCCTCTCTGATGATTCGATTTTGTCTACAAACCGATAATGACCACTTTTTGACTCACGGTCTGTCTCCACCGTGCGTGACCAGTTTACCCCCTCGAAACGTTGGGTCGTTCCTCGTACGACAATTTTGTCATCGGAAGACAAGTCAGTCATGCAGGTGAGATTTGCCTTCTTATCAACTCTGGGAAGGCCCACCCCATCTACCATCAATGAATTATGTGCAGCGCTAGAGAACGCATACCGAGTAAACGGATCGTCGTATTGATAACCGTTTGGACCAGCCTCTGCAAGTAATGGGTGCCCATTTGCGAAAAGATAAACGCTTAGCTCGTCCGAGTGCTTGTGATAGTCGTCGTTGTACGCGGCGCTGAAGAACAACACACTATCGGACTGTTGCCAACCACTGCGCGCGATCAAATAGCCGCTCTCCTCTGCCACCATCGATTTCGATTCGGGGAGTGCGCCTTCGCTTCCGCCGGTCAGCGCACCAACAAAAAATCCATCGCCGTAGACTCGCCTGGCATTGCCCGCATTCAGCTTTCCAAGTTTGGTGTCGCTAATTGGGGGGAACGACAGGTTCGGCATCACGCAAAAAGCCGCAAACTTATCCGCCTTCTTGAGCAACTCATCCAATTGGCGGAGATTCGCTTTTTCCCCGATGACCGCCAAATATTGAGCGACGAGCCGTACATATTTCGACACCATTACGTGATACGTCGGATTATTTTCAGTATGAATTCCGTCGTGCGTAAAGCACGAATCGAAATACGCAATGAGGCGCTTAATACCCGTATTTTTTGCTTCAACATCGGCACAACCAAGGGCATGAGCAACCAGCAAGGCAATGTCCTGGAACATGCCGTGGTTGTTTTTCCCCGCATAAAAAGATTCCGACTTTAACAGGTCTATGTCTTCATTCAAATTCTTGACAAGCGAACAAAACCCAATCGAATCAATTTCTGGCGCAAATAGGGTACGGAAAACGGCAGTATTAATTACACGTTGCGCAGTGGTTTCATCATGGTAGGCCATTGAACCTAACGAATTGCGAGATTCAAACCACAGTGGAAGAAGACTCGCAAACTTCTTAACGATATTTAAGCGTTCCTCATCATCGAGAGCCGAGGCGGCAGAGTTCCATTCCCGCAAGAAGAACCAAGCATGAGCCTTACGCCCTTCAGAACGCTGACGCTCCGAAGCCCAGAAGCGTTCATCGAGAGATTCCAAAATGTCATGATCGAGGTTGACCAGCCCTTTAGTCAAAAATTGGCGCGTATATTCCGCAGAAGACTCGACTTTAAACTTTGGTACAAAGTCTCGGATTTCGCGGGGTAACTCCTGGATTCGCATGGTGTCTCATTCTAATACGAAGGGTCAGCAACACATTCAGGTGACAATACTACAGCGTGTCGGGTTGTAGTAGTTGGTACTGTGAGTCTGCGTAGTAGCTACTGGATCACGGGGTAGCTTCGGAAAGTATCCTAGATTTAGTTTCTACCTTCGCTCGACAGGAATCCAACTATGTCTAGATTGCTATCCGTTGAGCTCACGGAGAATGTAGTCTATCTGGTCGTTGAAATTGTCCGCTCAAGGCTTGCTCATTGCAACCTGCCTTCACCAACGTTGACGAGCTGCTTGGACTCAACCACACGTCGCAGGCTTGATACCGAAGAAGCGTCTCAATAGGTGGTAGTTCTGACGCGTCAGGCAGCGAACAATTAAGGAAGACTTGGGGCGCCTCGGCCGAGAATTCCGCGGTCTAAAGCAACCAACTGAATCTTTAAGACTCGTTCGGCCTTTCGGAGCGGAATTCGACCGCTCCACGACGAAATGATTTCCTACTTCGGCTCGTACGAAGATTGGTTTACTCTCGGGACCAATGGCAGGGTCTTTAAACAAGCAGATCGTGGATTCAGCCCCCCCTCACGCGTCAACCTCAAACCTACAACTCGTGTCCCCCTACTTAAGAGCATTCAGCGATCGGCTGCTCGTCCCAAAGGTTCAACGCGTATACGCGGCGAATTTTCTCGGTCTACGGAGTCCCCAAAATGTAGCACTCGGTGAACCTTAAAGCCATTCAAATTAGCCGCGACGAGACCGCTTGTTTAAGAAGATGGCGGGTGTGAGCGTACTCGAACGTGGACAAACCCGACGAACCACGGATCAGCCCGAAACTCCCCAATCATCACGCATACCGGGTGCAACGAAAGCTCTGTGCACAAGTATCAGGCAGGCTTTGGGCTACCTATTCTTCGTTATTTCGCACCCTGTCAAAGTTGGCCTAAACCACAGTTATCGTGGAAGCCTACAGCCGAAAACTTTTGGTATTGCTACACGCTCTAAGTTGCATACCGATTCAATGCCGTTCGAAGCCTTGCAGCAAGTGTTTACGGCTGCAATGCGAATCCATGGTAGCCAGCTGATTAGCCGATAGCGTTCAGAGCAGCCATTACGCGTCGCCAAAGCGTTCTAGGGATCAAGCTGAATTCGAAGCTCGACCAAGCGTAGGAACATACGGCGATTCTAATAACAACGTTCTAGCCGAGACATTCAACGGGGCGACAAAGCCGAACTGGTTGGTGCTAAGGGTCCTTAACCGTCAGTCACAGAGGTTGAGCGGATCTCCTCGCGGCGGGAGCATTGGTGGAACACCAAGCGGCTTCATTGAGCGTTGAGCTTCGCTACTCCACAGGAGGTAAAAGCCTGTTCCAATCACTCCGGGCCCGCTCAGCACAGGGCCGACTTTAAGCGGAACTAGCTCCAAGATGCTTCAAAGTCTCGTTCCCCGTTGGGAATGTCTCATCCACCAATTCAACTCGATCGACAAGAAACTGCAGCAAAAATTCCCGATTTCGTTCGAAGCTGACAGCGCACGCGATGCCTTCCGCGCGGATATAAAGTACGTTATCGTCGAAAAGCTCCGAACTTCGCAAACAAAAGCCATAAATACTTTACCGAAGTAACTCATCGTAAAGCTCTCGTACTCGCAAGGCATTAGCTAACCACGTATGCTCTGCAGCCCAACGGATTGCCTCAGAGTTCCTAGGCATGTCTCTCTCAACCTCAGAAAGCGCAATTGCGAGTTCTTCTGGGCACTCTGGAGCTACATAGGTGCCAAAATTTCCTGTAATCTCGCGCAACGCTGGCAGATCACTACATATCACTTCTATCCCGAGTGCTTGTGCCATTAAAGGCTTAATCGGTGTAACTGTTCGACACACTTCAGTGTTTCGTCGAGGCACAACAAACGCATCCAACGCTCCATACCATTTCCAAATTGAGTCATTAGACTGTCTTCCGGCAAAAATCACGCGATTAGCAATGTTGAGTTCATCGGCCAATGTTTCCAGCGCAGGACGTTCGCTGCCATCTCCTACAATCAGGACGGTTACCTTCGGTAGATGCGCTGAAGCTCGCAGCAGTGTGTCGAGGCCCTCATACCCGACAACTGAAGTAACTGTTCCAACAACAATTTCTCCGTTAATGCCTAACTCGGTTCTCAACTCGTTACGATCATGTTTCAGCCCGACGAATTTACTTTCGACCGCATTTGGAATTACGCGAATCTTTGAGGGCTCAATACCACGCGCAACTAGCTGTTTCCGCGATACCTCGCTTAGGACGATAACTGCGCCGGCCGCCTTCATACACTGTTCTTCTTGTTCTCGTGCCGCCTTGTAAAAGTCAGATTCCTTTAGTTCGGCTTGAAGGTCCTGAGGATGTCTCGATAGCCATGTCTTTTCCAATTCACCTCGGATTTCGTACACCCAGGGGATTCCGACGACATTTGCAGCTTCAGCAACCACCAACGCATTGTTGAAATCCGTGGTTGTGTGAACAACTTCGACCCGTAATTCCCGAAGCAAATCGACCAAGAGTTGAACAGACTTCCGATGACGATCGAGGAGAGAAGGCGGGTAATTAGCTGCCAGTTGACGGTAGTAGGAGATTCCTTCAATCTCCTCGGCTGAACTCTTCGGAAATCTTCCAACAACAAGCGGATAAGCAAAGCGGGTCATCATAGAAACAGATTGGCCAATTTCTCGCAATGCTTTCGCCATTTCGTGAGAACGAAAAGTGTAACCAGACTGTGTGTAAGGAACGCTATTTGTTAGGAAAAACGCTACGCGCGTATCCCTGATCTCACCCCCAAGGGCACTACGCCCGAGCGACTTAATAGAAGCCTTAACATCCCGATGAAGCAATTCCCAACGCTCACTGGCACGTAAAATCTTTCGCCGGTCCGAACGCGCAAATTCGCTAGCATGAGGGCCTTGACCTAGTGAAATAAGTTCCGTTAACGCACCTTCTCGAAAAAGACGATCAATTTGGCCCGATCCCTCGACCAGCCGCGACAATTTGGGAACCACAGCAGGGATCATTTTTCCGAGGCTCGACATCCGAATTCTCTCAGAGACCTTGAACAAGAAGTTCCGAGGATCGTCATGAATCATTTGCCACAAGGCTTCAGAAAGCATTGAACATGAAACCAAAAAATGCAATAACCGCTTAATCATTCGAACAAGCGCTCTCTAGGACGTCTCTTATGGTCTGCGGGACAAGGCTCTCTCGCTGATAAATAACCCATTCACGACCAGTGGGTCCTTTCTCGAGTCGACTAGGTTCCGCGGCGAGCTCTGTCCACAATTGCGCCAATTCATCTGGAGAGTTCGGTGACACTACATCCCCGACCTCTAGCTTCTGAACGATGCCAGCTGCTTCCCCTTTAACAACAGCGGAAACGTGGACACCCGTCTCCATAAGCTCGTAAAGCTTTGAGGGGACTGTCCGCGACAACGGTTCCCAATCAGCAAGATGGACCAATGCAGTATCCGCCCACTCATAGTACTTATCAAGAGTTTCTGCAGGAAACCTTGGCTCAAATTTGACCGCGGTCCCTAGAGAGGTTGCCTGCTCTCGTAAAGCATCCTTCGCCGCACCAGCTCCGACTAGACGAAGTTCGACCGCCACACCACGCCTTTTACAAATCTCGACTGCATTGAGCGCATTCTGAAGATCTTGGGCCCTTCCAATTGTACCTGCATAAAGTACCCGCAGAGCTGCACTTCCATCCCTAGGCTCAGGAGACTTTCGGAATTCGGTTGCCACAGGAAAGACATTTCGAATTGTGAAGATCGGAGGGATCTGCCCGCTCTTCCTCAATTCTTCTCGAGTGCGAAGGTCATCCGCAAGCTCGCTTGAAGTTGCAATAATCGCAGCCGAGTCACGCAACACGCGATTTAATACGCGCTTAGTTATCCAAGAAACTGCCTGCAACGGCCCCTTCGACAAAATCTTTTCCCGAAGCGAAACTTTGCCTACGCTGACGTTCCAACTTTCTGACTGATGCAACAGGTCGGGCCAGGCATCACGCAAATCGATCACATATGGCACACTAAATTTCTTCGCCGCAAGCCAGGCGACAACTGATGTTGGGAGTGCTGGCACAGTTCCAATTACTACTTCGGGGCGGTACCTTTTGAGCACGCCTCCCCAACGAGCAAATACAGCTACTTCAGCCAGTGCCACGAAAGCTTGATTTATCGCTCGGACCGTCAACGACCGTCCAGCAGGAAAGAATCCACTCCGAGCGATTCTTTCACCTGAGGCTCCTCTTTCCCACTCTCCTTGCGCCCGCCACTTCCGTTCGCGACGCCAAACTGAGAAGTCAATCTTTCGATCACTCTGAGGTGGAGGCGCAATCACCGATACAGAGTGGCCTTGTTGTTTAAGAAGCTCGCTAAGCCAAGCCCAGCGACGTTGCGGAACACCATTTTCCGGCAGCCAATACTGCGAAATAATTAGTACTTCCACTACGCCAACTTTCATCTTTGAGTCGCGGACAAGTTCTCACTACAAGTTACCACCTTCGGAGCACACGCTTTGAAAGGAGATGTTTGGGAAGCACCGCCTTCTCGGGATTCAAAGAATATGTCGATTGCGTCGCAGCTAGCGCCAAATGCCCTTCGTATCGATGACGGTCTTGCCCTGGAGCTTGGTGGTGTCCAGAGCAACGAACTCCTTGTGGTTCACCAGCAAGAGAATCAGATCCGCTTCTGCGATGGCCGTATCCAAATCCTGCTGCGAAACATTCGGGATAGAGGCAAGAGAATCTGGCAATGCATTTACGTTCGGTTCGACTACTCGAATATCTAGCTGCGGGTTCTCTTCTCCGAGCTGCTTCACAATGTTTAGCGACGGAGACTCTCGCAGATCATCAATATCGTTCTTAAAAGCAATGCCCAGCGCGGCAACGACGGCGCCAGGCTTTCCGTCGAGCGCTTCCTTGACCTTCTTAATCACCCACTCAGGCTTGCCGTCGTTAACATCGCGCGCCATCTTGATAATTCGTGCCTCCTCAGGCACCGAAGAAACAATGAACCAAGGATCCACCGCAATGCAGTGCCCACCGACACCTGGGCCGGGCTGAAGAATGTTGACACGCGGGTGATGATTCGCAAGCTCAATAAGCTCCCAAACATCAATTCCGAGCCGGTCGCTGATCAACGAGAGCTCGTTTGCGAAAGCGATGTTGACGTCACGGAATGAGTTTTCCGTCAGCTTTGCCATCTCAGCAGTGGTCGCATTCGTCTGCAGCAGCTCAGCAGTACAGAAGGTTCCGTACAGGTCACAGGCCATCTGCGTGCCACGGGGCGTCAAACCACCAATGACACGATCATTGTTCTCCATCTCTTCCATGATCTGCCCCGGAAGAACGCGTTCAGGACAGTGAGCAACGAAAATTGCATTCTCATCATTCTCATCCAAAGAAAGGTCGGGCCTCAGCTCAATAATTTGCTTGGCCATGGCCTCCGTCGTTCCGGGAGGAGAGGTAGATTCCAGAACTACGAGGGCGCCGGGGCGCAGGTGCGGTGCCATGGCCTCGGCTGCAGCGTTGATGTACTTCGTGTCAACCTTGTAGTCCTCGCGGAAAGGAGTCGGCACACAGACAATGTAGGCATCCGCCTGAATCTGTTCGGCTTGCGCCCTCAAGTACCCCTCATCGACAACGCGCTTAAGCAATTCCTCAAAGCCGGGTTCAAAGAAGGGAACTTCGCCCCTATTAATTGACTCGACGAAAGTGGGGTTCACATCGACGCCAGTCACTTTGACACCCTTGGAAGCGATGAACGCCGCAGTGGGGAGTCCAATATAGCCAAGTCCAACCACACAAACTGAATCAAACTTGGTCATAGACTCTTTTCCGGTAGTCATTACGACCCTTTCTCACATCATGCATAGGTACAGGTTTCTTCCATACTAGGCATTTAGTGCTGACTCCGCCGCCATAGGCCCGGCGAAAATTTTCTGCCCTCGCATATCATCAATGGTTCTAGCTACCTCTACCCGAGAAACCTCCTCAGATATAGCAAGTATGCAGGCGATTTGTACCAGATCAATTCAACCCTATATAGTTAAATCTCGTTGCAGCGAGCAATACTTATTGCTCAGCGAGCCGCACATATTCCTCCATAGCTCAGTTGGCAGAGCATTCGACTGTTAATCGAAGGGTCACTGGTTCGAGCCCAGTTGGAGGAGCAAAACTCACCGCCTGTTCGCAGGCGGTTTTGCGTTTTGCAGTGAGTCTGCGGAGCCCTACTGTTCACGTTTTCGCAACCTCCGCGCAAAGTCCTTCTTCTACCGTGGTGTGGTCTCCTATCCACCGTTTCTCACGAAGGACTTTTCTCATGCGCATTCGTGCTCTCGCCGTCGCTACTGCTGTTGCTTGTGCAGTCACCCCGGTACCCGCGCTGGCGGCTGACGGCGCTACCTACTACTCCACCAAGCAGCACTATGAGCCGCAGGGCTCCGAGTATGCCTCGGCACCGGAGGGCTTCCGCCAGATTTATACGTCCACTGTGGACCGCCACGGCTCCCGCGGGCTGTCCGGATTCAAGTATGACGACTTGGCGCAGCAGATGCTCACCTATGCCCAGGAGCATGGTCAGCTCACCGCGTTGGGTGAGAAGCTCATCCCGCAGGTCGAGGCCATGATCACCGTAAACAAGGAACTGACCGGTGGCACCGGTCAAGAGCCCGGTTACGGCAACTTGACGGTAGTGGGCCGTGAGGAGCTGCAGGGAGTTGGCGAGCGCAATGCCCAGCGCAACGCCGCACTGTTGGCGGATATCGACAAGGAGAACCTCAAAATTAAATACATCTCCTCTGGGGAGGACCGGGCCAATGACTCAGGATGGAACTTCGGCCAGGCGTGGCTGGAAAAGGAGCCGGAGCTCGCAGACAACCTAGTAGACGGCATGGAGGACGGGCACGTCAGCATTGAGGCACGCACGGACCTTATGTATGCCCACAAGGACAAGAATGTGCCGTCCTACGAGAGGTACTCCGAGTGGAAGGACTCGGAAGTCCTAGAGGCCAAGGTGGATGAAGCCTACGCCAAGCCGGCCTCCCAGAACGCGTCGCGCAGCCTTTTGCGCAAGATATTTACCGAGGACTTCATCGCGGGCCTTGAGGATGGCTCAATCAGCTTTGCGAGCCGCGAGAAGGAGGAGAAGACGGTGGAGGGCATCGTGGATGCGGCGCTGCAGTTCTACAACCTCTACATCATTGCTCCGGCCCTGGCACACGAGGACAAGACGCCGGCCGAAGGCTGGATTTTTGACCAGTACATGGATGACGCTAGCGGCCCGACCTTTGCCTACCTGCTCGACGTGGAGGACTACTACGAGAAGGGACCGGCTATTGCGGGACAGACGGTGTCCTACGACAACTACGAGCCACTGCTGAAGCACATGATCCAAGGCGTCAAGGACCGCGCAGCAGGCGGCGACGTGGCCGCCGAATATCGCTTCGGGCACGCGGAGACCATCATCCCGCTTGCAGCCCTGCTCAAGCTTCCGGGCTCTGAAAAGGGCACGCCTGCCGGCGAGTTGTACTCCTGGGAAAACTCCGACTGGCGTGGAGACACGGTCGCCCCCATGGGCGCGAACATCCAGTGGGATGCCTTCCAGAACGAGCGTGGGGACACCCTGGTGCGCATGCTCTACAACGAGAAGGAGATCGCCTTCCACGACGGCTGCGAGCCCATCGAAGAGGGCTCGACCTTCTACACCCTGGACGAGTTGGAGGCTTGCCTGCCGCTGGGGGCAACTTCAGATCACTCCAAGGCGCGCCTTGAGCAGCCGAAGCACCAGCAGGCCTCCCACTCCAGCTCCCTGTCCTCTAGCGCTACCATCTGGGGCATCATCGCCAGCTTGATCGGTTCTATTGCTCTCGCCGCGGGCGCGGTAGTCACCTTTGAGCCGCAGATTCGGGCTCTGGCTAAGCAGCTCGGCATTCCCCTGCCCTTCTAGCCGGTCTAGGCAGCCGAGCCACGTGTTGTAACGGCCTAGCGCTTGGTCACGTGCACGTCCACGCCCCCGAAGAGGCTGAAGCAGTTCACCACAATTTCGGGGGCGCTGGAGGGAAGGTCGGCGGGGTCGATTGCGCCGCCTTCAATGTGGATGTCGTGCCCGCCGAAGAGGTTGAAGCCGTTCACGCGAACGCGAAACCCTTCGGGCACCCACACGTCTACCCCGCCGAACGCAGCCACAGCCTGGATGGTGGTGACGTTCTCTTTGAAGGTGGCACCGCGCAGGTCCACGTCGGTGCCGCCGAAGATACCTAGCGTGGTGTGGTGGGAGGCAATCGGGGTGCCGCGGACAGTGGTACCGCCGAAGAGACCGATAGAAAGGCCCTGCGCGCCGTGAACGGAAGGATTGACCTGTGCTAGTGAGCTCTGCACCGGTGTTGCTGCCTCCTCGCTGACTTCGGTGGGCTCCTGTGCGGCACGCAGAGCCGGTGCGGACGTACCGAAGAGAATCTTGTCAGGGTCTTCCACCAAGTCCGCAAGGAGGTCAACAAGTTCGCCGCGCGTGGTGGCCGCCGCGCAGGCGGCGGAGCGTTCGTCAAACTCTGCAATCTTAAGCTGCCCCACCGAAAGGGCATCTGCCAAGACCTGTGAGGCCGTCAGTCGCTGCGTATCCGTGCACTTAATATCCCGTGTTCCCATGTCCCGTATTCTACGCAGCGTGCTGGGGTTTTACCGGGGTTGTGGGCCCAGACCGAGCCCCAGACGAGCCGGGGATGTGCCTGAAACTGCTTAGGACTCCGCGGAAGGATCGAAGTCCGGCAGGCGCTCCCCTACTTCTAGAAGCTCAGCAATAGCTGCCACGGCGCGCTCGGCAGCCTTGCCATCACCGTAGGGGTTTACGGCGTTGGCCATGGAGTGGTACGCGGCGTCGTCATCAAGCAACAGCTTGGCTTCCGCCACGATGAGGCTGCGGTTGGTTCCTACAAGCTTCACAGTGCCGGCAACAACAGCTTCAGGGCGCTCAGTGTTCTGTCGCATGACTAGGACCGGCTTACCCAGAGCCGGCGCTTCCTCCTGGACCCCGCCGGAATCCGTCAGGATGATGGTTGCGCGGTCAAGAAGCTTGGTGAACCGGTCATAAGGAAGTGGATTCGTGATGACGACATTGGGCAATGACTCCACTTCCGGAAGCACAGCTTCACGAACCTTTGGGTTCAGGTGCAGTGGAAGGACAAAGTTAATGTCCGAGTAGCTTTCCGCAAGGTCCTTGACCGCCCCGCCAATCTCCTTCATCGCTTCAAGGTTTTCACGGCGGTGGGTGGTGACCACCACGAGGCGCTTGCCAGATTCGGCTGCTTCCTGCAGGGCGGGATCCTCAAATTCGGTATCCCAGCTGGCGGCCTCCAGCAGTGCATCAATGACGGTGTTGCCGGTGACCGCAATGTCCTTGGAGCGCACATTCTCACGGCGCAGGTTTTCCATCGAGCCTGCAGTCGGCGCGAGGTGCAGCTCTGCCACCTGGCCAATGAGCTTTCGGTTGGCTTCCTCCGGGAACGGAGAGTGAATGTCACCGGTACGCAGACCGGCTTCGAGGTGAACGATCTTCACGCCTCGGTGGAAACCAGCCAGTGCTGCGGCCATTGCGGTCGAGGTATCACCCTGGGAAATGATGACATCAGGCTGTTCGGCATCAATGATCTCATCCAAGCCCATCAGCGCACGGGAAACAATCTCATTGAGCCCCTGACCGGGCTTCATAAGGTGAAGATCCAGCTTTGGCTCAATGCCAAACATGGTATTAACCTGTTCCAGCATTTCCTTATGCTGGCCAGTGGAGACGGCAACAGATTCGAAACGCTCGTCCTTCTCCAGAGCCTTGATGACCGGTGCCACCTTGATGGCTTCAGGGCGGGTACCGTACACGGTCATAATCTTTGGCTTAGACATAGACTTCCTTTGTTGACTACTGGGAGAGAATCTCCATAAGAGTCTACAATGCCCTTGCTTCGCGCACATGGCCCGGAGGTATCGAGAAGATGAACGCTAGTCCTCGCTCACGGTGACTTCGCGCGGCTCTTCAAGGCAATTGGTGCGGGGCTCAGCCGCCGCCGCCACGCTGGCTGTTAGCAGCGCTGACATGGCCACGGCTGCCGATACCGCATGCGTACGCTTCGAAGTCTTCACAGGTATTAAGTTAACTGAAGCGATTGCATTATGGGAAGAGTTCCTGTCATATCTATTCGGTATCCCTGTTCGCTCCGCTGCCGGAAGGCCACCTGCCCCGGACTGGTTTGGCAGGTAGGCTATTCATGAGAATTGCACGTTGCCCGTACGTTGTACGCAAACGCCGGCTGTTGTGCTGGCTTGAAGTAAGGGGATGACTAGTTTCCAATGATCCAATTTGTTGTGGGTGCTGCCGCCGGATACGTCTTTGGAACCAAGGCGGGGCGCAAGCGCTATCACCAAATTAAGGGTGCCTACGAGAAGGCCGTCAACTCCCCCGCCACCAAGGCCGCGGTGCGCTCCGCCCGAAAGGCCGTGGCCAACCGTTTGGACCCGGAACCACGCATGCGTGAGCTTAAGGATTACAACAAGGGGCGCCGCGGCAAGCGTGGCGCCGCAGATGGAGTGCAGCCGGACCGGATTTACGAGCCGGACGAAGATTAACGCGCACGCTAGAACGCGTGCGCGGGGGTGCGGATTAGTGCCTAGTGCTAGCTAGCGCACGCCGCGGAAAGCGCGGTCGTTGAGCTCGCGGCGGGCTTGCTCGAGGGCGACGAGGTCCGCGAAGAGTGAGTTGTAGGATTCCTCGTCGTCGGAGGGGCGCATGCGGCCCAGCTGCGCCTTGAGTTGGGCTACCTGGTCGCCCACGCGGGCCTCTTGGAGGCGGGAGAGCACGGAATCGGCGTAGGCCTCAAGGTCGGTATCGGGGTTGCCGGTCTCCCCTAGCTTGATGGGTTCCACGGCGAGCTCAGAAACGAAGTTGCGGGCCATAAGGTCCGGCATCTCACCCGCCACGGCCGCTAGCCATTCCACGCCGGGTTGTTCAGCACCGGCGGTGACACCACCGAGGGTGGAGATGGCGCGGCGGATGGTGCGGTAGGCCTCGTTGGAGTAGGCATCCTCCGTAATGCCGTCGAAATAGCTGCCGGCGATCTGCGGGTACTGCAGGGCCAGCTTGAGGGCCTCACGCTGTGGCCACAGGTGTGGCTCGCGGGGGCCGGGGATGTGCATGACGGGGGCATTGGTCTGCGCGGGCACAGACGAAGTCTGCTCCAGTGAGGCAAAGCGCGGGCGCTGCTCCTTCTTCGGCTTGCGCGCCTCCTGGCGTACCTGCCGCAGCACCTCCTCCGGATCGGGCCAGCCCACCCAGCCGGCCAGGCGGCGGGCGTATTCGCGCTGCAGAGGTTGGTCGCGAATTTGGGCCACCACGGGCACCGCACGCCGCAGGGCTTGGAGGCGGCCCTCCGCGGTATCGATGCTGAAGTCTGAGATGACGGAGCGGATGACGAACTCGAACATGGGGATACGGTCCGCCACCAAATCACGCACCGCGGCATCACCGCGCGCGAGGCGCAGATCGCACGGGTCCATTCCATCGGGGGCCACGGAGACGAAGGACTGGCCGGTGAACTTCTGCTCGCCCTCGAAGGCGCGCATGGCGGCCTTCTGGCCGGCCTCGTCGCCGTCGAAGGTGTAGATGAGCTCGCCGTGGAAGTAGGAATCATCCAGCATGAGGCGGCGCAGCACCTGCAGGTGATCCGCGCCGAAGGCGGTACCACAGGAGGCCACGGCGGTCTTCACGCCCGCGGCATACATGGCCATGACGTCCGTATAGCCCTCCACCACCACGGCCTGGTGCTGCTCCGCAATGTTGCGCTTGGCCAAATCCAGGCCGAAGAGCACCTTGGACTTGTGATAGAGCATGGTTTCGGAGGTGTTCATGTACTTGCCCAGCTTGTCATCGTCGAAAAGCTTGCGTGCGCCGAAGCCGATCACGTTGCCGGATAGGTCCTTGATGGGCCACAGCAGACGCCGGTGGAAGCGGTCGATGGGACCGCGCTTGCCCATCTTGGAGATGCCGGCAGCGTCGAGCTCCTCAAAGGAAAAGCCCATACGCAGCAAGTGCTTAGTGGCTGTGTCCCAGCCCTCCGGGGCATAGCCGCATTCGAAGGCGTAGATGATTTCCTTGGAGAAGCCGCGGTCAAGGAGGAACTCACGAGCAGTCGCGGCCTGTGGGGTCTCCAGCTGCTGGCGGTAGAACTCGTGCGCGGCCTTGTTGGCGGCGATGAGGCGGCGGCGAGTGCCGGGCTTTTCATCGCGCGCACCGGTGGAGCCACCTTGGTAGTTGATGTGGTAGCCAATCTTCTGAGCCACGGCCTCAACGGCCTCTGGGAAGGAAACCTGCTCCATCTCCATGAGGAAGCTGAAGACGTCCCCGCCCTTGCCGGTGGAGAAGCAGTGATAATAGCCGCGCTGCGGGCGCACGTGGAAGGACGGAGTCTTCTCATCCTTGAAGGGGCTCAAGCCCTTCAGCGAGTCATAGCCAGCGGGTTTGAGCTGAACGTACTCGCCCACGATTTCATCAATAGGCGCGCGTTCACGGATAGCTTGGATATCGCTGTCCGGAATTCTGCCTCGTGCCATGCGTACAGACTACCCCGCCCGCCGGAGCTACAGGTACCCACGGCTGGGTGGATCAGTGGCGCCAAGTCCCACATCCCCAAACAACCTGCAGTGGGGATTGGGAAAAGGCCTGGTCTGGATTTCTGTTTCAGGCCTTATAGCTGCAATGATGGGGCCATGCCCCAATCCTCCCCCTCCAAAAAGTCGCTGCCGGCCCTCATCGGTGGCGCGGTCCTAGTCCTCGTCGCGGGCTACTTCGGTATTGACCTTGGTAGCTCCAGCGATGGTGCGGACCAGAAGGCAGCGCCGTCTTCTGCTGCTGGTGCGTCCGGTGACAGCAATGGGGCTAAGAGGGAAGGCGCAAAGCAGGGCGAGTCAGGCCTGCCCACCTGCGCCATGGATTCCCTGCCGGAGGAAGCCCACGAGACCGCCGAGGACATCCTGGCCGGCGGGCCCTATGACTATCCGGATAATGACAACGTGCGTTTCGGAAACTATGAGGGCGTGCTGCCGCAGCAGGCGAAGAACTACTACCGCGAATACACCGTGGAAACCCCGGGGATTGGGCACCGCGGGGCCAAGCGCATTGTTACCGGTGGCGGCAGTGAGACCGACCCGGATGTCTGGTACTACACCGATGACCACTACGAAAGCTTCTGCAGTATCCCGGACGCGGAGGACTAAGGCATGCAACGCATTCTCATTACTGAACCCATCCGCACGCGCGAGGACTTCTATGGCGCGCTCGGCCGCCTGCGCGGCTGCACCTCCGGCGCGCCGCGCAACCTTGATGCCCTGGCGGACTTCCTGCGCGAGCAGCAGATCGTGGCGATTATCGCCGCGGACTTCGACATGGTTGAAGAAGACCTGGCCCCCATCAGCATGGTGCTGAAGGACCAGGGTGTCGCGCTCGTGCGCTAGTAAGGTGCTGGCCCGGCGCGTGGTGCCCCGGCGGGTGGTGGCCCAGCCGGGGCCTTAGGCCTTAGAGGCCGAGGGCGCGCTTGATGGTGTCGCGCACCTCCGGGGCGAGGTAGTTCAGCAGGCCGGCGATAACCGCGGTGGCGCCTGCGGCACCGAAGAGGGCGCCGAGGATGGCGGGGAGGACGCTTCCGCGGCTCGAGCTGTTGCTCGAGTGGTCGCTCGAGCCGCTGGAGCCACTGTTGCTCGATCCGCTGGAGCCACTGTTGCTCGATCCGCTGCTGCCCTCGCTGCTGGAGTCGCTGTTGTCGTCCGCGCTGCCGGCGGTGACTTCCACGACGCGGGAGGCCAGGGCCTGGTTACCGGCGGAGTCGGTCACGGCGTAGGTGACGGAGTACACGCCCGGCTTGGCGGTATCGATGTTGCCCACCACCTTCACCTTGTCGGTGAGGTCGCCGTCCTTATTGTCCTTGGCGCTAACACCTTCGAGGAGGTTGGCCTTTTCACCCTTGGTGATGGTGAGCTTGTCGCTCGGGACTGTGAGCTCAGGGGCTTCGTTATCCTTCTCCTGCTGCTCCTGCGCGGTGAAGACGCCGAACTGGCGCACGATGCCGGGCTTGGTGTCCTCCTTGGAGGAGGCATCGGCGGAGGTGGCGTACCAGCCATAGGCCTGGCCGGCCTTGACGTCCTTGTAGGTGACGCTGGCGGGCCAGCCGGACTTGGCGGTGTCTTTGCCAATCTCCTTGCCGGTATCGGTCAGGGCGAGCATGGAGTTCGTCGCAAAGCTGGTCTTGCGGGTCTGAAACTGGATCGGAACACGGAACTCGTCCTCGTGACCGTTGTAGCGCTGGCGGTCGTCGTACTCGGTGGCATTGTGGTCGTCGAGAAGCGGCGAATACGTATCCACGACCATCTCCGAATTCTTCAGGTCAAACTGCAGGAGGCGCAGGTAGCTGGAGCCAAAGCGCAGGCCGGTGTCACCGTCGTAGTCGCCGATCTCCGTCAGGCCCAGCTCATCGGAGCCGACCTCGTAGAACTGGTAGTCCGCGAGAAGCTCCACCACGTGGTTGTTGGTGTGACCAACGTCCTTGCGGGTGACAATGGATACGCCGTGCTCGTGGCCGGCCAGAACCAGGGCCACGTTGGGGTTCTTTTCAATGACGTTCTCATAGACCATCACACCGTCGTGGGAGAAGTCCGAGCCGCGGCCATCCGGGGTGGCGGAAGGCTTGAGGTAGGCGTGGGTGAGCAGGATGGCGTTGCGGTCGGAGTACTGCTTGAGCACCTTATCCGCCCACGCGGCTTCCTCCTCAGTGACGTCAAACCCCAGGTGCAGGGCGATGAAGTCCATGCCGTTGGTGGAGAACAAGTCATAGTGGTTATCGTTATCGCCCTCAGCATAAGGGTGGTAGGAGGCATCCTGCTCAGCCCACTTACCCGTGCCCTGCTGTGCTTCGTAGCGCTCCGGTCCGAAGTACTCGTTGTAGAGGTTGTCGGCGCCGACGTCCGCGCCGCTTTGGTTGTCGTGGTTGCCGGGCAGCACGCCGTTGACCACGCCGGCGTCCTCCAGAATCTTCTGGGCGTTGGAGGCTACCTCGAATTCCTTCTTGGCATTGGGGAGGTCATTGTCCTTGCCAATCCAGTTCTCGATGATGTCGCCGGTGTGGGCGGAGTAGGCAATCTTGCGCTTCTCGGCGTTGTCCGCGATCCACTGGGTGGCGGCGGTGTAGCCGTCTTCCCACTTCTTGCGTTCCTCGGCGGTGGCCTTTTCTACCGCGCCTTCGGAGAGGTACTGGGTATCGGTGTGGTGGGCGATGGAAAAGTCATAGTCGCTGGTGTCGGCGAACTCTTCGTTGACGGGCTCGTTGAGGTCATCGGCAAAGACGTCATAGCCCACCAGCATGGTGTGGATGCTTCCGCCATCGACGAAGTCCTGGTTGACTTCCGCGCTGAGGCTAACTTCGGCGTCGGCTGCGCCGCGGGTTTCTGCCAGCTTCTCCCAGGTGTTGGTCTTGGTATTCCAGGCCATGAGGCGAACCGAGCGCTTGGGGTCCACGGTGCCGGACCAGGCGAGGTCGTGGGTCTTCTTCTCTGCGTCCTTGACCTTCAGATCAAAGCGCTGGAAGGGCATGTCCTCCGTGGAGCCGGTCTCCTGGGCGTCCTCGTTATCCGGGTTGAGGGCCTTGTCAAAGTCCTCGCCGTCTTCGTACTCGAAGTCCAGTGTCTCCGGGATTTCGGTGACGGTGCCCTGGAAGCCCTTCTCCGCTACCGCCACGTCTGCTTCGGTGAAGGTGGTCTCCACCTCCCCGCCGCTCGGGTTATCCGCGCGGGCGGAGATGGTCACGCCCTCGCCGCTCGGCTCGGAGTCGGTGCCGGCGGCGCCCGGGAGGTTGCCGGAGGTGAAATCGATGGCCTGGGAGATGGGGTTGCCAAAGACATCGCGGCCCTCGACCTGGATGGAGTGGTTTCCTTCCTTGAGGCCGGTGCCGATTTCCTGCCCGCGCTCAATTTCCTCGCCATCCAGTGTGTAGGTGAGCTCGCGGGAGATGAGGGCGGCGTCGTTGAACTGGACGTCGAAAGTCACCGGGCCCGTCAGGTGCTGACCGGCACTCGGGGTGGAGCCGGTGATTTCCGCCTTCTTGTCGGTGCTCAGGTTGGAGTCCTCATAGAGGGCGGAAATCTCCTCCTCCCCTAACGGATCGGAGAAGATGCGGGCTTCGCTCACGACGGCGTCGGAGTAGAACTGGGCGGCGTTATCCCGGCCGGAGTCCGCGCCGATCATCACGGCGGTGGAGTTGGACTTGGGCTTGGTCACCTCACCGTTGATCTCGGTGTTCTCAGCCACCTTGGCGCCGTTGACATAGAGCTCGCTCTTGGTGCCGTCGTAGACGCCCACCGCGTGGTACCACTGGCCCGGTTCCACTTGCTGCTGGGCCTTCTTGTAGCCATCGCTGCCGTTGACGGTGAAGGTGAGCTGGTCGCCGTAGATGACCATGGCCCAGCCGCCGGCTTCCTTATTGGCGCAGAGGCTCTTTTCGTTGCCGTCGAACTCCCCGTCGTAGCGGAAGACGCATTCGACGGTGAAGCCGTCCTTGATCTGGTCAAACTTGTCCCCGATGTCGAAGCCGACGGCATCCTTGCGGCCGTCGAAGTGGGCCACGGGGCGCTCAAGGACGCTGTCTTGCTCCACGGTGGGCGCGCCGATGTTCAGCGGTGCGGCATCGGATGCGGAGTTGCTGATGGTCCCGTTCTCCAAGGACAAGTCCAGGATGTCTGCCTTGGGCAGGTCCTGGGCGGAGGCGAATGCGGGAGCAACAAGGCTTGAGCCAACGAGGCTGATGGAGGCGATCAGCGCGGCTTTATGCAGTTTTTTCTGAGACTTCTTTTGAGACACAAAAATTCCTTGACAGATAGCAAAATGAAGAGACTTCCGCTTCTGAGGGCTCCACAGGAGCCGCACAGTTTACGGCCCGCCCGAGGCTAGGCCGCGCGTTTAACAACGAGTTGTCAGGTGCATGACGTCAAAGTAAACGGTGTTCAACTATCGAGTGACGGATATCTCCCGCTTCGCCCGGCCGTTGCGAACAGCACGGCCCTGCCCCGCCTTCTGCCCGTGGGCAGGGTGCGCAGGTGCGCTAGCTCCGCCCTAGCTCAAGAAGCCGAAGAGCTCGGCGCTGCGCTGCGCCAGGCGCTCCAGGCGCGACTCCGTCATGGAGGCGATCTGGTCGATGATGGCGCGGTCACGCTCAAGATCAGTGTCGGCCTGGTTCCACCACAGGGCGAAGGTGGCGTCCAGCGAGCCCGGCGCGCCGGCCACCAGGTAGTCGTAGACGCGGTAGATGCGCTCGCGCTGGCGGTCCTGGCGGGCCAGGTGGGCAGGCTCATCCATGACGTAAAGAACCGCGATGGTCTTGAGCAACGTTACTTCTGCCACCGCGCCCGGCGGGACGGCGAGGTCACCGTTCATGCGGCCAAGCGGTTCGTCGTTAGCCGCGAGCGTGGCGGAGACGGTGGCGCCCACATAGCGGCCGACGAGCTCCGAGGTCATCTTCTTCAGGTTGGCATAAGCCCGCAGGGAGTAGTCGAAGTTGCCGATGGCGTTGATGACATCCAGCTGGCGCAGGCGGTCGGCGGCCTCGAGGAGCTCGTCGGCAGTACCGCCGAAGGCCTTGGCGCCTTTGTCCGCGAGGTTGGCCAGCTCCACCAGGTCCCAGAGCACGCTCAAAGAGATGCGGCGGGAGATGATGCCGTCTTCGACGTCGTGGACGGAATAGGCGATGTCATCCGACCAGTCCATCACCTGGGCTTCCATGGACTTGCGCTTATCGCTATGCCCCTGGCGCAGCCACTCCAGAATGTCCACGTCCTCGTCATAGGCGCCGTATTTGCGGTTGGTGGTGCCATCCGGGTTGGTCTTGGTCCAGGGGTATTTGCATGCGGCATCCAGGGAGGCGCGGGTGAGGTTCAAGCCATAGCTGCGCGGGCCCGCCGGGGTATCCAGGACCACCTTGGGCTCCAGCTTGGCCAGGATGCGCAGGGTCTGGGCGTTGCCCTCGAAGCCGCCGAGGGCTACCTCGTTGAGCGCATTCTCGCCGTTGTGGCCGTAGGGCGGGTGGCCGATGTCGTGCGTCAGACCTGCCATGTCGCACAGGTCCGGGTCCAGCCCTAAGCCAGCACCGATGCTGCGGGCGATCTGGCTGACCTCCAAGGAGTGTGTCAGCCGGGTGCGCGGGGTATCGCCATCGCGAGGGCCCACCACCTGGGTCTTATCCGCCAGGCGGCGCAGCGCCGCGGAGTGCAGGACGCGGGCGCGGTCCCGGGAGAAGGCGCCGCGGTGTTCCTCTGATCTGAGCAGGGCCGAGCCTTTGGGGGACTCGGAGGCGAGGCGGGCGACGTCTTCTGCGCGGTAGGAATAGCTCACGGGTTTTAAGTTTAGGCGGAGTCCTGGCCTTCCTGGGTCTGCCTCGCGCCAATGACGCGGTGGCGCAGGGCCTGGTTGGGGCGAATAATGCGCTCGATGCGGTAGAAGGCCGCGCGCACGCCTTCGGTGCGTTCCTCCCCCAGCAGGGTGCGCAGGCCCAGGTAGGCTAGGCCGCCGGTCTCGTGGGCCAGGTATCGCCACCAGGGGATGGAGAAGCGCGGGGAAGGATAATAGGGCGTGCCCAGCACCGTTGCATCAATCCCCTCTTGGCGGGCGATGAGGAAGGTGCGCAGGCGGTGGAGCGGATCGGTGATGATGACGGCCTCGGTCACGCCCAGCTTCTCGCGCGCGGCAATCAGCTCGCTGCGGGTGTCCAGGCCTTCTTCGAGGGCGGTGACGTTGAGGGGATCGTCGTCAAGCATGCGCTTAGCCACCCCGGCTTCGGTGAACCTATCGCCGGGCAGCTTCCCGCCCACGGTGATGATGGGCAGGTCGTGCGCGGCGGCGTACTCGGCGGCGAAGCGCACGCGGCCGCGAAGGATGCGGGAGGGGCGCCCGTCATACTGTGCGGCGCCGAGGATAATAACGTACTTCACTGGATGACCACTTTAGCGCTGGGTGGGAAGGTATCGTGGTGCGCATGACTATTGCTGCTCGTTTTGGTCGCGCCGCCCTTGCCGCTGTGGTGTTGGGGTTGGCCACTGCTAGCCCCGCTATGGCTGCGGACTATGTTCTTGCCGCGCCCGAGGCGGCCACCATTAAGGACAAGGTGACGGATGAGGCGGGGGTGCTCTCGAGCTCGGAGAAGTCCGAGTTGGAGGACAAGATTGCCGCGCTGCAGCAGGAGAACCACGTGGTGATTTTCGTGGTCTTTGCCTCCTCGCTGCCGGAGGGCGCGGAAAGCTATGCGGGTGAGATTGTAAAGGCCAAGGGCCCGAATTCTGCGGCCTATGTGGTGGGCGTGGATGATTCCACCGTGGGCGTGCAGACGGGCAATGACTGGCCGCGTGGGCGCCTGGATGCGATGTATGACGCGGCCTACGCCAAGCTTGCCGACGGCCACCAGTACGGCCCCTCCGCGCTTGCGCTTGTCGACGCTGCCGCTTCCGGTTCTGCGGGGTCTTCTTCTGGCGCTTCTGCTGCTTCTGATTCCGATGGCTCCGGAGGACTGTGGCTGGCTGGCGGCGCGGGTGCGTTGGCTTTGGCGGGTGGCGGAATCGCCGTGGCCAACAGGCGCAAGACAAAGAAGGACTCGGCGGCCACTCTGGAGTCCGCGCGCCAGATTGAGCCGGGCAATACCGCGCAGCTCGACCGCCTGGATATGGCTACGTTGGAGAAGCTGGCGCAGGAGGAACTGGTCTCCACCGATGAGTCGATCCGCCGCGGCAAGGAGGAGCTCGACATCGCGGTGGCCGAGTTCGGTCCCGAGCGCACCCGCCCGTTCACGCGCGCGATGAACCACTCCACGCTAACACTGCAGAAGGCATTCCAGCTGCAGCAGAGGCTGCAGGATAACCTGCCGGAATCGACTTCGGAGCGCCGCCAGATGCTGGTGGAGATTATCTCCTCCTGCGGGCAGGCAGATGATGCGTTGGATGAGCAGGCGGCGGACTTTGCCAAGATGCGGGACTTGCTCATCAACGCCAGCTCCAAGCTGGATGAGCTGACCCAGCGCACCGTCGATCTGCGCGGGCGTCTGCCGCAGGCGCGCACGACATTGTCCTCCCTCAGTGCTTCTCATTCCGAGGAGGCGTTGTCCTCGATTGCGGATAACCCGGAGATGGCGGAGGTCTCGCTCGACGAGGCCGAGAAGCTGCTGTCACGCGGCCGCGAGCTGCAGTCCCAGCCCGCCGGGCAGCAGGGGCCGTTGGTGGGCTATATCCGCGATGCCGAGCATGCGCTGGAGGTCTCTGACCGTCTGCTCAGCGCCGTGGAGAACGCCGAGAACTCGATCACCGCGGCGCAGGATAACCTGCCGGCGCTCATCGATGAGGTCGAGGAAGAAATCGCCGAAGCCCAGCACCTTGAGCAACAAGGAAAGGCCCAGGGCTCTCCTGCCGATTGGTCCGCGCTGGAGTCACTGCTTGTCCAGGCGCGGGAGGCGCTCAGTGCGGCTCGCCAGCAGGGCAAGGCCGACCCGCTGGGGCAGTACACCGCGCTGACGGCGCTCGATAGCAAGCTGGATGAGCAGCTCGACACAGTCCGCGAAACCAACGCCACCCGCGAGCGCCAGATTGCGCTCTACCGCCAGCAGATTGCCGCGGCCGAGTCCGCCATCCAGGCGGCAGAAGACTTGCTGTCCTCGCGCGGCCGCGTGGTGGGCCCCGATGCACGCGTCGCGCTTGCCGATGCCACCCGCCTCTTCGCCCAAGCCCAGAACTCCGCCTCCAAGGACCTGCGCGCGGCGCTCAACTACTCCCGCGATGCTGCAGCGGCCGCGCAGACTTCGCTCAACCGCGCGAAGGAAGACCTGGAGGCTTATCGCCGCCGGGAGCAGCGCCGCCAGGCCACCGATGCCGCGGGCAACATCCTCACCGGCATGGTCATTGGCCAGATTCTCGGCGGCGGCAGCTCCCGTGGTGGCGGTTTCGGTGGCGGCTTCTCCGGTGGCGGCGGTTTCGGCGGCGGAGGCTTCTCGGGCGGCGGAGGCTTCTCGGGCGGCGGAGGCGGAGGCGGTTTCCGCGGCGGCTCCTTCTAGCCGCCCTCTCCCCTGCTCCGATTCCTCGCCTTCTCCCCTTTTCCGCCGGCGGCTCCCCCAGCCGCCTTCCTTCTTCTCCCCTGCCCCGCGCCTAGGCCGCTAAGCCCACGGCCCACACCCGGCATCTCATAACCGGGGCGGTCCCGCATGGCATCTCGCAAAAGGCGCCTTGCACAAGGCATCTGTCAGATACCTTCTGCCGGATGCCATTTGTGAGATACCGTCTGCCACATTTTTTTGTGCACACATCGGGCGACTGGACCCCGGCTCGGTAGCCGGTCAATCAGTTCCTCGGATACGGGGTGGTGCACATACACGGTAGGTGGAACACGGTCATGCGCATGGTTCTCGTCAAAAGGCTTCTCTCACAAGGTTGCAGTCAAACGGTTTACTTGGGGGCAAGTAAACCTTCTGCACCGAGCTAGATGGTTCGTTTGGGGGCAAACAAACCTTATGACTGCAACCATCTAACTAGAACCCTCTACTGGCATACCAAGCCGAGCAAGGATGCTAGAAGAGCTCCCCTTTTAATGAAATCACCCAAGTTTCCACGCCAGTTCTGGTTATATCGCGGAAGGTAGGTTAGGTGCGAAGGGGGCGGGTGGAGCCGTCGAGAAGCAGGCAACAGTAGCTGGTGAAGGCGGCGTCCGCGAGGGGGAGCTCGCCCACCGCAACCTCGAGGTCGCGGCCCCGCGGGGCGGTGCGGGCGACCTCGATGGCGTCTGCGAGAGCGAGGATGCGGCGCTCGCGGCGGAAGGGGTTCGTGCGCTCGAGCAAGTACTCGCGGCCCTGACAGACCGCACGCAGCTTTTTCACCGTGAAGCTGGTCTGCTCCGCCGAAAAGTCGGGCCCGCGCACAGTAAAGCTGCGGGCGCCCGGGATGTGTTCGAAGGCGATGGTGGCGCCCGTTCCGGGCAGCAGCAGGCCCGTCGGTCTCACGCGGGCGATGACCTCACCCGCGCCATCCGCCAACGCCCCGTCGTGCCACACCCAGCGCTGCATCAGAGCAGCACCACAATGACCGCGACGATGGTCAGCAGCACCAACGTCGCGATGATCGGGATAGCGGTGCTCTGCGTCCGCGCCTCCAGAATCACACGCGTAAACCAGCTCAGCGCCGCAATCTCCGAATGGTTGAGGTCATCGGAATCATCGCTTTTCTCGCCCTCAAACTCCAGGATGGCCTTACGTACACCCGAGTTCTTCGAGGAGAACTGCGCGATTTTCAGCCCGTCGTGGTCCTCAACAATCCAGTCGCCGCCGGCCTCGTTGATGAAGGCAAACGTGCGCCCATCCAGGGACGCCTCCAGGCGCTTATCGCGCTTGGGGTTGCCCGCCAGGCGGTAGACGCGGTCATCCTCCAGCGTCACCGACGCGCCCAAATCATCGAGACCCAGGCGCCAGTGCTCGCCTTCCACGTCCGCCGAGCGCTCCTGGAACATGCCCAGCGACGCCGGCCCCTCCCCCACGAGGAGCACCGGGTTCTTGCGGTCGCTGCGGTCCCAGCTGGTGTAATGCATTAGCAGCCGATCAGTCGAGCGGCCAGGTAAGCCTCAAGCTCATCAAGCTTGACGCGCTCCTGCTCCATGGAGTCACGCTCACGCACGGTGACCGCGTTGTCCTCCAAGGTGTCGAAGTCATAGGTCACGCAGAACGGCGTGCCGATTTCATCCTGGCGGCGGTAGCGGCGGCCGATGGCGCCGGAGGTATCGAACTCCACGTTCCAGTTCGCGCGCAGCTTATTCGCCAGCTCGCGAGCCGGGGTGGACAGCGCTTCCTTCTTCGACAGCGGCAGCACGGCCACCTTCACCGGCGCCAGGCGGCGGTCCAGGCGCAGCACCACGCGCTTGTCGGTGCCACCCTTGGCGTTGGGAGCCTCCTCCTCGTCATAAGCGTCAACGAGGAAGGCCATCATGGAGCGGCCCAAGCCGGCAGCCGGCTCGATGACGTACGGGGTCCAGCGCTCGCCGGACTCCTGGTCAAAGTAGGACAGGTCCTCGCCCGAGCCCTTGGTGTGGACGGAAAGGTCGTAGTCCGTGCGGTTAGCCACGCCCTCCAGCTCGCCCCACTTGGAGCCCTTGAAGCCGAAGGCATACTCGACGTCCACGGTGCGCTTGGAGTAGTGGGAGAGCTTCTCCTTCGGGTGCTCGTAGAGGCGCAGGTTCTCTTCCTTGATGCCCAGGTCGACGTACCAGTTGTAGCGGTCATCGATCCAGTACTGGTGCCACTCTTCGTCCTCGCCCGGCTTGACGAAGAACTCCATCTCCATCTGCTCGAACTCGCGGGTGCGGAAGATGAAGTTACCCGGGGTGATTTCGTTACGGAAGGACTTACCAATGTTCGCAATGCCGAACGGCGGCTTCATGCGGGCCGAGGTCATCACGTTCTTGAAGTTCACGAAGATGCCCTGCGCGGTTTCCGGGCGCAGGTAGTGCAAGCCCTGCTCATCGTCGACCGGGCCGAGGAAGGTCTTGAGCAGGCCGGAGAAGGCCTTCGGCTCAGTCCAGTCACCCGGCTGGCCGGTCTCCGGATCGTTAATGTCAGCGAGGCCGTTGGCCGGCTCGTGGCCGTGCTTTTCCTCGTAGGCCTCGATGAGGTGATCCGCGCGGTAGCGCTTACCGGTGTGCTTGGATTCCACCAGCGGGTCGGTGAAGACCTCGACGTGGCCGGAGGACACCCACACCTGGCGCGGCTGGATCACGGACGTATCGACGCCCACGACATCGTCGCGGGACTGCACCATGTGACGCCACCACTGGCGCTTAATGTTCTCCTTGAGCTCGACACCGAGCGGGCCGTAGTCCCACGCAGAGCGGGAACCGCCATAAATTTCACCTGCCTGGTAGACCAAGCCGCGGCGCTTACACAGGCTGACGACGGTATCAATGACGGATGCCATAGCTAATGGGACTCCTCTGGTAGGGGACAGTCTTTATACAGTGCGGCCTAGTCTAGCGCGCCCCCTGACACCGCGTGCCCTCACCCCGAAACTGTGGTGCATTTTATACACTTTTTCGCATTCTTCAGCTATAGTACCTATATCTCTCTTTTTAACTCTCCCCCAATAGATATGGTTGAAGGTGAATGGTGTGACCAACACCCAGAAAGAAGCTCTCTCGTTCGATCCCGCGGCAGCCGCCACCGTCATTAGCGCTTTAGATTCGCCATTGCGCATCGACATCATCCGGCGCCTAGCTGAGCGCGATCACTACGTCCACGAGCTCGTGGCCGCCACCGGCAAATCCCAACCGCTTATCAGCCAACACCTGCGGGTTTTGAAGCGCGCACACATCGTCGACAGCGAACGCCTCGGCCGCGAAGTCCGATACTTTTTGGCGGCTCCAAAGGTGCTGCCACTGCTTCGCGACGCCTCACTGGCCACCTCTTAATGGAAGTGTGTTGATAAACTTTAGACCCATGGCCATTCACGACAGTATTCCCAAGCTCGGCGCTCGCAATACCCGCCAGCGCACCGCCGTCGTCGAAGTCCTGCGTAGTCTCGACAAGTTCGCCTCTGCCAAGGACATACACCAGGCGCTTATCGACGGCAACCAGAAAGTCGGCCTCACCACCGTCTATCGCACGCTCCAATCACTTTCGGAGATTGAAGCCGTCGATGCACTCCACATGCCTTCCGGCGAGACCCTCTACCGGCACTGCGAAAGCAATGCGCACCACCACCACTTGGTATGCACCAAGTGCGGCCGCACCGAGGAAATCGACGGCGGCCCCATCGAAGAGTGGGCCTCCTCGGTAGCCAAGGAGCACGACTTCGAGCTCACCGGGCACGATGCCGAAATCTTCGGCATCTGTGCCAACTGCTCCGCGGCGTCTTAGATTGCGGGCTACTTGACGCCGCCGAAGCGGCGGTCGCGCCGCGCGTACTCCTCCACCGCGGCGAACAAGTCATCCGGAGTGAAATCCGGGAAGAGCTTGTCCTGGTAAATCATCTCTGCGTAGGCCGACTGCCACAGCAGGAAATTCGAGGTGCGCTTCTCACCGGAGGGGCGCAAGAACAGATCCACGTCCGGCATATCGGGGTCATACATCACCGAGCTCACCGTCTTCTCATTGATGGAGCGCGGATCGAGCTCGCCGCGGGAGACTTGCTCGGCGAGATTCCGGATGCCGTCGACAAGCTCGGCGCGCCCACCGTAATTCACGCACATCACCAGGGTCATCTTGGTGTTGTCCTTGGTGAGCTCCTCGGCGGCCTCGAGCTCCTTAATAACGGAGCGCCACAGGCGGGGGCGGCGGCCGGCCCACACCACGCGCACTCCCCTATCGTTGAGCCAATGGCGCTGACGGCGCAGGACGTCGCGGTTAAAGCCCATAAGGAAGCGGACTTCCTCCGCGCTGCGGCGCCAGTTCTCGGTGGAGAAGGCGTAGGCGGAAAGGTAGGGAACGCCGAGGGCGAGGCAGGCATCGACGACGTCGAGAAGCACTGCTTCCCCGCGGCGATGGCCTTCGGTGCGCTTCATGCCGCGCTCCTCTGCCCAGCGGCCGTTGCCGTCCATGACCAGCGCGATGTGGCGCGGCAGGAACTCCTGCGGGATAGCGGGCGGATGAAGGACTCGGTTCGGGTCAGGCGTAATCACGCATTACAGTCTACTGTTCCATGATCCCCAGCGCGCCAACGGAGCGCTCGAGGTGCCATTGCAAGTGCGCGCGGGTGAGGCGATGGGCTTCTTGGGCTTGGGTGTTCGTCGGCTGGCTGGGGTGGCCGTGGGCGATAAGCCACATGTGGTGCAGGGTTTCCGGGTCCACCTCGGCGGCCCCGGGCGGGCGGCATTGGTGGCAGGCAGCACCCCCGACGGCTGGGTGGAAGGCGTGGTGAGGGCCGGGCCTTTGGCACTGGGCGCAATCGAAAAGGCTGGGTGCCCAGCCGGCGTGGGCCATGGCTTGGAGGAGGAAGGCGTCGAGAAGCATGAGCGGATCGCCGTGCTGAAGGTTGTCGAGGACGTCGACGCAGGCATTGTAGAGATAGGGGTCCCCGGGGGCATCGGCGGCGGCGAGGCGCTCGGCGGATTCGAGGGCAGCACACGCGGCGGTATAGCGCTCGTAGTCCTCGATGATGCGCGCACCGAAGTAGTCCACGGTATCGGCCTGGGAAATGGTGTAGAGGTTTCGGCCCGGGTAGAGCTGCACGTCGAGGTTGACGAAGAGCTGCAGGCGCGAGCCGAAGCGCGATTTGGCGCGGCGAACGCCCTTGGCCACCCCGCGCACGAGGCCGTGGTGGCGGGTCAAGAGCACGATGATGCGATCCGCCTCGCCGAAATCATAGGAGCGGATTACGAGGGCGCGGTCGCGGAAACTCTCCCGCATGTAGAAGCTCCCCCGCTTCTAGAAGCCCAGGCGGCCCAGCGCCTTCGGGTCCGACTGCCAGTTCTTGAGCACCTTAATGCGCAGGTCAAGGTAGACGTTCTGGCCGAGCAGCTGGATGATTTCCTTGCGGGCGGTGCCCACGATACGGCGGAAGCGGCGACCGTCCTTGCCCTCGATGATGCGCTTCTGGCCCGGGCGCTCCAGGTAGAGGATGGCGTGGACGTTGAGGACGTCGGGGCGTTCCTGGCTGGGCAGGATCTCATCGACCTCGACGGCGACGGAGTGCGGGAGCTCGTACTTCAGGCCGGACAGCGCAGACTCGCGGATAAGCTCAGCGATGCGCTTGGCCTGATCCTCGTCGGTGATGTGGTCATCGGGATAGAACTTAGGCCCCTCGGGGAGGTGGTCCACGATGACCTGGGTCAGCTCATCCAGCTGCACGCGCTCCGTGGCGGAGACGGGGATGACCACGGCGTCTGGGTTCTCCTCGGAGAGGAGCTCGTGAAGAGCTACGAGCTGGGCGCCGACTTGGTCCTTGGAGGCTTTGTCCAGCTTGGTGACGATGCCGATGATGGGGGTCTTCGGGGCGACCTTACGCACGTTCTCCAGAATCCAGCGATCGCCGGGGCCGAGCTTCTCATCGGCAGGGATGGTCAGGCCGATGACGTCGACGTCTGCGTAGGTGTCCTTGACCACCTCGTTGAGGCGCTCGCCGAGCAAGGTGCGCGGGCGGTGCAGGCCGGGTGTGTCGACGAGGACGATTTGCGCATCCTCGCGGTGTACGAGGCCGCGGATGGGGTGGCGGGTGGTTTCCGGCTGGTCGGCGGTGATGGCGATCTTCTGCCCCACCAGGGCGTTGGTCAGGGTGGACTTGCCGGTGTTGGGGCGGCCGACGAAGGACACGAAGCCGGAGCGGAAGCCCTCGGGCGTGTCGGTGTATTGCGAATAGTCAGCGGCGTTGGCTTCGCCCTCAGCCGGCAGGTCCGCGAAGGCGGCATCGAAATCAGTGCTCATATCGCCTCATATCATAACGCACGAGCTGCCGAGTCCCGTTCTTGTTGTATGGCCCTGCTCTGGCTCTCGACGTGCGGCCCATAGAGCTTCCTGCCGATGCGCTTAAGAATGGTCCTTTCAGTTTGGTCCTTCTACTCTGGTCCCTTCTCTGTGCAAAGGGACCATCTGGTGGTGGTTTTCGCGTACTGAAAGGTCCCTTTACCCTTAGTGTGCGAAGGGACCAGACTAGAGGGACCTTTTGTGCTCGCGCGAGGGTTATCCGCCCTGCAGATGGTTTGAGTCAGGCGGTTCTGGTCAGAAGGTTTCTTTGCCCCCAAACGAACCATCTAGCGACCTCCAGAAGGTTTGTTTGCCCCCAAGAGAACCTTCTGAGCCGAACCATCTGAGTAGAACCTTCTGGCTGGAAACGACATCGTTGAAGCAGGGCCGCGAAACAGCGATGAGGTGCGGGTGAAAGCTGATGGCGCGAGGTTATCCGCCGCATGGCGACTGCGAAAAAGCTTGCGCGAGGCCGGGGCCGGGGCCAAGGCAAGAAGACTAGAGCTCCTCCACCCGGAACTGCAGCTGCGGGTTAGCAAAGACATCCTGCGACTCGATGAGCAGCAGCTCCTGGGAATCCGCCTCGTAGGTGTTCTGGAGCAGGTCGAAGACGGAGGACGCGGTTCGCTTGAGGGCCAGCTTGGCGTCGTTGGTCTCCACGTAGTGTCCCGTAAAGAGCGAAGCCGTGACATCGCCCGAGCCGTTGCGCTTGAAAGGCAGCTTGGGGGTGGCCACCAAGAAGGCGCGCTCGCCATCAACGGCGAGCATCTCAATCTCGTCCTCGCTGGTCTCCGGGCGCTGCACCGAGGTCACCAGCACGGTCTTCGGGCCTATCTCCTGCGCGCGCTTCACCGCGGCGAGGGTCTGCTCCAGGGTGCCCACCTCGCAGTCCGTCAGGTAGCCCAGCTCAAACTGGTTCGGGGTGATGATGTCCGCGACCGGCACGACCTTATCGCGCAGCAGCGGCGGGATTTCGTCGGAGACGAAGCAGCCGGATTTGGCGTTGCCCATCACCGGGTCACACGCATAGAGGGCCTTGGGGTTAACCGCCTTGATTCGGTTCACTGCATCCACGATGGCGCCGGCAATATCCGGACCACCCTGGTAGCCAGACAAGATTGCATCGATGCGTGGGAAGGCGCCGCGCTTCTCGATGCCATCCACAATCGCCGTGACCTCCTCCGCCGGGATCATCGGCCCGCCCCAGTCGCCATAACCGGTGTGGTTGGAGAAATTCACCGTGTGAATCGGCCATACCTCATGGCCAGCGCGCTGAAGTGGAAAGACTGCTGCGGAGTTGCCCACGTGACCGAAGGTGACGTGGGACTGAATGGAGAGGATGTTCATAGTCCTCCATTGTGCTACGCCCCACGTAGCACCTCAACGTTTGGGCCGTTTTAGATTCCGCCGCCGGGAACTTCCTCATCGAGCTTCGCGCGCTCGGCGGCATCCGGGAAGGCCTTCGGGCCCGAGGGCTTGGGCTGGTAGCTCACGCCACGCGCCGCCAGGTCCTCGTACCAGTCCGCCAGCAGCTCGTTCTGCAGGCCGAACATTTCTTTCTCCTCCGCCGCAGTGGTGTGATCATAGCCCAGCAGGTGCAGGCAACCATGCACTGTCAGCAGGGCCAGCTCGTGGCCCAAAGAGTGGCCGGCCGCGGTGGCTTGGCGCTGCGCGAATTCCGGGCAGAGCACGATATCGCCCAGCATGGCCGGTCCGGCCTCGGCGGCGTCGGGGCGCCCGCCGGTAGCACCCGGGGTGAGCTCATCCATGGGGAAGCTCATCACATCGGTCGGGCCTTCCAGGTCCATCCAGCGCACGTGCAAGTCCGCGATGGTATCCAGATCCACGGCGGTAATCGTGCACTCGGCATCCGGGTTAACGTCGAGGCGGCCGAGGGCGTAGGAGCAGACGTCGATCAGCATCTCCTCGTTCACGCCGTCATAACCGGACTCGTTAATAAATTCGATGCTCATTTCTTCTCCTCCTGCTCAGCAAAGTTATCGTAAGCCTCCACGATGCGCCCGACCAGCTGGTGGCGCACCACGTCGGCCGCGCCCAGCTCCGCGAAGTGAATATCGGGCACGCCCTTGAGAATGCGGCGCACCAGACGCAGGCCGGAAACTTGCCCGCCCGGCAAGTCCACCTGGGAAATATCGCCGGTCACCACGATGGTGGAGCCAAAACCCAAGCGCGTCAGGAACATCTTCATCTGCGCCGGCGTGGTGTTCTGGGCCTCGTCGAGGATGACGAAGGCATCGTTGAGCGTGCGGCCACGCATATAAGCCAAGGGGGCGACCTCAATGATGCCGGCCTCCATGAGCTTCGGAATCATCTCCGGATCGATCATGTCCCGCAAAGCGTCGTACAGCGGGCGCAGGTAGGGGTCAATCTTGTCGTTGAGTGTGCCGGGCAGAAAGCCCAGCTTCTCCCCCGCCTCAACCGCCGGGCGGGTCAAAATAATGCGGCTGACCTGCTTGGCGCGCAGGGCCTGCACCGCCTTGGCCACCGCCAGGTAGGTCTTGCCGGTACCGGCCGGGCCGATGCCGAAGACAATCGTGTTCTCGTCGATGGCCTGCACATAGCGCGACTGGCCCACCGTCTTCGGGCGCACGGCCTTGCCGCGGCGCGAAACGATATCCGCCGCGAGCGTCTCAGACACAGACGCCGGGGCATCCACCGTGACCAGGTCCAGGGTGTGCTTCACGGTATCCGTGCTCACCGGGTGGCCGCGGCGGGCAATGGCCTCGAGCTCCTCTAAGACCTTGTGCGCGCGGGCCACCTCATAATCGGGGCCAGCAGCAGTAATGGTGGTGCCGCGAGCAAAGAGGTCCACGCCCAGAAGGTTTCCCAAAACGCGCAGGTTATCGTCCGCCGGGCCGAGCACCGTGGCCAGGTAGGCGGAATCGAGATCAAACTTGGTGGTGATAATAGGCACGCCCAAAAGGCTACCAGCGCGAGGTCAGGGTGCCGATGCTGGCCAACGCCACCATGCTTGCCGACGCCGTCCTCAACACCTCCGGCCCCAACTTGATCGCCGTCGCACCGGCGTCCTGCAAGCGGGCTAGTTCTTCCGCGCCGATGCCGCCCTCCGGGCCCACCAGAAGGTAGATGGTCCCGGCGGAGTCCAAACCACTCAGGTCCTTGAGCCGGACCTCGGCTTCCTCGTGGAGGACCAAGGCTCGTGCGCCCGCAATCTCCTGGCACAACTGGCGGGTGGTCAAAGGACCACGCACCGCGGGCACGCGCGCGCGGCGCGATTGCTTGGCAGCCGCCACGGCCGCGGATTCCCACTTTGCTAGCGCCTTCGGGGCCTTCTTCGCATCCCACTTGGACACGCAGCGATCCGCCTGCCAGGCGATGATCTCATCCGCCCCGGCCTGGGTGGCCAGGTCGACGGCGAGTTCGGCGCGCTCCGATTTCGGGATGGCCTGGACCACGACCACCCGTGGGGAGGGTTCGGGGAGGATCGCGAGGTCGTCGACAAGCGCGGCTAGCGTGTCCTTGCCCTGCGTCTCGGTGATGGTGGCGATGACGCGGCGCCCGGACCCATCAATCAGGACCAGGTGCTCCCCTGGGCCCATGCGCTTGACGGTGACCGCGTGGCGGCCCTCCGCGCCGTCGAGGCCCACGGGCTGGCCGACCTCGGCGAGGGACAGGTCCGGATGGAGGAAGACGGGCAGAGACATTAGCGGCGGAACTTGCCTCGGAGGCGGGTAAAGAGGGATTCGCCCTGATTGTCACCGGCGCGGTGAACCTCGGTGCCGCTGTGGCCGGCGGCGCGGACCTTTTCGAGGGCCTCGCGGGTCTTCTTATCCAGGTCCGTCGGGATCACCACATCCACGTGAGCGTGGAGGTTGCCATAGCCATCGGTGCGCAGGCGCGGCATGCCCTTGCCCTGGAGGGTGATGGACTCGCCCGGCTGGGTGCCCGGCGCGATATCGATGGTGAGCTCCTCGCCGTCGAGCTGCTCGACGGCGCACGAAGCACCCAGCGCGGCATCCACCATGGGCACGCGAACGGTCAGGTGCAGGTCATCGGCATTGCGCTCGAAGACGGGGTGCGGCTCGGTGTGTACCTCGACGTACAGGTCACCGGCGGGGCCGCCGCCGTGGCCGACCTCGCCCTGGGAGGCCATGCGGATGCGCATGCCATCACCAATGCCGGCGGGGATGCTCACCGTAATATCGCGGCGCTTGCGCACGCGGCCATCGCCGCCACAGTGGCCGCAGGGATCGGTGACCACTTCGCCAAAGCCGTAGCACTTCGGGCAATCGCGGGTAGTCATCATGTTGCCCAGCATGCTGCGCTGGACCTCCTGGACCTGGCCCATGCCGCCGCAATGGTCACAGGTGACCGGCTTGGACTTAGACTCGGAACCGGTTCCCTCACAGCGGTCACAGATCACGGCGGTGTCCACCTTGACCTGCTGCTTGACGCCGCTATAGGCCTCCTCGAGGGTAATGGTGGTGCGCAGGAGCGCATCATCGCCCGGCTGCACGCGGGAACGCGGGCCGCGGGAGGCCGCTCCCCCGCCGAAGAACTCGGCGAAGATATCCCCGAGTCCGCCGCCGCCGAAACCGCCAAAGCCGCCGCCTTGGGCCGCGCGCTCCTCCATGGGGTCACCACCCATGTCCACAATCCGGCGCTTCTGCGGATCGAGCAGAACCTCCTGTGCAAGGGAAGCCTCGCGGAACTTCTCCGCGGCCTCATCATCGCCCGGGTTGACGTCCGGGTGGTACTTGCGCGCCAGCTTGCGGTAGGCCTTCTTAATCTCGGCGTCGGACGCCGACTTTTCTACACCAAGAATGCCGTAGTAGTCACGAGCCACGTACTGTCATCCTTCTATTTCTCGTTGATACTAAATCTAATCCGACGGGCTAGCTTACTCGCCCGCCAGGATTTCACTCACATAGCGTGCAACGGCAGAGACCTTGGAAATTGTTCCCGAGTAGTCCATATACGTCGGCCCCACGACACCCAGCCCGCCGAGTGCCGCCGCATGCTCGCCGGTGCCAAAACCATAGCGCGTGGCCACGACAGAGGTTTGGCGCAGCTCGTCGGCTTCGTTCTCCTCGCCGATGGATACAGAGACGTTGCCCAAATCCGGCACGCGCGCCAGCAGCTTGAGCACGACGACCTGCTCCTCGAGGGCCTCGATGATAGAGGGCAGGCCCTCGGTGAGGGCCACGCGGGTGAGGTTGGAGGTACCCGCCATGATTAGGCGATCGGAGGGCTGTTCCACAAGGGTCTCGATCAGCGTCGTCGCGGCCTTGAGGAGGTGGGGGCGGATGTCGGCTGGGGAGTCGTCGACAAGCGCGGCCAGCTCCACCGAGGCATCGGTGAGCGTCTTGCCCTCCAGGGCGGTGTTGAGGATATCGCGCAGGCGGTGGGTCTGCTCGGGGTCGATCACGTCATCGAGCTCCACATTGCGCTGATCGACGCGCCCATTATCCGTGATGAGCACCAAGAGCAGGCGCACCGGTGAGAGTGCCACGACCTCGCAATGCTTGACGCGGGAGACCTTGAGGTTGGGCATCTGCACGACGGCTGCCTGCTTGGTCACCTGGGCCAGCAGCTGGACCGACCGGCGCAGCACGTCTTCCAAATCCACCCCGCCTTCGAGGAAGGTAAGCATGGCGCGGCGCTCGGCCTTGGAGAGCGGCTTGACGTCGTGCAGCGTGTCGACGAACTGGCGATAGCCCTTCTGCGTGGGCACGCGCCCGGAGCTGGCGTGTTCCTGGGCGATGAGCCCTTCGGCTTCGAGCACGGCCATGTCATTGCGGATCGTCGCCGAGGACACGCCCAGCTGGTAGCGCTCGAGCAGGGCCTTGGAGCCGACGGGCGATTGCGAGGCGATGTAGTCCGCGACGATGGCACGCAGGACCTCTTGGCGGCGGGCATCGGTGGAGCTGGACATGTCTTTAAGGCTATCCGTTCTGGCGGGCGATGAAGTCGTCAAAATTTGGCACAGTGTAGCTCACCCTGCCGTGTTCTGGAGCATAGATCAATCCTTTACTAATGAGCTTGGCTCGCACAGGACCCAGTTTCTTCGTGTCTTTACCTAAGATGTCCGCGATGTCCTTGCTCGAGATTTCCTCTCCGCCAACCTTTGCCATCGCGGTCAAGTAGTCCCGCTCGGCTGGAGTAGCGCGATCCCACCTGGCTTGGAAAAACCCGCGGTCCAACTGCTCAATTCCAAGCCGCGCGGCGCGTCGAGCTGCATCGGAATCCATAGGTGAAGTTCGCGCAGTGCGCCACATTTGTGCACCAAATTCCTGGATGAAATACGGATACTGCCCCGATACATTAGCTAGATATTCAACTGCTTCATCGTCAAATTCCACATTCTGTGTCCGCGCAGGTTCACGGAAGGCGGCAACTGCGGCATACATTTCGAGCCTGCCAATTTGGTGCACCTCGAACATTCGCTCTGCATAAGAGCGGGACTCCGCCAGAATCCCTGGCAGACTCGGGAGCCCAGCGCCAATAATGTAAAAAGGCAAGCCCAGCTGCGCTGCTTCATGTTGTGCAGAAATGAGTGCTTCGAGCAGCTCTTCATCAAGGTCTTGCATTTCGTCGATGAAGATTCCTAAAGCTTTATCCTCCTTGAGGAGCGTCGTAGTGATGGCCTCGATCACATCGTGCAGATCAAGCTCAAGGTTTCCTGTTGCCGGAGGAATGTCTCCTACTTCAACCCCAAGGTCAATAATGCTTTGTCCTACCGAGAGCGAAAAAGATTTTACGGCCGCAGCAATAAAGTGAAAACCCTCAGATACCTTGGCTTTCGTCCGATAGCGCAAAGAGGCTTTGGCTAAACCTTGCGCTAGAGCACGGCGGGCTCCTTCTCGTCCACGTGCCCCCTGCGAAGCCTCAAACTTAATCGTTAGCCAGTCGGCTTGGTCAGCCTTCCTTTTTAATTGGTTGAGCAGCACGGTCTTACCCACTCCACGCAAGCCAACGAGCAGCATTGGACGGCCAAGCAATCCGTTCTGGACGCGTTTGACAAGATTGTCAAACGCATGAAGGTCTCTCTCGCGCCCAGTAAGAACTGTCGGCGCGATGCCCGAGCCAGGAGTATAGGGGTTTAAGGCGTCATCCATGCCACTAATACTAGCAATATCGAGAGCGACTAACAGGTTTCTCGACGTGGAGAGAGAAACTAACACCGCTATCAAACTTCCCGACGACAGGGGCAAAACTAACAAATTCCCGGCGGAGCTAACTTTAAGTCCCCATGTCTCCTCGACGTCGAAAGGCCAAGGCCTAGCCACTTCTTCGCAGCTTCGCGGTTGCATCACACAGCTGGTTCTACTCAGATGGTTCAGGTCATACGGTTTACTTGCCCCCAAACGAACCTTCTAGCAGCCTAAGGAAGGTTTGTTTGCCCCCAAACAAACCTTATGACTAGAACCTTTCCACTAGAACCATGTGCGGAAGGCTGAGGACAGGCCACGAGCAGGGTACGGCCGCTAATGAGCCAGCTGATGCGGATCCGGAGGTCGGCCCGCAGGCGGGGCAAGCCCCTAGCGAGCGGTGCCTTCGGCGGTATCTTCGGCGACAAGGAGGTCGGTGATGATCCCATCCGCGAGCAGGCGTCCCGCCTTGGTCACGCGGAGGTGGTCGCCGGCGCGCTCGAGCAGGCCGCGCTCGATGAAGCGCGCGGCGACGGGCTCGGCGGCCGGCGCTAGCCACGAGGACGGGATGCCCTCGCGCAGGCGCAGGCCCAGCATGATGCGCTCGGTGTGGCGATCGGCGGCGCTGAGCTCCTCGCGATCCTTGATGGGCAGCTCCCCCTCGCCCACGGCCTTGATGTAGGTCCGCGGGTTCTTCACGTTGAAGAAGCGCTCGTTGCCCAAATGCGAATGCGCGCCCGGGCCCGCGCCCCACCAGTTGCCGTCCACCCAGTAGATGCGATTGTGCTGGCACTCCCCGCCCGGCTTGGCCCAGTTGGAGACCTCGTACCACTCAAAGCCTTCGGCCTCGAGCGTGGAGGAGATCATCTCATAGCGCCGGGCCAGCACGTCCTCGTCTGGGGCCGGAAGCAGGCCCTTCGATACCTTGCGGGCCATGCGCGTGCCGTCCTCCACAATGAGCGAATACGCACTGATGTGGTCCACCCCGGTCTCCTGGGCGCGCTCCAAGGTCAGGGCAACGTCGGTGTCTTCTTCAGTCGGCGTGCCATAAATCATGTCCAGGTTGACGTGCTCGAAGCCCGCGGCGATGGCTTCGCGTGCCGCATCGAAGGCGCGGCCCGGGGTGTGGGCACGCTCGAGCACTGCGAGCACGCCCGGTGAGGCGGACTGCATGCCAAGGGAGAGGCGGGTGAAGCCGGCGTCGAGAAGCCCGGCAAAGTACTCCGGCGAGGTAGATTCCGGGTTGGATTCCGTGGTGACCTCCGCGCCCGGGGCCAGGCCAAAGGTGTCGCGCACCCGATTCAACACACGGCCCAGCCCCTCGGCCCCCAGCAAGCTCGGCGTACCGCCGCCGATAAAAACCGTTTCGGCCTCACGGCCCACCTGCGCCGCCGCCATCTCCAGCTCCTTCTCCAGAGCATCCAGATAATCGCTGGTCAGATCCCCTCCCAGCTCACCCGGGGTATAGGTGTTGAAATCGCAGTAGCCGCAGCGCGAGGCACAGAAGGGAACGTGAATATAAAGACCGAAGGGATCCATGGGGAACAAAATAACCGACTACACCGTTGAAGCGGTAGTCTATAGTGCATATTTGCAATCCCCGAAAGTTAAGAAAGGCCCCCTTTTTCGTGGAACCTCCGAGTCGATGTCCCCGCCGCCAACTCAAGGCGGTGGGGTAAGCCGTGTTATCTGCCATCCTGATGATTGTGGCGGGTTTCGCCGTCATCGCTCTCATTATCGTGGCCAACGCGTACTTCGTCGCGCAAGAATTCGCCTTCATGTCCGTGGACCGCACGCAGCTGCGCCAGCGCGCCGCTGCGGGGGATAAACCAGCGGAGCGCGCGCTCAAGATCACGCAGAAAACCTCCTTCATGCTTTCCGGCGCACAGCTGGGCATCACGATTACGGGCCTGCTTATCGGTTATGTGGCCGAGCCACTCGTGGGCCAAGGCCTGGGCCAGCTGCTCGGTGGCGTGGGCGTGCCCACGGGCGTGTCCGTCGCCGTGGGTACGGTGACCGCGCTGGCCGTGTCGACGGTTCTCACGATGCTCTTCGCCGAGCTCTTCCCCAAGAACTACACCATCGCCGCTCCCATGAAGACAGCGCTGTGGCTGTCCGCGTCCACGATGTGGTACCTCAAGATCTTCGGCTGGTTGATCCACTTCTTCGAGTATTCCTCCAACGCCATCCTCAAGGTCTTCGGCATCGAACCGGTGGAGGATGTCGATTCTTCTGCCACCACCGATGACCTGGAATCCATCGTGGATGCCTCCCACGAGGCCGGCGACTTGGATGAGGACACCTACCTGGTGCTCGACCGCCTCCTCGACTTCCCCGAACACGACGTGGGACACGCCATGATTCCGCGCTCGCGCGTGGATGTCATCGAGCCGGAGACCACCATCGGTGAGGTCCGCGAGATGATGTCGGCGAACCACACGCGCTACCCCATCATCGACGATGAACATAATCCCATCGGCGTGGTGCACCTCTATGACGTGCTGGGCACCGAGTTGCCCGCAGCCACCCCGGCCCGCGAAATCATGAAGGAACCCGTGGTGGTTCCGGAGCTCATGCCGCTTCCTGACGTCGTCACGGAGCTTCGCGACGCCGACGAAAAACTCGCCTGCGTCATCGACGAATACGGCGGCTTCGTGGGCATTGTGACCATGGAGGACTTGGCCGAGGAGATCCTCGGCGATGTCACCGATGAGCACGACCTCGAAGAGACCGAGGAGATCACCGAGCAGGACGAGACGCACTGGATCGTCGACGGTGACACACCCATCGACGAGGTCGAGCGCGCCATCGGCCACGACCTGCCGGAGGGTGATTTCGAAACCGTCGCCGGCCTGCTCATCGCGCACTCCGGCACGTTGCCGGAGGAAGGCGAAGAGCTCGCCATCGAGCTGGAGGCAGAGCCTGAAGACTGGGTCGACGGCGATGAAGCCCCCACCCGCACGCTCAACGTGCGCGTCGAGGAAATCGACCGCCACGTGCCCTCCGTCCTAGCCCTAGAGCTGGTGGAGGAATTCCCGGAAGGAGACGATGACTAATGACTGATACTTGGTGGTTCAACCTCCTCATCACCATTCTCATCATTGCTGCTTCCGGCTTCTTCGTGGTCATCGAGTTCTCCCTCATGGGTGCGCGCCGCAACCGTCTGGAGGAAACCGCGGAATCCTCCGCTGCCTCGCGCGCGGGCCTTCGCTCGCTCAACGAGCTGACCATCATGTTGGCCGGCGCCCAGCTGGGCATTACCGCCGCAACCTTCGTCCTCGGTGCCGTGACCAAGCCGTGGGTCCATCACCTGCTCATGAGCCCGCTGGAGGCCCTCGGCTTGCCGCTGGGCGTTGCTGACGTCGTCTCCTTCCTCCTTGCGCTTTTCGTCGTGACCTTCCTGCACCTGGTCATCGGCGAGATGGCGCCGAAGTCCTGGGCCATCGCCCACCCGGAGACGGCCCTGCAGCTCATTGCGGTTCCTGCCCGCGGCTTCATCTGGCTCTTCCGCCCGCTGCTGATCTGGATCAACAAGATGGCGAACAAGCTGGTGCTCATGACCGGCGAGGAACCCGTCGACCGCGCCGGTGCGGCTGGCTATGACGCGGAGACCCTGCGCCACCTCGTCGAGCACTCGCGGCAGACGGGCACGCTTGACGACGACTCCGCGAACCAGATCACCGGCGTCATCGAGCTGGAAGCCTCCACCGCCGCACAGTTGGCTCGCGAGCACGGAGCGGAAATCTTGCCTTTGTCCTCCGATGCCACGGTGGCTGAGCTGCACGACCTCGTCGTAAACAAGTCCATCATGCGCGTGCTTGTCTACCCGCGCGCCTCGCGCATTCCGCGCATCGTCCACGTCCGCGATACTCTGATGGCGGATCCGGAAACCCCGGTGCTGGAATTCTCCCGCCCCGCGTTGGCGGTGAGCTCCTCCTCGACCGTGCAGAAGACTCTGGATCAGATGCGCGCCCGCAACGAGCAGCTCGTCATGGTGGGCAAGCCCACCAAGGACAAGACCGTGTGGATCCTGACCTGGGATGACATCATGGGCCAGCTGTGGCCGCAGATTACGGAGCAGCTGGACCAGGCCGCGCCGGCCGCCAAGAACCCGGGGGTTTAAACCTAAAACGGTTTAAACGTAAAAAGTGACACGGAAAGCTTGGCGTGGCACGCTAACTACGAAAAGCGCCACCGAGAGAGGGAATCTCGGTGGCGCTTTCCTTTTGTCCTTGTGTGTTGGCAACAAGGAAGTCTGTGATGCGGCTCCTTAAGCGGTCGTGGCGGCCTGCTTCTGGCGCTTGGCGCGCACACGGGCGACGACGGCGTCGATACGCGCGCGCTCCTCGAGGAAGGGCGGCGGGTTGTGCCCGCGCATGGTGCGCACGAAGGCGGGGTGCGCCTCGACGACGGTGTGGCGCCAGGCCTGCACGGCAATAAGGGAGGATTCTCCCGCGCGCTTGTACAGGTTCGGCAGGGAGACCACGTCGAGGTTGCGGGCCACGGCGTCGGTTTGTGCCAGCACGTACTCCACCAGCTCGCGCAGGTAGGCAGCGACGGCCGCGGTACGGCCGCGCAGGGTTTCTGCCAGCTCGGAGACCACGACAGGCGGGCCGGAGATGGGCAGGCCCTCAGCGAGCGCGCGGGCGGTGAGCTGTTTCGGTTCCTCGACGTCATTGTCGCCGGAGGAGGCAGCCGAGATAGTGCCGGACTTCAGGCCGGAGACCAGCGCCTGGCGCAGGCCGATGAGCTCGCCGACGCAGCGCCCGGAATCCACGCGGGCGTCTTCGACGATATCCCCCAGCTCGGCCAAGCAGTCGAGGGAGAGTTCATCGTCCCAGTCCTCGATGGCCTCGATGAGGTGCTCGATGTAGTCGACGACTTCATCGCCGATGTTATAGATTTCTTGGGTCAGCTCACGGTGGCGCAGCTCGGCTGCGATCTTGTGCATAGGCCGCCCTTCCCGTGAGAACCTCTAGTTGAGGTTTAGAGTTTTTCTGACCCCGCTGACTCTATTAGAGATCCTCGCATTCGGCTGCGCGACACTCCGAAGGAATTCACAGACTCCGTCCAGCCTTATTTCTTGCCGGCGTAGAGGCGCTCGATGTCGGCCGCATAGCGCTGGGCCACCACATAGCGCTTGACCTTCAGGGTTGGGGTGAGCTCGTTGCTTTCCTCGGTGAGGTCCTGATCCAGGATGACGAACTTCTTAATACCCTCCGCGTGGGAGACGGTGGCGTTGACCTGGTTGATGGCGTCCTGAATATCCGCGCGCAGCGCCGGATCGGCAGCTACCTCACGCATCCCCTTGGTCGCGGCGATGTTGTGGTCCGCCTTCCAGCGCTTGAGCGCGTCCTCATCCAGGGTGAGCAGCACGCCGACGAAGGGCTTGCCGTCACCGACTACCATGGCCTGGGAGATCAGCGGGTGGGAGCGCAGGATATCTTCCATCGGGCCGGGCGAGACATTCTTGCCGCCCGCAGTCACAATGAGGTCCTTCTTGCGGCCGGTGATAACGAGCTTGCCTTCTTCGTTGATCTCACCGAGGTCGCCGGTGTTGTACCAGCCATCCTGCAGGGCATTCTCGGTGGCTTCCGGGTTCTGCCAGTAGCCTTTGAAGACGATATCGCCCTTGATCAGGATCTCGCCGTCCTCGTTAATGCGCATCGTCGTTCCGCCCAGCGGCGGGCCGACGGTGCCGATGGACTGATCCACGAAGTCCACGGCGGCAGCCGCTGCGGTCTCCGTAAGTCCATAGCCCTCGTAGATGGTCACGCCGATGCCGCGGTACCAGTGCAGCAGATCCTGCGAGATGGCCGAACCACCGGAGATGCAGTACTTGACCTCGCCGCCCATTGCCTGGCGGATGGCGGAATAGACCAGCTTGTCAAAGGCCTTGTGCTTGGCCTTGAGGACTCGGTTGGGGCCCTCCGGTGTGTCCAGCGCCTTGGAGTATTCGATGGCGACTTTCTCCGCGCTGTCGAAGATCGCGCCCTTGAACGCGGAGGAACCATGCGCCTTGGCGGAGGCACCGTTGCGCACCTTTTCAAACACGCGCGGCACGCCGAGGATCAGGTTCGGGCGGGAACGAGCGAACTCAACGGTGATAGTGCTGAAGTCCGCCCAGTGGTTCTGGGACGCACCACCGATGGTGACGGCCAGTGACACCGCACGGCTGAAGACGTGCGCCAGCGGCAGGAAGGTCAGGACGTGTGCGCCCGGCACGGCGATGGCACCAATGGGGTTGGTCAGCAAGCCGCGGGCTTCCGCCAGCCAGTTACGGTGGGTCAGCATGCAACCCTTGGGGCGCCCGGTGGTGCCGGAGGTGTACACCAGGGAGGCGACGTCGTCAGTGTGCGTAGCTTCGATGCGCTGGTTGACGGTGTCGTCGCTGATGTCGCGTCCCTCAAACTTCAGCGTATCGACGGCCGAAGAGTTGATTTCCAGAACACGGCGCAGCTGGGAGGGGGAACCGTGCAGCTGCGGGGTGCCGTCCTCCTGCAGCTTCAGGTGCTTTACTAGTTCGGAGTGCTCGCGGGTTTCCGTGATGGCGAGGATTGCGCCGGAGTCTTCGATGATCCACTGAACCTGGGACATCGACGACGAGGGGTACACCGGAACGGAAACCGCACCGGCGGCCCAGATGGCGTAGTCCAGCAGGGACCACTCATAGCGGGTGGTGGAAATGAGCGCCACGCGGTCACCCTGCTCCACGCCGAAGGCGATGAGCCCCTTGGCCACCGCGTAGACTTCCTCGACGAATTCCTTGGCGGTGACGTTGACCCACTCGTAATTCGCCGGGCGGGTAAACAGCACGCCATGTGGGCGGGCGTGCGCCGTAGCCATCATGGCGGTAAGGCACGTTTCGCCGTCCTTGATCTCGAATTCCGCTTTGGTGTGCGCTTCATTCAAAGTCACAGTTGTGTCCTTTCCCACAAAAACTAAATTCCAGCCCACTCTACCAACCTGATTTATTACGCGCGTGGGGAGGGCGTGGCACAATTGGGGGATGTGACTACCCGTGATCTGCTTCAAGAACTTGCCCAACGCCACGGTGTGGCCTGCGAGTACACCGCCCAGAACGGACAGCCTGTGTACGTCAGCGAGGAGACAATCACCTACACGCTGCGCGCACTCGGCGTCTCTATCTCAGACCGTCCGGACGATGAGGAGCTAACTCAAGCCCTCTTCGAGGACTACCTCGCTCGGGCTTCCCGCCCGCTGCCGCCCTGCGTGGTGGCCCGCGAAGGCGCCGAAAAGTCCTTCGCCGTCCACGTCCACGACGGGGATCCGGTCGCCGTCACCATCGAATTGGAAAGCGGCGAGACCCGCCCGACTTACCAGGACCCCAACGATGCCCCGGCTGCCGACGTCTCCGGAACCATGTGGGGCGAGGCAAGCTTCCACGTCCCCGGCGACCTACCCCTCGGATTCCATAAGCTGCTCCTGTCCTCTCCCGGCATCGGAGAGCACGAGTGCCCGCTCATCGTCGTGCCGAACCACCTGAGCACGGCGGATCGCTACCTTGAGCGCCCCGCAGCGGGTGCGATGGCGCAGCTGTATTCGGTGCGTTCCGAGAAGTCCTGGGGCATGGGTGATTTCGGTGACTTAGCAGAGCTGGCAGAGGTCTTAGCACCGGACTACGACTTCCTCCTTATTAATCCGCTGCATGCTGGCGAGCCGATTCCGCCGGTGGAAGACTCGCCCTACCTACCCACCACGCGGCGATTCATCAATCCGATCTATATCCGCATCGAGGAAGTCCCGGAGCTGAAACTGCTCAGCCCGGAACTCCAGGATGACGTGGCCGAGCTGGCCGCCGAGTTCCGCGAGCGCAACCTGTCTGCAGAAGAGATTGATCGTGATTCCATCTTCGAGGCCAAGCTGCAGGTCCTCCAGGAGCTCTTCAACAAGGGGATGACCCCGGAGCGCCGCACCGCCTTTAGCGAGTACCAGCGCCGCGAGGGCCGCGGCCTGCGCAACTTCGCCCTATGGTGTGCAGAGACCGAACTCGAACGACACAGCGGCCGCCGCCACGCGCTGAGCCTCGACGTCAGCGAGTTGGCCGAGTTCTATTCCTGGCTGCAGTTCCTCTGCGATGAGCAGCTGGATGCCGCCCAGCGCCGCGCGCTCGACGCCGGCATGAGCATCGGGCTTATCACCGACATGGCCGTGGGCATCCACCCCGCCGGTGCCGACGCCGTCAATCTGGCGGAATACCTCGCCCCGCAGTGTTCGGTGGGCGCCCCGCCGGATGATTACAACCAGCAGGGCCAGGACTGGTCCCAGCCGCCGTGGCACCCGGTCCGCCTGGCGGAATCCGGCTACCAGCCGTGGCGTGACTTGTTGCGCACGATGCTGGGCAACGCCGGCGGCCTGCGCGTTGACCACGTGCTCGGCCTGTTCCGCCTGTACTGGATCCCGCGTCACTCCACCCCGCTCAACGGCACCTACGTGACCTATGACTGGGAGGCCATGCTCGGCATCTTGGCGCTCGAGGCTGAGCGCGCCGGCGCAGTGCTCGTGGGCGAGGACCTGGGCACCCTGGAGCCGTGGGTCCAAAACGCTCTGCGCGATATGGGTGTGCTGGGTACCACGATCATCTGGTTTGAGCACGCCGAGGACGGCCCCACCCCGCGCCCGCAGGATCAATACCGCCAGATGGCCATGTCCTCGGTGGGCACGCACGATCTGCCGCCGACGCTCGCCTTCCTGCGCGGCGACCACATCGCGCTGCGCGCCCGCTTGGGTCTGCTGACCCGCCCAGTGGCGGAAGAAGAAGCCGAGGACCGCGCGTGGCAGGAAAAGGTCAAGGACAACCTGCAGGCCTATGGCATGTTGGACAACCGCGAGAGCGAAAAGGACATGCTCGTTGCCCTGCACCGCTACATCGCGGGAACCCCGTCGGCGCTGACGGTGACCAACCTGGTGGACATGGTCGGTGACGTGCGCGCCCAAAACCAGCCGGGCACGACAAAGGACCAATACCCCAACTGGTGCATCCCGCTGTGCGATACCGCCGGCAAGCCGGTGTTGTTGGAGGATCTGCCGAAGCAGGAGCTCTACCAGCGCCTCGCCCAGGCCGCCACGAGGCCGGGTGCCGGGCGCTAGGGCTAGGAGGGGCGTCGGCAAGCGCGGCGCCCCTAGCGGCGTCTTCCCTTCAGGAAGACCCCCTTAAAAAACAACGCCGACGATGGCCACCACGACGATGAGCGCGATCATCAGCCAGAGGGTCACGCTCACTCGGGACTTAGGCAGTGCGCGTTTGCGGTGGGGAGGCTGCGGGCGCTCGGGGTCCCACAGGCCTTCGCGGTGATCATCGTCAGTCATGTTTCTTTATCCTAGTCGCGGGTGCTAGCCACGAATTCACACGGTCGATACCCCACATCAGCACCCACCCCATGACGGTCGCGGCCGGCACTGCGGTCACGGCGAGCACCGCCATCTGCGCCCACACTGGCGCCTGCACGAGCCATTCCATGCCCTCAGGGTAGCCTGTTGTCCATGAGCAGTGCACCTTTCGACGTCACCTGCCCCGCGGGCACCATCACCGGCTACCTCGATGGGGACGTGGCCCATTTCCACTCCATCGAGTACTCCCACATCCCGGGAGATTTCGACAACCCCGAGCCCGCCCCGCCGCGTGACCAGGACGCGCGCGAACCGCATCCGGAGAAGGTCGCGCTGACCATCACCGCCCCCGCGCCCGGCAATCGCACCGCCGCCCTAGCACCCACCCTGGTCTACATCCACGGCGGCCGCTACGAGCACGGCTCCCACGAGGACCCCCGGGCGGAGGGCACGCCGACTGCGGAGGCGGGCATGGTCCACGTGCAGCTGGGCTACCGCGTGGGCCTGCCGGGCCTGGCCCGCTTCCGCGATGATGAGCCCAACCACTACCGCGCCATCGAGGACCTGCAGCTGGGCTTGGAATGGATCCAGCGCAACATCGAGTCCTTCGGCGGCGACCCCACCAACGTCACCGTCGTGGGCCAGTCTGCCGGCGCTAATGCCGTTCTCTGGTTGTGTCGGCGCGATCACTACCGCGGGGCTTTTCGCCGCGCCGTGGCGCTCTCCCCGGGCTTCCCGCGGGAGAGCTTCGAGGAGCGCAAGGCCACGCTGCGCCAGGTGATGAAGAAGCCCATCACACGCTCCTCCCTCGCGGCGATGAGCCAAGAGGAGCTTGCGGCCGGCTACGCCAAGTTCCGCAAGAAGTACAGTCTCGATATGGCGCTGGGCCCCACCCCACTGGAGTGTGGGCAGCTTGCCGACGTCCCCCTCATCCTCGCCAGCACCCGCGACGAGTTCTACAACATCCCGGCCACGCAGAAGATCGATCGCTCCCCTTTCCGCAGCCTCATCCTGCGCTATGTGGCCCCGCGCTTTGGCTTTCCCCGCAACGGTTTTAAGCCGTGGTATCAGGTGGCACAGCACATGGATAAGGATCGCCCTATGGGCCGGTTGGTGGGTGATGCCATCATCCGCCGCTGGGCGGCCGAGGTGGCGGAGAAGGCACCAGGTAAGACCTGGATGGTGGAGTTCACCCGCTCCTCGGGCCCGGCCTTGCACTGCGAAGAGCTGCGCCCGCTCTTCGGGAACACGGAGCTAGCACAGTGGCTGCGGGACTTCGTGCGCACCGGCGAGCCCGGTTTCGAGGCCTACCGCCCCGAACACGCCATCTGGGAATACAACCTGGATAACGGCGAAAACCGCGTGGCCTATTCCAGCCTGGATTACATCTCGGCGGCCTTCGCCCAAGATGGCAGTCTGCTTTAGGCCAACAGGGCCTCGCGCAGCGGCTCGTGGGCCAGCTCTTCAACCATCCACGGGCTAAAGGCGAATGGCGTGGCATCGACAGCCGCGAGGACATCGCGCACCGGGACCCACGCGAAGGAGTCCACCTCATCCGGGTTAGGCGTGGGTTCGTCGGTGGTCTCAAAGAGATAGACCGGGCAGATCTCGTTTTCCACCACGCCGGAGGAATCCACGGCGCGGTAGGCAAAATCCGAAAGCACTAAGTGAGGGGTGCCGCTGAGGCCAAGTTCGAACTGGGCGCGGCGTATGACGGCGGCGGCAGTCGGCTCATCCGGCCCGGGGTGTCCGCAGAAGGAATTGGTCCACACACCAGGCCAGGTCAGCTTGGACAGTGCGCGGCGGGTCAGCAACAGCTCGCCTCCGCGCACCACCCAGGCGGAGAAAGCAAAGTGCAGCGGAGTATCCGCGGTGTGGACGGCGGCCTTCTCAGCTACGCCTGCGGGTTTGCCCTCGGGCGAGGCTAGAACGACGAGTTCCGTCATAGATTGAGGTCTCCTACAAAACGCACGTTGCCGATGTTGAAGCGCGCGTTCCAGAGGTTGCCGGGGGCAACGTCATAGACATACTGGAGGTTGGTGGACGCGCCTGCCCCCAGCGGGTGGTCCAAGCCCGGCGCGGCTACATCTGGGTGGACAGCGGGGTCAACATCAATCGAATCCACGGTAGCCCAGCCGCCGTTGCCATCGGCGCGCTCGAGGGTGGGTTCCGGGAGGGCGTCGGCAGGCATGGGCACCTCGTTGAGGTTGTGGATCTTCACCGTGAGCACCGTTCCACCGCCGCCGGAGTACAGGCCTTGCAGCTCATACTCCACGTTGAGGCCCTTGTCCTTGACGGGTGCCGCCAGGTTGGAGGTCACCTCTTCGGCGTCCACGTCTTTAGCCTCAAACGTCGGCGGCTCCGAGCTGGACACCACGATGTTGTCCTGCGGGCCCGTGTCCGGCGGCTGGAGGATGCTGCAGCCTGAGAGGGCAACCAGGCACAGCGGGGCACACGCTAGGGGGAGGTACTTCTTCACCGCGAATCCTTTTCCATCACGACTTCGGTTTCTCCCTTACCTTAGTCGACGGGTTGGATATTCCTATTAAGGGCGTAACATCGGCCGACGATGAACTCTATTCTCCGCATCGTCCGCAGCGCATCTGCGCTGTGGCCGTTCTATCTCGGCGTCCTAATCACCGCGTCAATCACCGCGATTCTCTCGCTGCTGACTCCCTTCATCCTCCGCGAGGCCACCGACACCGTCGTCGCAGGAGGCCCGCTGCGCACCATCCTCTGGTGGGTCGTTGCACTCTTTGTGGCGGATGCGCTGGGCAACGTGGTGAAAAACATCGGCGGCTATATCGGCGACGTCATGGTGGCACGCCTGCGCCAGATTCTGTCCACGCGCTACTTTGCCAAGCTGCTCTCCGTGCCGCAGGGCTATTACGACAACCAGGTCACCGGCACCATCATTGCGCGTTTGGACCGCTCGATTGCGAATATCACGCAGTTCCTGCAATCCTTCTCCAATAACTTTTTCGTCATGCTGATCCAGGCCGCGGCGGTGTTGGTCATCACCGCGGTGTACTACTGGCCGCTGGCCATCTTGCTGGCAGCGCTCTTCCCCATCTATATGTGGCTCACCGCGCTGACCTCGGAGCGCTGGCAGAAGTATGAGGGGATCAAGAACGAAAACATCGACGTGGCCAATGGGCGCTTCGCGGAGGTCATCGGCCAGGTGAAGGTGACCAAGTCCTTCGTCGCTGAGGCCCGCGAGTTGGCCTCCTTCGGTTCGCGCTACCGCACGGTGGTGGATACGACGAAGCCGCAATCGCACTGGTGGCATTCCATGGATACCGCGCGTGGCGCGGCCATGGCGCTGATCTTCTTAGGGATCTATGGCCTGATCTTCTGGCGCACCTTGGAGGGCCACTTCTCCATCGGTGACATGGTCATGCTCCTGCAGCTGGTGAACATGGCCAAGCAGCCGGTGTTCATGATGAGCTGGATCGTGGATGTCAGCCAGCGCGCCATTGCCGGCTCCAAGGACTATTTCAAGGTCATGGAGGAGACCCCGGAGCCGACGGTAAACCCGCAGCTGGTCGCCGCCGCTGACGCCTCCGACGTCCCCGAGCTCGATCTCACCCCGGCCGAGCCGCTGCGCCCAACGCAAGGCCCGGTCTTTGCCTTCGAGGACGTGTCCTTCTCCTATGAGTCGGAAAAGCCGGTCGTCGCCGATATTTCCTTCGCCGCCCAAGAGGGCCATAAGGTCGCGCTTGTCGGCGAATCCGGCGGCGGCAAGTCCACCTTGGTCAACCTGCTGCTGGGCCTGTACCAGCCCACGGAGGGAAAGCTGACGGTGCTCGGACACGACGCCGCGGAGCTTACCGCCGAGCGCCTGCGCGCCTCAGTCGGCGTGGTCTTCCAGGAGTCCTATCTCTTTTCCGGCACCATCAAGGAAAACATCGCATATGGCAAGCCGGGGGCGACGATGGAGGAGATCTTAGACGTCGCCAAGCGCGCCAATGCGCACGACTTCATCGAGGAATTCCCCGATGGTTATGACACCGTCATCGGTGAGCGCGGCCTCAAGCTCTCCGGCGGGCAGAAGCAGCGCGTGGCCGTGGCGCGCGCCATGCTGAAGGACGCCCCCATCCTCGTGCTCGACGAGGCCACCTCGGCGCTGGACACCAAGGCCGAGCGCGCCGTCCAGGCCGGTCTGGACGAGCTCATGAAGGACCGCACCACGCTCATCATCGCGCACCGCCTGTCCACCATCGCGGACGTGGACACCATCATCACCCTCGACCACGGCCGCATCTCCGAAATTGGTTCGCCGGCCGAGCTGGCGCAGTCCGGCGGCATCTACGCCGAGCTGCTGCGTTTGACCCAATCCGCCTCCGCCGCCGACCGCCAGCGGCTGAAAAAATACGGATTTGTGCAGCCCACCGACGAGTAAGGTGGGGCGCATGCATTTCCCTAGCCTGAAAGAACTTAGTGCCCGCGGCACCCGCAAGTGGACCGTCTATGACGAGGACATCATTCCGCTGTGGATCGCTGAATCGGACTTCCTCACCGCCCCCGCGGTGAAGGAAGCAATACAGGAGGCTGTCGACGCCGAATCCTTCGGCTACACCCCAGCCCCCAAGGCCTCCGAGCTCAACGCGGCCCTGGCGGATTTCTATGAATCGCGCTACGGCTGGCGCCCGGAACACGTCTTCTGGATTGGGGACGTCGTGCGCGGGCTGCTGCTCGGGGTGCAGTACTTTACTGAGGGCGCGGTGGCCGTACCGGTTCCGTCTTACCCGCCGCTGTTGGAGCTGCCGGAGACCGCGGGGCGCGAGAAGATAGAGACCTCGCTGGAGCTAGACGATATCGAGCGTGCCTTTAAGGCTGGCGCCGGCTCTATCCTGCTCTCCCACCCTTATAACCCGCTGGGCATCGTCTTCGACGAGGACTGGCTGCGGGGGCTCGTGGAACTGGCGGATAAGTATGATGCCCGTATCCTCTCCGATGAGATCCATGCCCCGCTGGTCTACGAGGGCCGCCACATCCCGCTGGGTGCTTTGTCCGACCGCGTCATCACCGTCACCGCCACGTCCAAGGCGTGGAATACCGCGGGTCTCAAGTGCGCGCAGGTGATCTTCTCCAACTCCGTGGACGTGGAGCGCTGGAATTCGCTGACCGGTGTGGCCAAGGACGGCACCGGCACGCTGGGCGTTCTGGCGGCGGAGTCCGCCTACCGCGACGGCGGGGAGTTCCTCGACGAGGAGATCGCGTACCTGAAGAAGACCCGCGACTGGCTGGTGGAGGAGCTGCCCAAGCGCGTGCCGGGCCTAAAGACTTCCCACCCGCAGGCCACCTACCTGCTGTGGTTGGATTTTTCCGAGACCGCTATTGGTGATGACCCGAAGCCCGCAGCGTGGGTTCGCGAGCACGCCAAGGTGGCTCTCAACGAGGGCGTGACCTTCGGTACGGGCGGCGAGCACCACGCGCGTTTGAACTTCGCCACCTCCCGCGAGCTGCTCGAAGAAGCGCTGGATCGGCTAGAGAAGGCCTTCAGCTAGAGTTTACATCTCATGTCATGGGCATTATTCTTAGAAAAATGTCCATTAATGACGCTCAGGCTCCCTCTCAGTCCGCCTCGAAGACGGGTTCTCCCATCGGCATCGTCATCGTTGCCTCACTCATGCTCTTCTCCATGTTCTTTGGAGCGGGCAACCTCATCTTCCCGCCGGAAGTCGGTGTCTCCTCCGGCACCAACTTCTGGCCCGCCACCTTGGGCTTCCTCGCCGCCGGCGTGGCGCTGCCGGTCTTGGCTGTGGTCGCGGTGGCCATTTCCGGCCAGTCCGTGCGGGACATCGGAAACCACGGCGGCAAGATCTTCGGCGTGGCCTTTTCCGTCATTGCTTACCTGGCCATCGGCGCCTTCTACGCCCTGCCGCGTACCGGCGCGGTGTCCATGGAAACCGCCATCACCCCGCTGCTGGGGTGGGAGGGGACCTTCGCCAACGGCGCCTTCAACGTCGTCTTCTTCCTTATCGCGTTGGCTTTGGCCTGGCGCCCGAATGACATCATCGACACCTTGGGCAAGTTCCTCACCCCGGCGCTGGTCATCCTGCTCGCGGTCCTCATCACCCTCGCTACCGTGGCGAATCCCCGCGTTCCCGGCACCCCGACCGAAGAGTATGCCTCCGCACCCTTCGTTACCGGCCTCTTTGAGGGCTATAACACCATGGACGCCATCGCGGGCCTGGCTTTCTCCATCGTCATCGTGACCTCCCTGCGCTCCAAGGGTTTTTCCAAGAACAGTGAGCTGCTGCGCGGAACCATTCTCTCCGCGGTCATCGCCGGCGCCCTGCTCGCCGCCATCTACCTGGGACTGGCGTGGATCGGCCAAACCATGCCGAACGGTGCCTCCTATGAGTCCGGCGCCGCCTTGCTTGCCGACGCCTCCAATCTCACCATGGGCAACATCGGCCAGGCCGTCTTCTCCGCCATCGTCATCCTGGCGTGCATGACCACCGCCGTGGGCCTGATTTCCGCCACCTCGGAGTTCTTCGCCCTGCTCGTGCCGAAGACCACCTACCACCTGTGGGCCTGCCTGTTTACCGCGCTGTCCATCGCCTTCGCTTTCCAGGGCCTGGACACGGTGCTTGCCATCGCGGTGCCCTTCATCGTGTTCTTGTACCCGCCGGCTATCTCGCTGATTGCACTGACTCTCCTGCAGCCGGTGGTCAAGAAGTGGGTCACCTTCTACTGGGGATTCCGCTTGGCACTGTGGGTTTCCGTGCTGTGGTCCGCCGCCACCTCCTTCGGCGCCCCGCTTGATTTCGCCCCTGGCCAAAACGTTGGCCTGGGCTGGGTGGTTCCCACGCTCCTCGCATTTGCCATCGGCGTTATCATCGACGTTGTATCTACAGGCTCGTCGAAGAAAAGTGAGTAGTTCATGACGTCCCGCGCCGCTTTGTCCGTCCTCGATTTCTGCACCATCTACCCGGGGGAATCTCCCTCCCAGTCCATGGCCAGGTCGGTCGAGCTGGCGCAACGCGCGGAGGCTTTGGGGTTTCAGCGCATGTGGTACACCGAGCACCACAACATGCCCTCCATTTCTTCCTCCTCCCCGGCGGTGCTCATCGCACACATCGGCGCGAAGACCGAGCGCATCCGCTTGGGCTCCGGCGGCGTCATGCTGCCGAACCACGCGCCCTATGTCATCGCCGAACAATTCGGCACCCTCGCCGAGCTCTACCCCGGCCGCATCGACCTCGGCCTGGGCCGCGCCCCCGGCACTGACATGCAGACCTTGGGCCGCGCCCTGCGCCGCGATGGCCACGCCGCCGAACGCTTCCCCGAGGACGTCAAAGAATTGCAGGGCTACCTCTCCGGAAAGTCCCTCATCCCCGGAGTGAAGGCCATCCCCGGCCACGGCACCAACGTCCCCATCTACATCCTGGGTTCCTCGCTGTTCGGCGCCTCGCTCGCCGCCAAGTACGGGCTTCCCTATGCCTTCGCCTCGCACTTTGCCCCGCAACACCTCGAGGCCGCCACGGCCTACTATCGCGAGAATTACCAGCCTTCCGAAGCCCACCCGGAGCCCTATGTCATCGCGGGTGTCAACGTCACCGCGGGTGATGACGCCGACGAGGAATTTGAAAAGGTCTGCTTCCGCCGCGTCAAGGCCTTTGCGGGTCGCGGCAAGCAGCTTAGCGACGCCGACGTTGCCCGCATCATCGATTCCCCGCAGGGCCAGCAAATCATCGGCATGCTGAAGTACTCCGCCGTCGGCAGTATCGAGCACGTGCGCGACTACCTCACGGAATTCCAGACGCTAGCCCAGGCGGATGAACTCATGATCTCCCTGCAATCCACAAGCCACGAGGCCGCCTTGGGTAACATGGTTAACCTGGCTCAAGCGTGGCAGCTGTAGGCGGACGCGCCCTCGCGCATCCGCGCTTCAACACATCACTACCCATCACAGCGTTTTCTACATAGAGGAGCATCACCGTGGCCCTTCGCGGTACACAGCAACACAGTATTATCGCTGACTATCTGCGCAATCTCATCCGCAGCAAGAAGCTTTCTCCCGGTGATTTCCTGCCCAGCGAGGCCGAGCTGTGCCAGCAATTCTCCTCGTCCCGCGGTCCCGTGCGCCAGGCCGTCGCGGCGCTGCGCTCGGAGGGCCTCATCTCCTCCGGCCGCGGCCGCCGCTCCGTCGTCCTCGGCCGTTTCACCTCGGAGTCCTTCGACTCCATCTACTCCGTAACGCACTGGCTGCGCGAGCGCGGATTCGAGCCCGGCGCCTCCACCCTGTGGCTGGGCCGCTGTCCCGCTACCGAAAGGGAGGCCGAGTTCCTGCGGGTAGAGCCCGGCTCCCCGGTTATCTTTGTGCACCGCGTGCGCAGCGCCAATGGCATGCCGATCGCCATCGAGCGCATGTTCTTCCCTGTCGACGTGGGCAGCCACATCCTCAACTTCGATGCCGATAATGAGTCCATCCACGATCACCTGCGCAAGCAAGGCGTGGAATTCGACAACGTCAACCGCGAGCTCTCGCTGGCTTCCGCCAGTGAGGAGGATGCGCGCTCCCTCAACGTCGAGCCCGCCACCCCGCTGTGGCGCCTGCACCTCGACATCTCGGATCACTCCGGGCATCCCGTCGAGTGCACCGAAATCCTGTACCTCGGGGACCGGCTCACACTTGGCATGACGAGCGTGCGGGGCACCACCTCCCCGCTCGAGGTCAAGCTGTCCGAAGGATGAAGGCCTGGTTAGGTGCGCTGGGGGTGGTGCTGGGGGCGTCGCTCAGCGCCTGCTCCGCCGGTTCCACGGCGCTTGTTGATTCTGATTCCTCCGCGCTGACGCTGGCCACGACGACGCCCGCGACGTCCCTGGATTTCACCACCGTCGGCGGCGCCGCCATCCCGGCCGCGCTCATGAGCAACGTCTACGAAACCCTGGTGCGCATCTCGCCTGAGGGAGAGATTGTGCCCGGCCTCGCCGAATCCTGGGAGGTGGACTCCACGCGCTACACCTTCCACCTGCGCGAGGCCTCCTTCTCCAACGGCGAGGCCTTCACCGCGCACACCGCCGCGTGGTCCATCAACGCTGTGAAAACGGAATGGACCAACGGGCTCAAGAAGCAGATGGACGTGGTGGAATCCGCCACGGCGGTGGATGATCACACGCTCGTCGTCGAGCTATCCCGTCCCTCCGCCGGCTGGTTGTGGTCCATGGGCACCGTCATCGGCGCCATGCGCACGCCCACCGAAGCTGTGGGCACCGGCCCCTTCGCCGTCGCCGGCTTCTCCCCCAACGAGTACATCGCACTGCGCGCCCGCCCGGACTACTGGGGAACCCCGGCGAAGGAAGACATCACCATCCGCTACTTCCCGGATTCCCTCACCGCGGTCAACGCCCTGCGCTCCAGCGGGGTCGACGCCGTGTGGGGCGTGCAGAACCCCGAGCTGCTCGACACCCTCGATGACTCCATCGAAACAGCAGTCGGCACCACGAACGGCGAGGTGCTGCTGTCCATGAATAACCAGGCAGCGCCTTTCGACGACCCCCGCGTGCGCCGCGCCGTGGCTTATGGAATCGACCGCCAGGCCGCCAACGACATCCTCTGGGAGGGCCGCGCGAAAGACACCGGCGGCGCTCCGGTGCCGCCGACCGACCCGTGGTTTAGCGCCAAGGACTACTACCCTTACGACCCCACGCGCGCCCGCGCGCTGATGGAGGAGGCCGGGGCCGTGGGCACGCCGCTCACGCTCACCGTGCCCAGCCTGCCCTATACGCAAACGCTCTCTGAGTTCCTCTACTCGCAACTGACGGAGATGGGATTCGAGGTCACGCTGGAAACCGCGGAGTTTCCCGCCGTGTGGCTGAGCCAAGTCATGGGGGCCAAGGACTATCAGATGTCGCTCGTCGCGCACGTCGAGCCGCGCGATATCCCCACCATCTTTGGCAACCCGGACTATTACATCGGCTATGATTCGCCGCAGACCCGCACGTTGTTGAAGCAGGATGACATGAAAGGGGCGGTCGACCAGATCATGGAAGATATGCCCGCCCTGACCTTGATGAATATGCCCAATATCGTGCTCTACCGCGAGGGCCTGACCGGCCTGCAGCCTAACCAGATCACCGATGCCATCGAGCTTAAAGGTGTGCAATGAGAATCCTGCGCTTCCTCGGCACCATGTGGGCCGCCTCCATCATCATCTTCCTGCTCATGCGGGCCGTGCCCGGCAACCCGGCGCGCGTGGCCTTGGGCGTCAACGCCACCGATGAATCCGTGGCGGAGCTGACCCACGCCATGGGCCTGGACCGCCCGCTTCTCGTGCAATACCTGGAGTGGATGAAAGGGCTGTTGACCGGAAACTTCGGCGTCTCGCTGTCCTCGCAGCAGGACATCACCCCGCTCGTGGTTGACCGCGCGCAGGTCACGCTGTTGCTCATCGGGCTGGCCATCGCCCTCGCACTAGCCGGGGCTATCCCCATGGGCATCCTGCTGGCCCGCTTTAGGCTCCCCGTGCTCAACGCCGCCACGCAGCTGGGCATCGCGGTGCCCAGCTTCCTGGTCGGTATTCTGCTCGTCGCCGTGTTCTCCGTGCACCTGGGTTGGCTGCCGGCCAACGGCTGGCAGCTACCGCGCGAGGGCCTCAGCCACCTTGTCCTGCCGGTTATCTCGCTGGCACTGGTGCAGGGCGCGATGCTCACCCGCTACGTGCGCGCCACCCTCCGCGAGGAGATGGACAAGGACTACATCCGCACCGCCCGCTCCCTGGGTGAATCCCGCACCGGGGCGCTCATCCGCCACGGCCTGCGCAACGCCGCCCTGCCGGTGCTCACCGTCACCGGCGTGCAGCTGAGCACCCTGGTGGTGGGCGCGGTGGTCATCGAGAACGTCTTCGTCATCCCCGGCTTGGGCTCGCTGCTTCTCGACGCCGTCTCCACCCGCGACCTCACCACCGTCCAGACCCTCATCATGGTCTTCGTGACCTTCACCCTGACCGTCAACCTGCTCACGGACCTGGCCTACCGGGTCATCGACCCGCGGCTGAAGGAGGCGCGATGAAACCCGGCTATATCCTGGTGGGCCTGACCATCCTGCTTGCGCTGGTCTCCCTGGTGTGGACGCCCTATGACCCCAACCTCATCTCCCCCGACCGCCTGGCCGGCCCCAGCCTGGAGCACCTCATGGGCACCGACCGCTTCGGGCGCGATACCTTCTCCCGCATCCTCGCCGGCGCCCAGATCACCGTGCTGGTGGGCGTCGTGGCGGTGGCCATCGCCGCACTCATCGGCGTACCGCTCGGCATCGTCGCCGGGATGCGCGGCGGCGGTTTCATCATGGCGGCCACCGACCTGCTGCTCGCCTTCCCGGCGCTGTTGCTGGCCATCGTCGCCGGCGCGGTGTGGGGCTCCTCGACGCTCACGGCCACCATCGCCATCGGCATCGCCGGCATCCCCTCCTTCATCCGGGTCACGCGCTCCGGCACGCTGCAAATCATGACGCAGGACTATATCGCGGCCGCGCGCATCTCGCGCGTGCCGCCGGCGCTCATCGCGTGGCGCCACGTACTGCCCAACCTCGGCGGCATCGTGGCCATCCAGGCTTCCGTCTACTTTGCGCTGGCCGTCCTCGCCGAAGCCGGTCTCTCCTACCTCGGCCTGGGCACTGCCCCGCCGACCGCCTCGTGGGGCCGCATGCTTCACGACGCCCAGCCCCTCCTGGCCACCCACCCCCTCCAGGCGCTGTGGCCCGGGCTGGCCATCGCCGGCACCGTCCTCGGATTCAACCTGCTAGGAAGCCATGCTGACCGTCACTGATCTGCGCGTGGGCCCTGTCGGCCCCATCTCCTTTTCCATCGCACCCGGCGAGCGCGTCGGTCTCATCGGCGATTCCGGCAGCGGCAAGTCCCTCACCGCCCTAGCCATCATGGGGCTGTTGCCCGACCACCTGCAGGCCACCGGCTCCATCCACTTCAACGGCCAGGAGCTGCTAGGCATGCGCGACCGCGACCTGCGCAAGCTGCCGCTGGCCATGGTCTTCCAAGAGCCCATGACCGCGCTCGACCCGCTGATGAAGGTGCCCGGCTTCAACCGCTTCCCGCACCAGCTCTCCGGCGGACAGCGCCAGCGCGCGCTCATCGAGATGGCCATGGCCCGTCGCCCCAAGCTGCTCATCTGCGATGAGCCCACCACCGCCCTGGATCCCTTCACTCAGGAAGAGATCCTCTCCACCATCGTGGATGCCGCGGACAGCGAAGACACAGCGCTGCTGTTTATTAGTCATGACCGGGACGTCGTCAAGCGCGTGTGCGACCGCGTCGTGCGCATCGGTGAGCTCACCGCTCCCGACCTCACCCCGCCGCCCATGCCCACTCTGGGCAAGCCCGTCATCGAGCTCAAGAACGTGACCAAGACCTACCGCGGGGTGACCGCGCTGGACGACGTCTCCCTCACCGTCCGCGAGGGCGAGCGCCTCGGCATCGTCGGCGGTTCCGGCTCCGGCAAATCCACGCTGCTCAAGCTGCTCACGGGGCTGACGGAACCCACCTCCGGAACGGTGACGGTGAAGAAGCGCGTGCACATGGTCTTCCAAGACCCTAAGGGCTCGCTCAACCCGCGCATGCCTATCTGGAAGATCGTGGCCGAGGGCGGCGGGACGCGCGAAGAAGCCGAGGCGGTGCTGCGGGAGGTCGGCATCGAGGGCTTCGAGCGCTATCCCCGGGACTTCTCCGGCGGGCAGCGCCAACGCATCTCGCTGGCGCGCGCCGTGGTGGGCAAGCCGGAGATTCTGCTGGCGGACGAGGCCGTCTCGGCGCTGGACGCCACTTCGCGGGCCCAGGTCCTCGAGCTTCTACAGCGCGTGACGAAGGACATGACGCTGGTGTTCGTCTCCCACGACATCGATGTCGTGCGTCACTTATGCCCCACGGTGGCGGTGCTACAGGATGGCCGGCTCGTGGATCGCGGCGAAACGAGTAAGGTGTTCTCCCGATATGGAACACCCACTGCCGCAACGTCCTAATGCACTTCAGCTTTTTACCGCCTTTAACACCTCCGCGCGCCGCTGGCCCGGTGCCCTGCGCGCGGCGTTGGCGATCATCATCCCCGGCGGGATCGCTGTAGCGACGGGCCACCCGGATGCGGTGCTGCTCATTTCCGCCGGCGCCTTCTCCGTCATCTACGGCGAGGGGCACCCCTACCGCACGCGGCGCCGCGTGATCCTCACCGCTGGCGGGCTGCTCACGCTGGCGGCTACGGCCGGTTCCCTCGTCGGCGTGCACGGCCTGGCACTGTCCGCGGTGTTTACGGTGGCTCTAGCAACCATCGGCGCGTTCGTGCAGAATGCGCTGCGGCTGCCGCCGCCGGGTTCCTTCTTCATCGTGATGGTGGCCGGTGGCTCCACAATGCTGCGCGGGGTTTCACCGTGGGAGGTGGCCGCGTGGAGCCTGGCCGGTGTGTTGGCCAGCTACGTGCTGGGCATGCTGCCGCGTTTCCGGGATCCGCATGGCCCGGAGACCCGCGCGGTGGCCGCGTTGGAAAAGGCCGCCGATGCCTTCGTGAACTCCGATAGCGATTTCCTGGCTCGCCACCACCAGGCGCAGTCCGCGATTTCCACGGCGTGGCAAGCGCTTGCCGACGCCGGCGTGATCCGCGGCCGCCGCATCCGCCGCCCCGCCCAGGCGGACTTGGTGCACCGCGCACTAGCGGCACAACAACGCATCGTGGCGCACCACAAGCAGGTGGGCGGCAACTCGGATCAGCTCTCTGATTCCCCCACCTACGTCGATCCTGACCGCACCGCCATCCCGCACACCAAGCCGACGATGCGCTACCGCTTCTACCGCGCCGCGGTGGGCAATTCCCACGCGGTGGTGACGGCTGAGAAGATCGCGCTTGGTGGCCTGGCGACCGCGTTCATTGGCATGGCGCTGGGGCTTAACCGCCCAGACTGGGGCGCGGTGTCGGTGCTCCTGCTCTTGCAGTGGGGGCCGGACCGGGTACCGGGAACGATTCGTGGAGTACAGCGCATGCTGGGTTCGGTTCTGGGCGTGTGTGTCTTCGCGCTCATTGCGTCGTTCAGCCCGCACGGTTGGGGGCTGGTGCTCGCGTTGGCCTTCTGCCAGTTCTGCGCGGAGATTCTGGTGGTGAAGAACTACGCGCTATGCGTTATCTTCTCCACCCCGCTGGCACTGCTGATGGGCAATTCCTCGGAGCATTTGGCCCACACCATCGGCTCGCGCATGGCGGAGATTGGGCTCTCCGTGGTCGTGGCGATGCTCTTCCTGTGGCTGTGGAAGCCGCGGGCCCAGATGACCAACCACTACCGCCTGCAAACGCGTTGCTTCGAGGCGATGGCAGCCTTGCTCGGTTCCCTGCTTATCAAGACCCCGGAGGAAGCGCTGGCGCAGCGCCGCGACTTGCACTACGAGCTACTCTCGGAGCGGCGCAGCATCCAGTCGCTGGCCACCAACCACTCCGATATCAGCCAGTTCTGGCAGCGCCACACGGCTCTGCAAACCGCCGGTTACTTCCTCCTCGACTTCTGCGTGGTCAACCCGCTCTCACAGCCCAGCCGCGCGGAGCTGGACACACTCATTGAGAAGATCACCGCAGCGGAAATGCGTCAATGACCTCATAGTGCGCACCCGCCGCGGAGTACTCGCGGGCGCACAGAAGAGGCGGATTATTTCACCGTGAACAGCAGGTTCGGATCGAGGACGTGTTCCTCCACGAGCTCAAAGAGGGCAAAGGCTTCCTCCAGCTCACGGACATTCTCATCAAAATTAGGCAGCGGCATGGCATTCCAATCGACGCAGAAATAAGTGCCTTCATCCTAGCTCACATCGCTGTCATTTCGCGCACCTGCGATAATTGTTGACGTGAACACTCGAAAATCTACCGGTCCACCCGTTGGCATCTATCCCCACAACATGCACCCGGGCTTGGTTCCCGGAATCGGTGTGGAAGACCAACGCAATGCTTTCACGCTGGACAAGGTCACCTTCTTCAGCACGGCTACGTTCGTCGTAGCCTTCATCATCTGGGGCATCACCTCACCGGAGTCCGTCTCCGCCGCCTCCTCCGCGGCCTTTTCCTGGGCCGCATCAAGCTCGGCACGGATGACGAGGAACCCGAGTTCGGCTGGTTCAGCTGGGTGGCCATGATGTTCGGTGCCGGCATCGGCGTTGGCATCTTCTTCTACGGTCCTTCGGAGCCGCTGTCGCACTACATCACCCCGCCTCCCCACACTGTCGACGGCAACAGCGTCGAAGCCCTCCACCAAGCAATGGCCCAGGCGCACTACCACTGGGGTGTCTCGCCCTGGGCGGCCTATGCCCTCGTCGGCGGCGCGATCGCCTACTCTTCCTACCGCCGCGGCCGCGTTCCGCTGGTGTCCTCGATTTTCAAGCCCCTGTTTGGCTCCCGCGATACCGATGGGCCGCTGGGCAAGCTTATCGACATCCTCGCACTCGTCGCCACGCTCTTCGGCACCGCCGCCACACTGGGGCTTTCCGCGATCCAGATTGGCCAAGGAGTGTCCATCATCCGCGGCGCAGGTCCGTTGACCAATGCCGTGCTCATCGCGATCATCGCCGTGTTGGGGTGCGGGTTCATCATCTCTGCGGTCTCTGGTGTCTCCCGCGGCGTGCGCTACCTGTCCAACTTCAACATCACGCTCACGCTCGGCCTGGTCATCTTTGTTTTCTTCACCGGCCCGACCTTGCTCCTGCTCAACCTCGTGCCCTCCGGCATCGTCACCTACATCGACCAGCTTTTGCCCATGATGGCCAAGGGCCTGTCCTGGGGCGATGAAACCATCGAATTCCAGTCCTACTGGACCGCCTTCTACTGGGCGTGGTGGATCGCGTGGACGCCCTTCGTCGGCATGTTCGTCGCCCGCATTTCCCGTGGCCGCACGCTGCGCGAATTCACCGCCGTCACCGTCTTCGCGCCCTCCCTCATCCTCATTTTGGCCTTCACCATCTTCGGCGGCACGGCCATCACCTTCCAGCGCGAGGAACTACCGAACTTTGATGGCTCTGCCTCCGGCGAGCAGGTTCTCTTCGCCATGTTTGACCACCTGCCGCTGAGCAGCATCACACCATTTGTTCTGATCGTGGTGCTGGCGGTCTTCTTCATCACGTCTGCCGATTCCGCATCGGTCATCATGGGAACCATGTCTTCCAAGGGCAATCCCGCGCCGAACAAGTTCATCGTCATCTTCTGGGGACTGTGCATGATGGGCATCGCCATCGTCATGCTGCTCACCGGCGGCGAGGACGTGCTCACCGGCCTGCAGAACCTCACCATCCTCTCGGCGCTCCCATTCTGTCTGGTGCTGCTGTTCATGATGGTGGCCTTCATCAAGGACCTGCGCTCCGACCCGATGTTCATCCGCCGCGCCTACGCGCGCGCCGCGGTGGAAAACGCCGTCGTGCGCGGCATCGAGGAGCACGGCGATGACTTCGAGCTCACCGTCGAGCATGCCGACGAAGGCCGCGGTGCAGGCTCCGACTTCGACTCCTCCGCCCACCGCTACACGGACTGGTACCAGCGCACCGATGAAAAGGGCGAGAACGTAGACTACGACTTCGACACCGATACCTGGGCCGACGGCTACGACCCGAACACTGAGCAGAAGGAGAAGTAAATGGGAATACCGGACGACGTCGTCCTTGAGGGCTATACCCTCATCGAGCAGCACGAAATTGACCACGAGTTCCTCATCAACGGCTCCCCATTCGCTGCGGTAACTCCCCTGCTATTCGCTCTCACCATCGCCGGCATGCTCCTCGTGGCAGCCAGCTTCTTTCTGCGCGGCAGTCGCCGCATCATCGCTGGCCTGCTCGGCGCGGTCCTCACTCTCACAAAGTTGTGGTGGATGCCCATTGCACTTGCCCGCCAGTTCAACGACAGCCAGGTCTTCGGCTACGCGCTGAAGTACTACCCCCAGTACTGGCCGGCGGCGTCCATCATCGTGATCGTCATCGCGCTGCTCGGCCTCGCCTCCGCGTTTATCCGCCGGCGCTAGCGCGCTTCCAACACCGCAATCGCGATGTGCACCCGGTTGGTGCCGCCCAGCTTGTCCAAGATGTGCTTGATGTGGGTCTTCACCGTGGTCACGGAGACGTAGAGCTGCTCGGCGATTTCCTGGTTGTCCAGGCCCTGGGCCACCAGCTGCGCCACCTCGTTCTCGCGCTGGCTTAAGCCCTCCAGCGGGCGGGGCCCAGGCGCCTTTGTCTCTGCCGGCGCGGGCTCGGGGTGCTTGAGCGCCAGCAGATTCTTCAGGGCCTTCGGGCTCAGCAGCTGCTGCCCCGTGGCCGCAGCGCGCACCGCCGAGACCAGGCCCTCCGGCTCGATGGTCTTGAGCAGAAAGCCCATCGCGCCGGCGTGCAGCGCATCCACGATGAACTCATCCGTATCGAAGGCGGTGAGCATGACCACCGGGATATCCGGCGCGCTCGCGCGCAGTTTCCCGGCCGCCTCGATGCCATCCATGACGGGCATGCGGATGTCCATGAGGACGACGTCCGGTTGCAGGTCCAGCACGCGGGCCACGCCATCGCGCCCATTGCTGGCCTCGGCCACCACCTCGATGTCTGCGGCGCCCTCCAGGATGAAGCGGATGCCGCGCCGCAGCGCTTGCTCGTCATCGACCAATACCACTGAAATCATTACGCACGTGCCTCCTCAGGGAGTTCGAGGACCCAGGTGAAAGTGGAGGCGTCGTCAAGCACTCTGAAAGTACCTCCCGCCAGCCGGGCGCGTTCCTCCAGACCCAACAAGCCGTTGCCGCCACCGGACTCTGGCTGCGCAGCCACTTTCTTGTTCTGCATGGTCACCCGCACCTTATCCTCCTCGTTCTCCACGGTGAGCGTCACCTTCTTCCCCGGCGCGTACTTGCGCGCGTTGGTCAGCCCCTCCTGCACGGCGCGGCCCAGCGTGTGGGCGGCTAGTGTGCTCAGCTTATCGACGTCTCCCTTGACGTAGCGCACCTTCGTCCCCGCCGCGCGTGCGCGCCCGATGTGCTCCTCGATGCTCGCGCGCGGATCCACGCGGTCATCCACGCGCAGCGCCTTGATCACCCCGCGCAGGTCCTCCACGGCGGCCTTGGCCTCCGTCTGGATGGTGTCTGCCGCCTCGGCGACCCGCTCCGGGTCGGCGTCCTTGCGGTAGCTCAAGCCTCCCGCGTACACGGAAATAAGGCTGAGCCGGTGCGAAAGGGAATCGTGGATATCGCGGGCAATGCGGTTGCGTTCCTCCAGGCGGGCGCGCTCCTCGCGCGAGCGCAGCTGATCCTCGTTGAGCTCCGCCAGGCTCACCAGCGTGACCTCGCGCTGGCGGCGCTGCGCGCGCACCGAGCCCGTAATCCAAGCAACGATGAGAAAGAGGCTTCCATAGAACACGTAACCAAAGGGATCGAAGATGTTCATCCGAATGTAAGGCACAGAGATAATGGTCACACACGAGGCCACGAAGACCGCCGTCCCCGCCAGGGACCACCGCAATCGGCCGCGCGAGATGATTGAAATCAACACCACCAGCACTGACAGCGACAGTGGGCGAAACCCGCCTAGTACCAGGACGAGCAGAGCCGCAATCAGCACCACCGGGTGGCCGGGGTACTCCTCGTGGATGTTGCGCTCCCGCCGTGAGTGGTGCAGGGCGAAGGGCAGCAGAATCCACGTGGCGAAGCTAAATAGACCCATCAAGCCCAAAACAAGGGCTTCCTGATCCGTCCCCTCGAAGTTTTCGATATGGGGGATCCATGCCGCCAAATCCGCCACCACGCAGAGGAAAATGAGCAGCACCGTGATCCACAGTGGTCGCGTCTTTCTCGTCATGGTTGCCACGATAGTTCTCCCTGCGTTCCGGAAAATCCTCCCTGCGGAGGATACCGGCACCCCAGCTCCAGTTCATAGCCTAAAGCGCATGAGAAGAACACAGACTTTGTACGAACTGCTCACCGCCGCTGGGCTGGTGTACGTCGCTTATGATTTCTCCCACGGCGCTTTCGTGCCCACAAGTGCGCTCGCCGCGGTGGCCTACGCCGCTGTTGCACTAGGCCTCACGCTGCTGATTCTGCGCAAGCACCCAGGCATTGCGCACGGGGTGGTGTGGGGCATTGCGGTCTCCACTCTCGCCGGCCAGCTCAACGAGAACATGTACCACCTCCTCGTCCGTACGGTCCCGGACTGGCTGGTCATCGCTGGAATCGCCCCACTTAACGAGGAAGTCCTCAAATTCCTCGGCGTCGTCTTCATCTGCACCTGCGTCATCCGGCCCCGTCACTGGGCGGACTACGTCTTCGTCGGCGTGGCCGTGGGCATGGGCTTTAGCGTGACCGAGAACGCCATCTACTACACCAACATGACACTGGAGAACCTCGATTCTGATCTCAAGGGAACGCTTCTGGGGCTCCTTGCCCGATTCATCGCGAACCCGCTCATGCATTCCTTCTTCACCTCAATCGCGGCTTACGGGCTCTCCCGCCGGCAACCGGTGCGCTGGTTGCTCATCGCCATGGCGGTGCACTTCACGGCTAATTTCGGCCCGTCTATCTCTACCGCGTTTGACGACGCCCTATGGCCCATCTTCCCCACCTTCCTCATCCTCATCGGCCTGTGGGTGGCCATGATTGTCAGCATTGTCAAACTCCGCAAAATCCTCCCTGCGGAGGATACCGGCGCAAAACCGCAGCTCGTAGGGTCGAAAGCATGAGAAACACACTGATTTATTCCTGCATCGGCGTCCTCGCCGCAGTACCGCTTGCCGACGCCCTCCTCCCCGACCCCACTCCCGACACCACCCCCGTGCGCGGTATCCCGGGACTGGAGTGCCCGGAGGATCCGTACGCCTCCTCGCAGACCTGGAACTGCGGGAGCGCAACCATCATTTCTGAGGAAGGCAGATCCTCCCGCGAGGTCGAGACGTACCTGCCGCGCCAGCACCGCTCCTTCAACGGGACCAGCGCGCTCACCGACGCCCCCATCACCACCCAGGCTGCCGAGCTCTACCGCATCGAGGACGGCGACGGCATCACGCTGTCTCAGCGGCACAACAACACCATCTCCTTCCTCCACATCTACGGACCGAAGGCACGTGACTTCGCCGACCGCGTGCAGCCGGAGGACGCATGAAGTACCTGTACTACCTGCTGACCCTCGGCGCGCTGGCCGTCACCGCCTTCCACTACGCGGGCGAGCCCTTCCTGCCCGCAAGTGCTCTGGCCGCCGTGGTCTTCGCCGCCGTACTCGTCCCCCTCGCGCTGTTCTTCCTGCGCCGCCGGCCGGGAATTGCACACGGCGTGGTGTGGGGGTTCGCGGTTTCCGGGCTCGCGGTGGAACTCAACACGAACATGTCCCACCTCCTCACCCGCGCGGGCCTGGACTGGCTGGGCGCTGCGGGGTATGCGCCGCTCATCGAGGAGGTGCTGAAGTTCCTCGGCGTGCTGCTTATCTGTACCTTCGTCATCCGGCCCCGCAGTTGGCTCGACTACGTCCTTGTGGGCGTGGCCGTGGGTATCGGCTTCACTGTAGGTGAGGACGCCACCGCCTTCGCGCGCATGACGGCGGATAACCTCGACTCGGATACCGCTGGCGCAATCGGGGCAGGCGTCATCCGCCTGGCCTCCAACCCGCTCTCCCACTCGCTGTTCACTGGTCTTAGTGCCTATGGCCTATCCCAGAAACAGCCGGTGCGCTGGCTCATTATCGCCATCGCGGTGCACGCCACGAAGAACCTCTTCCCGTCGTTAAGCACTGCGCTCGACGACGCCATCTGGCCCCTCCTCGCCGGTATGGTCGTCGTGCTCGCCGAGTGGGTAGCCACCATCTGGGGCACTATTGCGCTGCGGAAGAAGGCGGCTGCGCATCCGCCCCTGTCCCCTGCACCGGCGCACGCATAGCCTTCGTGGCCGGCGAGGGGTGGGCGTCCTCGGCGGCGAGGCGCTCAAAGGCCACCGCCGCCAGGGCTGCGGCTTGGTCTCCCAGAACGGAATCATCGAAACGCACCTGCGGTGAATGGTTCCACTCGCGCATGTGCTCCGGGGTGTGCGGATCCCCCGTGCCGAACCACATGAACGTGCCCGGCACCTGGGCGAGCACCGCGCCGAAGTCCTCTGAGGCCATCATCGGGGTATCCATGGTCAGCACGTTTTCCGCGCCGAACATACCCGCCCACAACGACGCCGCGAACTGGTCCTCGCGCGGTGAGGTCTTGGTGGCCGAGTACAGGACCTCGAAGTCCACCTTCGCGGTACAACGATGGGAAGCCGCCACGGAGCTCGAGACCTCGATGATCATTTGGCGGACTGCGTCGATGTGTTCGTCGCGAAGCACGCGCACCGTCGCGCCCAGCTCCGCCTTGTCCGGGATGACGTTGACCGCGCCATCGCCCGCGCGCAGGTTGGTCACCGTGATGACAATCGGCGAGTTCGCATCGAAACGCCTGGTCAGCGCCACTTGCAGCGCCATCTGGATCTCCGCGAGGGCCGCAACGGGATCGATAGCATCGTGCGGGCGCGAGCCATGCCCACCCTTGCCGTAGACGGTGATCCCCAGATTGGACGACGAGGCCATCATTGGGCCAGCAATATGGTGGAAGGTGCCCTTATCCTGCGGGCCGACGTGCAGACCGTAGGCGGCGATGGGCCGGCGGCCGGCGGCGTCGAGCACGCCCTCATCGATCATCGGCTGCGCGCCGCCCGGACCTTCCTCGCCCGGCTGGAACATGAAGATGACATCGCCCAACAGCTCCTCGCGGTGGCGGCACAGCATCTTCACCGCGCCAATCAGTCCGGCCGTATGCAGGTCATGGCCGCAGGCATGCATGTTGCTATTCGTCGAGGCAAACGGGCTGCCCGTTTGCTCACGCACCGGAAGGGCGTCCATATCCGCGCGCAGCAGCACCGACACGGGGCGCTCGCCGCGCTTGCCGCCGCGCAGCACCGCGACGACCGAGCTGAGGTCACGGCCGAGATGAATCTCCAGCGGTAGGCCTTTAAGGGCTTCGAGCACCTTCTCCTGGGTGCGCGGCAGATGCAGCCCCACCTCCGGGTTCTGGTGCATATCGCGGCGGAAGGCCTGCAACTCCGGAAGCAGCTCCCGGCCTTCCTCCACGAACACGTGGCTGGCCAACCGCTCCCCGAGCTTGGCCGAAACCATCGGAAGCGGTGGCAATTGCTGACGGTGGCGCGGGGCCATCTTCATGGTGTCATCCTTTCCGAGCATGTGCGCCGAGCATACCGGAAACTGCTGTGCTGTCAGGTCGGTTTGGACTCAAGCTGATGGGCTACCCATGCCCGCTATCCCGATAGCGAACCTCCTGCGAGGCTGTGTGAAATGGTCTCAGGAGGCTCTCGTTTCGACCGGCTTTACCGAGAGGAGAAAGGTTGGGCAGCAGCATATGGCGAATTCAATCGGTATGCGAACCAGCCAACTCAATCTAGGGGCTTTTCTCGTACCAGCCCCATTAACCAGGAATTTTGTCCCTCCGGTTGCGGGGCCCACGGTGCTGTTTTAGTCTCTGTGCCCATGGGGGATATCGAAACCTACATCCGCCTACGCAACTCGGGGATTGCGCTGGTGGAAAACATTCCTGGCTCACCCGATGAGCTTCGCACGCTCGGAGCTTCTGCTTCCGATGCCACTGAGCTTGCACGCCTTAACCAGGTTTATTTCGGCCCCACCCGCTTTAGCGGCAAACAACGCAAA
>NZ_KV797586.1:0-105518 GCF_001809405.1 Corynebacterium sp. HMSC055A01 | reverse complement strand
TCAAGGCACGCGGGCACATCGGTGATCCTTAAGTCAGCGCACTCGTCGGCCTAGGACAGGTTGAGACGAAAACCGGTGATCCCTGCCTGAACTTCCCCGGAATAGTGGGTGCACTGGTTCTAATTCAATACCGTGCACATAAAAGACTTGTTATCGTACTAGTAGCTACAGTGACCGAAGTTTTCACGCATGAAAGGACTACTCGTGACTAACCAAGTAAGCGTGTGGAAGATTGCCACCTCAATCGCAGTCGCGGGCAGCATCCTCCTGCTTATTATTTACGTGGGTCTAAGCCGCTATTACAACTCACAAGAGCTCGCCATGCTTGTGGACGGCGCCACCGCCAACGGCCAGGACTACTCGGTGACAATCCACAATCAGCTCACCGGCGGCTACTCCTTTAACGCCCAGTAGGCAGGCTGAAAGCGCCATATCAAACCGGGCGCTTTCAGCCTCCAACAGCGCAAGTTCGCCCTGATTAGCACCAATAGCTCCAGACAGTGATGGTGGCCCGACCGGTACCGGAGGTGCTCGATGCGTTAGTCGGCGTCCGTGGACAGCGCCGCCACGAAGGCCTCCTGCGGCACGGAAACGGAACCGATGGACTTCATGCGCTTCTTACCGGCCTTCTGCTTCTCCAGCAGCTTGCGCTTACGGGAGATATCGCCGCCGTAGCACTTGGCCAGCACGTCCTTGCGCATCGCGCGGATGTTTTCACGCGCGATGATCTTCGAGCCGATGGCCGCCTGGACCGGCACCTCGAACTGCTGGCGCGGGATGATCTCCTTGAGCTTCTTCGTCATCTTATTGCCGTACCACTGCGCGGAATCACGGTGCACAATCGCGGAGAAGGCATCCACCGGATCACCGTTGAGCAGGATATCCACCTTCACCAGGTCCGCCAGCTGTTCGCCGGCCTCCTCGTAGTTGAGGGAAGCGTAGCCCTTGGTGCGGGACTTCAGCATGTCGAAGAAGTCGAAGATGATTTCACCCAGCGGCATGGTGTAGCGCAGCTCCACGCGGTCCTCAGACAGGTAGTCCATGCCACCCATCTGGCCGCGCTTGGACTGGCACAGCTCCATCGTCGGGCCCACAAACTCCTCCGGCACGATGATGGTCATCTTCACAATCGGCTCGTGAACCTCACGCAGCTTGCCCGCCGGCCAGTCGGAGGGATTGTGCACATACGATTCCTCGCCGTCTTCTGCCACCACGCGGTAGGTCACCGACGGGGCGGTGGAAATCAGGTCCAATCCAAACTCGCGCTCCAAACGGTCACGCGTGATTTCCATGTGCAGCAGGCCCAAGAATCCACAGCGGAAGCCGAAGCCCAGGGCCACGGAGGTCTCGGGCTCGAAGGTGAGGGAGGCGTCGTTAAGCTGCAGCTTTTCCAGCGCATCGCGCAAGTCCGGGAAGTCTGCCTGGGAGATCGGGAACAAACCCGAGTACACCATGGGGTTCGGGTCGGCGTAGCCCTTGAGCGGCTCGCTCGCGCCATTCGACGCCCACGTAATCGTGTCACCCACCTTGGTCTCACGCACGTTCTTTACGCCGGTAATGAGGTAGCCCACCTCGCCCGGGCCTAGGCCCTCGCACTTCTGCATGGTCGGTGAAACAATGCCCACCTCCAGAAGCTCGTGGTTGGCGCCCGTGGACATCATGGTGACCTTCTGGCGCGGGGTGAGCTTGCCGTCCATCATGCGGATATAGGTCACCACGCCGCGGTAGGTGTCGTAGACCGAGTCGAAGACCATGGCACGGGCCGGGGCATCGGGCCCGAACTCGGAGGTGGGCGCCGGGACAAGCTCCGCAACCTTGTCCAGCAACTCCGCCACGCCCTCGCCGGTCTTACCGGAGACGCGCAGCACCTCTTCCGGCTCGCAGCCGATGATGTGGGCGATCTCCAGGGAGTACTTCTCCGGGTCGGCCGCTGGCAGGTCAATCTTGTTAAGGACCGGGATGATCTCCAGGTCATTCTCCATGGCCAGGTAAAGGTTGGCCAGGGTTTGGGCCTCGATGCCTTGGGCGGCGTCGACAAGCAGGATGGCGCCCTCACACGCCTCCAGCGCGCGGGAGACCTCGTAAGTGAAGTCCACGTGGCCGGGAGTATCGATCATCTGCATGACGATCTCCTCCCCCTTCAGGGGACCGGACTGGGGAATCCAGGGCAGGCGCACGTTCTGGGCCTTAATGGTGATGCCGCGCTCGCGCTCGATATCCATGTTGTCGAGGTATTGGTCGCGCATGTCGCGCTCCTCCACCACCTGCGACAACTGCAGGATGCGATCAGCCAGCGTCGACTTGCCGTGGTCGATGTGGGCGATAATGCAAAAGTTTCGGATCTTGGACGGATCCGTAAACGTAGTAGCCGCGAAGTTTGTAGACATGCGTTTAGAATAGACGACATGTCTAGGTTGGCCCGCATTCTCGGCATCGGAGGCCCCGAGCCTGTCGACGCCGGCCTCGAGCGCATCACCGAACGCTTGGGGTTGAACCAAAACGATTCCGTGACGGAACCCCGCAAGGCCGCCGATATCCGCGTCGAGGCCGCCTCCGCCCACCCGCGCAGCGTCTTCTTCACCCCCGACATGGACGGGCAGGCTGACTCCGGGGAGGTCGTGTGGGTGTGGGCGCCTTCCGATGGCAAGCAATCCCCGCCGCGTGAGCGCGCAGTGCTGATTGTCTCCCGCACGCGCACCACGGTGCTCGGCCTTCTCATCTCCTCCAACCCGGGTCACGCGAACAAAGAAGAGTGGCTCGATATCGGCACCGGCGAGTGGGATGAAACCGGCCGGCAATGCTGGGTGCGGATGGATCGAGTGCTGGAGATTTCGGAAGAACAGTGCCGCCGGCAGGGCACGCTCTTCCCGGAGCGGCGCTTCGAGCGCATTGCCAACCGCCTGCGCTCCCGCTATCACTGGGCGTGATTTGGGGATTTAACCTGCGCCCTGATAAATTTTTTGGGATGCCGGGGCACGCTGGCGGTCAGGACCTTGGGTCCGCCTTCCTCGGTAAAGCATTCCTACGACGATAAGAGGTAGAACGATGGCAAACATCAAGTCCAAGCAGAAGCGCATCCTGACCAACGAGAAGTCTCGTCAGCGCAACAAGTCCGTACGCTCCGCCGTGCGTACCGAGATCCGCAAGTTCCGCGAGGCCGTCGCCGCTGGCGACAAGGCTGCCGCTGAGAAGCAGCTGCGCGTTGCTTCCCGCGCACTGGACAAGTCCGTGTCGAAGGGCGTCTTCCACCGCAACACCGCGGCTAACAAGAAGTCCGGCATGGCCACCGCCTTCAACAAGATGTCCTAAATGAAACCGCTCCTGAAGTGGGTAGGGGGAAAGCGTCAGCTACTACCCGTTATCCACTCCATGCTGCCCGAGAGCTTCGACGCTTATGTCGAGCCTTTCTTGGGCGGCGGAGCGGTTCTTTTTTCTTTGGCCCCCGAACGCGCCCGGGTCAATGACCTGAACACTGAGCTCATCACCGTCTACGAAGTGGTCCGCGATGATGTGGACGAGCTCATCGCTCTGTTGAAGGGCTATCCGAATGATTCGGATTTCTTCTACGAAATGCGCGCCCGCGACCGCGAGCCAGGCTTTGCGCATTTGAGCCCCGTCGAGCGGGCTGCACGCACGATTTATCTCAATAAGACCTGTTATAACGGGCTTTATCGGGTGAATAACTCGGGCCAGTTCAACGCCCCGTTTGGCCGCTACGCCAACCCGAAGATCTGTGATGAGCCCAATCTGCGCGCTGTATCGGAGTACCTGTCCTCCCACGACGTGACGTTTTTTAACGGCGACTACGCCGCGGTGGAGGCCAATGAGGGGGATTTCGTTTACTTCGACCCGCCCTATGATCCGGTCAACCCCACGAGCAATTTCACCGGCTACCAGTCGGGTGGTTTTGGGCGCGCGGACCAGATTCGGCTGAAGGAAACCTGCGATGCCCTTAATGCCCGCGGGGTAAAGTTCCTGCTGTCGAATTCGGCGACGGACTTCATCAAGGAGCTGTACGCGGACTATCGCGTCGAGATTGTCGGCGCTACGCGCGCGGTGAATTCCGTGGCGTCGAAGCGCGGCAAGGTCGATGAGGTGCTCGTGCGCAATTATGCTTAACGACGCCGCCTGGGACCTCGTCTACCCCCACCTCGCCGCCGACATCGCGGACCAGGGCTATGTGGTGTTGCCCGCCGCGAAGCTCAAGGAGCTTTCCGGGCGCGAGCCGCGGTTGATGGCCAAGCACGATTTTTCCGCCGCGCGCCCCGAGGTGCTTCGCCAGCACGGGTTGTCCATGCTGCCGATTCGCCGCGATGCCTACCTGATTGGCCGCTTTGACCTGTACCAGCCTTTCCCGGAGGAGGCCGGGCCGCTGAAGTCGATGCCGGTTCCGGGGCACATCCAGTCCATTGACTTCGAGAACTTGACCTCGGAGGCCGCAGCGTTGACCGCAGCACACTTAAGCGGCATGCTCGATGATTTCTTGGGCGGTGAGTTGGTACCGACCGTCAGCGGGCGCATGTCGACGCTCACGCTGCCCATGCGGGTCGGCGGACGCGATATCGAGGTGGACCGCGCCCAGATGGAGATCGACGCCGGCTTCGAATCCGCCGAGCACCTCGTGCTCGTGGAGGCGAAGAACCACATCTCCCCCGACTTCAACATCCGTCAGCTCTACTTCCCTTTCCGCCGCTTCTCGCGTGCACTGGATAAAGAAGTGGTGCCGGTGTACCTGGTCTATTCCAATGGCATCTTTCACTTCTACCGCTACGCGTTTAGGCAGCCGGAGGACTTCCGCAGCATCGAGCTGGTGAGCGCGGCGCGCTACGTTTTGGGCGAGTCCGGTGTGACTGATGCGGCGGTGCGCGAGGTTCTGGAGCACACGCAGGTCCACGGCACACGCGTTCCCTTCCCCCAGGCGGATTCCTTTGCCCGCGTCATCAGCTTGCTGGAGAACCCCGTGCCGAAGGCGGAGATGCCCGAGGCCTTCGGCTTTACCCCGCGCCAGGCTGATTACTACACCAACGCCGCCCGCTACTTAGGTTTGACCAAGCTCAGCGGCACGCGCGACGAGCGCAACCTCGCCCTCGTTGAGGCGCTGGCCTCGCGGCCGGTGTTCCGGGAGATGGTGCGGTTTGTCGTCGATAAGCACTGCGCGCTGAGCAAGGCCGAGGCGGCCGGGTTCATGCGCGCGGCCAACCTTGGCCTGAGTGAGACGACCCTACGCCGCCGCTCCGCCACGGTCGCGGCGTGGTCCCAGTGGCTCAAAGAACTACTCGATCAGTCCTAGGCGGCCTGGATACCGGCCCACACCAACGCACAGCCGGCCACCACGAAGAAGGCACCGGAACCGATGTCGATCCACGGGCCGGCGGCCAACAGGCGGCGGCGGATCGCGCGGGTCGAGATGACCGCCGAGAGGACAACGAAGAGCAGGTAGCTCGACAGGGACAGGCTCAACACCAAGGCCACCGAAAGCCACACCGGCGGGTGCGGCGGCAGCAGCGGGGCGATCATGGCGGCGAGGAAAAGCACGATCTTTGGGTTGGACAGGTTGGTGGCCAACCCCGTGCGGAAGACCTTGCCCACCGAACCCAAGCGGGCGGCGGCCTCCTCCTCATCCACCGGCGGCTGCTTGCGCAGCTCTAGCCCGGAGCGAATGGACAGCACGCCCATGAAGACGAGGAAGCAACCGCCAATCACCTGAATCAGGGAGAGAACTCCCGGGAAGGCGGTCAGCAAAGCGGCCGCGCCAAACACAGTCAGCGTGCACCAGAACAGCACGCCGACCTGAATGCCCGTCGACGCCGCGATGGCGTGGCGGCGCGAGCGCGTGGCATAGCGTGTCACCAGCACAATGTCGGGGCCGGGTGCCGCCGCGCCGACGAGGTTCATGAGGAGGATGGCCGCAAACGCGGACCAGCTCATGACAGGCGCTCGAGAAGATCCTCACGGCCGAACATGCGAGCCGAGTCGAGGGCATTTGGCTGGCCGGCAGTGGGGTCGGCGCCGGCGTCGAGAAGGGCGTCGATCACCGCGTCTTCCTTCTTGAAAATAGCCCCGGCCAACGGCGACTGGCCGCGATCGTTGAGGAGGTTGACGTCGGCACCCGCCGCGGCGAGCTGGCGCACCAGCTCCGCATGGCCGTGGTAGGCGGCGAGCATGATGAAGGACTGCCCGTCCTGGTTCACCATGTCCACGTTGACGCCCTGCTTGATGTACTCGAGCAGCGTGGCATCGCCGTTGCGGGCAAAATCGAAAAGCTTGGTGGCAAAGTTCTGGATGTCATCCATGGAGGGTTAGTCTAGCGCGCCAGCTCCGCCACCCGCTTAACGGCCGCCTCGATGGCGAAGTCCTCGTCCCCGCCCTGACCCTTGACCGCGGCATCCAGCTCCGACATGAGGATCACGGCCTTGGTGATATTCTCTCCCGACCAGCGCCGCGCCACCGGCTGGGTGAGCTTGATGGCATAGGGCGCCATGCCGGTCTGGGAGGCCAGGGAATACTGATCCCCGCGCGCGGTGTAGAGGCGCGCGATGTTGCCCACCTTGTTCGCCAGGGCAGATGCAATGGCCACGGGGCTCGCCCCCAACTGCAGCGCGCGGCGGCACGTGGACACCGCCGCCTCCACGCGGCCTGCCACAGCGGCATCCGCGATATCCCAGTTGGCCACCTCGGCCACACCTACGTAGTACGCGTGCACCGCCTCGCGGGTCACCTTGCCGCCTGTGTCGAAGACGAGCTGCGAGATGGCGGAGGCGAGCTCGCGGAGGTCGGAGCCGACGCCGTCGAGAAGCGCCTGCACCACATCCGGTGTAGGCCGCACCCCATGCGAGGCGAACTCACGCGTAGCCCACTGCGCGAGCTCGTTCGGGTAGAGGGAAAAGACCTCATGCACCTCGGCCGTCTTGCGCAGCGCCGCGATGAGCTCCGGCGGCTTCTTCTTTTTCTTCAGCGTCTTCGCCGTCACCGAGTACATCAAAATGAGCGTGATACCGGGCATGGGGTTAGCGCAGGCGTCGAGGAGGATCTTCGTGACCTCCTTGCCGGCCCTCTCCACGTCGCTGATGACGATGACGCGGTCCTCCCCAAACAAGGAGGGGCTGGTGGCTTCCAGGATTTCGCCCTCGCTGACCTCGGAGGCCTTGAGCTTGGTTACCTCACCTTGTTGGATGGACAGGCGGGCGCGCTCGGCCAGGAATTCATCATCACCGAGGATGAGGTGCACGGGGGCAGAAGACATGCCTGTCATCTTAGCAACGCCGCAATGACCCACCCGCCAAGTAGGAGCATCGCGACGGGCCCCGCCGCCACGGTGGTCACCGGCATGGAGGAGGCGACGAAGTGGATCCAATCCGCCAGCGGCTCAATAAGGATCACCAGGGGCCTGCCCCACCCCACCTGCGCCAGGACGGCGGCGATGAGCCCCACGACGGTGATAATAGGCACGACCGGGGCCACCAGCACGTTGGCAATGACTGACACCACCGAGACCCGCCCGCTCATCAGCGCAATGAGCGGCATGGTCACGATGTCCGCGGCGATGGCGACCGCAAAGGCCCGGGCCACGATGCCCGTGCCCAGCACCCGCAATAGCAGCGGGCTGAGTACTACGATGCCGGCGGTGGCCGCGACGGAGAGCGCGAAGCCGAAGCTGACCGCTAGGTCGCTGTCCGCCGCGAGCAGAAAGAGCACGCCAAGAGCCAGGGCATGGAGCGGTTCCATCTTCGAGGAGCTGAGCACCGCCGCCAGTCCCGCCAGCCCGGCGACGGTGGCGCGCTGGACGGAGGGTTCCCACCCCACAAGTGCCACGAACAACGCCAACGCGCTTGCCGACGCCCCCACTCTCACCCGCTGCCCCGGCACCACCAACGCGGCCGCGGTGCACACGATGGCAACGTTGGAGCCGGACACAGCACTCAAATGCGATAGACCCGTGTCGATGTAGAGCTGCTTATCCTCGGGGCTTTGCAGGCTGGTATCGCCCAAGACCATGCCGGGGATGAGGCCGTTGTCACACACGGCGCGGAAGTTTTCTGCGACCGTCGCCGTCCAGCTGTGGGCGTGCGCGGTGAGCTCACCACTAAAGACGGTTGTGCCCACCCCTACCTGATCCGAGGGGCCGGGGTGACCGTGCACCGTCACCAGCGAGCCGCCGAAGGCCTCCGGTTCCTCCTTGAGGAAGACGGGCAGCTGCGCCGGGTAGCCCGGCACGCGCAGGCGCACCATCCACCCGGATGCCGTCTGAACCGGGTCGGCTGCAAGCTTTCCCGTCACCTCCGAGCCGAAGTGGAACGCCGCGGCGCGCACCGAGCGCACATAAGCCAGGGTGGCGAAGATGACTCCGCTCGCCGCACATAGGATGCCCTGCCCGCGCCACTGACCGCGCGCTAGCGCGAAACACACCAGCCCGCCCAACAACCACGGATGCCCGAAAAGCACGGCGAGCGTGGCCAGCCACGCCACCACCGCGGCGGGCACGAGCCGCAGTTCTCTCACGGCCGGACCTTGTCCTTCAGCTTGGCGAACTTCGCCGGCCCAATGCCGGAGACGTCCATGAGCTGCTCCACGGTGGTGAAGCTGCCGATCTCCTCGCGGTGCGCGATGATCGCCGCCGCCGTGGCCGGGCCAATACCCGGAAGCTCCGTCAGCTCCTCCTCGCTGGCGGAGTTGAGGGAGATAGTGTCTTCGGCCGCAGCGCCTGGGGCAGCGGGTGGAGCGCCGACGGTGATCTGCTCGCCGTCGTTAAGCTTCTGCGCCAGGTTGAGGTTATCGGTGGGCACGCGCGGGCGCGCCACCTCGAGGGCGTCGTTAATGCGCGCGCCCGGCGCCAAGGTCACCAGCCCGGGCTGCTCTACCTCACCCACGACCGCAACCACGATATCCGCCGCTGCCTCGCTGCTCGGCGCGGCAACCTCATAGGGGTTCTCCGCACTGCGGCTCGCCCCCAGCCAGGCCAGAAGTGCAACGCCAGCCACGCCCACAACAGCCAGCGCCAACCAGGGCGGGACGCGCACGCGCGGAAAGTCGACGTTGAGCAGTTCTTCTTCCCCGGTCGGGCGGGTGAGGTCGCGGAGGCGATCAGCAATGGCGTTCATGCCCGCGACGCTACGCAGCGTCCACACCCCCGTCGAGGGCTTAAGCCGCAGCCTGTGGATAACTTGTTGAAGACGTCAACAACGTCTTTAGCTCGGCTCCGCCGTCAGCTAAAGACCGCGGAGACGCCGATGGCTCCGGGGCCGACGTGGACTGCGAGGACGTCGGTAAGCGGCACCAGCATGAAAGAGGAATCCGGCAGGGCCAAACGCAGCAAGTCCTCCAGCCGGCGTGCTGAGACCTTGTCCTCGTTGTACTGCACCGCGATGAAGGCCGGCTTGCCCTCGGCGCGGGAGGCCACCAGATCCACCAGCTTGGTAAAGGCCTTGGTTTGGGTGCGGGTCTTGCCCACCATCTCCAGCTTGCCGCCCTGAATGGCCATGATCGGCTTGGTGGCCAGCAGCGCAGTGGACAGCATCGCCGTGGCCGCGGACATGCGCCCGGAGCGGCGAAGCTCCTCCGTCGAGCTGAGGTAGACCAAGGTGTGCCCGCGCTCAAGGGTGTTGATGGCCGCGGCATAGCACTCGTCGAGGGAAGCGCCCTCCTGCGCAAGCCTGGCCGCCGCCATGGCAGCCGCGCCCATCGCCATCCCGGCGGTGCCGGAATCGATAACGCGCACGTTGTTCGGGAAAACTCCGGAGGCCGTCACCGCCGCCGACCACGTCGAGGACAGCTCCTTCGACAGATGAATGGCCAGCACACCATCATCACCGGAGCGCTCCATCTGCCGCCCGTATAAAGCAGCCAGCTCAAGGGCAGTCAGCCCGGACGTGGACAGCTCCGCGCCATCCTTGCCGTGGCTTTCCATGACGTGCAGATCCACGACGCAGATGCCGAGCTCCTCGACGATATCCTCCGGCAAGCCCGCGGCGGAATCGGTAACAACGCGGATCACTAGACGTCCGCCCCCGCGCCCCCGATGACGGCGCCGCCCATATTCCAGCCATCGAAGTACCACTGGGCGCGGCCGACGTTCTCCGGGGTGAATTCCAGCGGAGACAGCGGCCGTGCAGCATCAAACTCGGGCCGCGCGGTCAGCTGCGACCAGTGCGTATTCTTCAGCCCAGACAGGATCCCGTACTGGTGGTGTTCCAAGCCCAGCAGGTGGCAGGTCAGCGCTGAAATGGCGCCGCCGTGCGCGACGACGAGGACAGCCCCCTCATCCCACTGCGGGTGATTCTGCATGAGCTCATCAATCACGGGGCGGGCACGGTTGGCCACATCGACGCGGCTTTCGCCCTGCGGCGGCGCCCAGGTGGGGTCGTGGCGCCACAGCGCACGCGCCCCAGGAAACTGCTCATCTACTTCAGCGGAGGTCATCCCCTGCCACTCACCGAGGTGGGTTTCGCGCAGACGCTTATCGACGGACACCTCAAGCCCCAAGCGCCGAGCAATAATCTCAGCGGTATCGCGGGCACGGATGAGATCCGAGGAGACAATAGCGGTGATGCCTTTGCCCTCGAGCAGATCGGCCGCGGCACGGGCCTGGGAGTGGCCCGCTTCCGAAAGCTCGGTATCCAGGTGCCCCTGCATCCGGCCGGTGGCGTTATAGGTGGTCTGGCCGTGGCGGATGAGGAGGAGGCGGCGGGTCATAATTCGTCGTCTTCCGGCTCTGGCTGGGCCAGGGGAAGCTCATCGAAGGAGTCGATGTCGCGAGGGTTGACGTCATTGGACCACTCGCCGGGGCGCTCCGGGGTGTCTATACCGGGGATGTCGAGAAGCGGGCAATCGTGGTAGAGGCGGTCCAGGCCATAGAACTCGCGCTGATCGTTGCGCTGGACGTGGACCACGATGGGGCCGTAATCGAGCAGTACCCATCGGTTCTCGCGGTTGCCTTCGCGGCGCTTGGGCTCGAAGCCCTGCTTGGTCAGCTCGTCTTCGACTTCCTCCACGATGGATGCCACTTGGCGCTCGGTATCGGCGGAGGCTAAGACGAAGACCTCGGTAATCGCCAGCACGTCGGAAACATCGATAGCGGCGATGTTGGTGGCCAGCTTCTCATCCGCAGCCAGGGCGGCGGTTTCCGCCATGCGGCGTGCTTCATCAGTAATCGACATGACAATCCCTACACAAGTACTTTTCTGCTTAAGAACTCTAGTCTTACACGACAAGGCTCATTTTCCTAGTCGAATTCCCCCGCCCGACTACCGGAAAGGCGCAGACGTTACAGGGGCTTTTCCGGGTGCGGACCATAGAGGTGGTTCTTGGCGATGTATTGCACCACCCCATCCGGCACGAGGTACCACACCGGCTGGCCCTGCTGCGCGCGGGCACGGCAATCGGTCGAGGAAATGGCCATGGCGGGGATTTCAATCAGCTCGATGTCATCCTGGGAATCCTGCGGCAGCATGTCCTTGCGCAGGTCATAGCCTGGACGGGTCACGCCAACGAAGTGAGCCATCTCCAGCATCTCCTCCCAGTTGCGCCAGCTCATGATGGAGGCCACCGAATCCGCGCCGGTGATGAAGTAAAGCTCGGCGTCCGGGAAGATTCCGCGCAGATCCCGCAGCGTATCGATGGTGTAGGTGGGCCCCTCACGGTCGATGTCCACGCGGGAGACAGTAAAGCGCGGGTTCGACGCCGTGGCCACCATGGTCATCAGGTAGCGGTGCTCGGCGGCGGTGACCTGCTTATCGGCTTTTTGCCAGGGCTGGCCGGTGGGGACGAAGACCACCGTGTCGAGGCGGAAACGGTGGGCTACCTCGCTGGCGGCGACGAGGTGACCGTTATGGATGGGGTCAAAGGTGCCGCCCATGATGCCGATGCGTTGCGGACTAGTCATGGCTGGTGAGTATACCGGCCACGGAGTCGATGACCTGCATGTCCTGCCCGGAAGGCTCCGCCAAGAAATAGGAGGCATGGCGCTCAGCCTTGGTGGCCAGGGCGCGGTTAGCGGCGTCGAGGGAGAAATCGCAGACGAAATCCCCTTCCAGGCAATAATCGACGTAGCGCTGCGCCGGCAGCCCGGTGCGGTTCTTAGCCCACGGCACCTGGTGCAAGGGATTGCCAAAGGTGAGCACACCATGCAGGCGCCCGGATTCTGCGAGGTACTCCTCCGTGCTTGTCGCGACGAGCGCTCCTTGCGAATAGCCAGCGGCTACCCAACGCGGGTGGCAGCCGGTGGTGGCCTCATAGTTGTCCACCACCTTCGGCGCATTGCGGGCGCCGGTGCGTAGGCTATCGGCAGCTCCAAACGTCACCGAATACGCCATCTCCCCGAGGGAGTGTTCCTGGAGAATCCCGAGCGCTCGCTGCACAAGCTGAAGCGGGCCCAGGTCTTCACCCTCCTGCGCCAAGGGCGGCAGGTTCATCGCGGCCGGGTACGCCTCCGGCCCCAAAGCCAGAACATAAACGCCATCCATTGTGCCGGGGTGGCGCTGCTCTACCTGATGGAACAGGGCGGCAAAGTTGCGTCCCTCAAAGCCGGTGGATTCCGGCGCACGCTCGGAGTAACGCTGCGGACCTACGTATTCGCCCTGCTCCTCGTTCTGGTCTGAACCGCGTGCGACAAGCACCACGGTGTCGGGGCACGTGCCGACACCGCTCGCCGAGGCCACCGGCGCGCTGAGAAGGGACGCTGCCGTGCCAAGGGCGGCAGCTGCACAGGAAACGCGAAAGGAAAGAGACTTCATTCTTTCCTGTTTAGCGGAAACGGACGCCATCTACCATGTGGCCGATGGAATCGTAGACCTGGTTATCCCACTGGTGGTTGGTGAAGAAGTACTGGCCATGGGAGCCGCCGGTGGGCTTGGCGGCGTAGAGGGTCTGGGCGGAGAGGTCGCACACGGCGTCGAGCGGCAGGCAGTAGTCCACGCGGCTGACGTTGGCGCGCATCTGCGGGAAGTAGCCCATCGGGCCGCCCGCGCCCTGGGTTGCGCCGACGACGGCCGGGTCCCCTGCACGGGTCAGCGGGTTACCAAAGGTCACGACGCCAGCGAGCTGACCGCGGTGGGCCAGTTCCACCTCGTGGTTGGCCAGAATCATGGCGCCCTGGGAGTAGCCGGACAGGATGTATTGCGGGTGGCAACCGGTGGCGGCTTCATAGCTGTTGATCGCGCTGGTCACGCCACGATTGCCGGTCTGCACGGAGTACATGAACTGGTTGATGGCGGAGACCGCGGTGTTGATGACCGGGTTGGCGTACTGCGTGGCCAGGCGCACGAGGTCAGCCGCGGTGTTCGGAACCGACTCGTTCGGAACAGAGTATTCCGGGTAGGTCGCCGGATAGTACTGCGGCTCCAGGCCCAGCACGTAGACGTCCTTCATCAGCGAATTTCCGCCGTGAGTGGCCTGGTAGCGTGCCTCGGCGCCCTGCAGCATGGCGCGGATGGATTCGCCCTCCCATCCATTGGAGGCGCGGCCGCCCTGGTTCGAATACTGCGTGGGGTAAACCTGACCGTTTTGGCCAGAGCCGCGCGCGGCGACGACGACCACTGCGGGGCACTGTTCGTCAGCGTGCGCGGCGGGTGCAGAGATGGTTTGAGGGACAATGAAGGCGGACACGGCCATGACGGCGGCGGCCACGGAGGAAGCAATGCGGGACAGCATGGGAGAAGGCACCATTCAGTTCTTTGTTATTACCGCGCTTTAGAATACCCAGTGCTCCCCCGGCGCGCAGCACGAACCCCGCGCAAGGCAAACAATCTACTCGAAAAGTTTTCGAGTAGATTGTTTTGCGCAGGTCAGCCTCGAAAAATTCTTTTCGAGTAGCTTTCGAGTAGCTTTTCTAGCTGTCCCTAGGGGCGGGTCTGGCCGGTGCCCTGCAGCACCCATTTGGTGGATGTTAGCTCCGGCAGCGCCATCGGGCCGCGCGCATGCAGCTTCTGGGTGGAGATGCCGATTTCGGCGCCCATGCCGTATACCTCACCATCGGTAAACGCGGTGGAGGCGTTGAGCATGACCGCTGCGGCATCTACCTCGTTGGCGAAGGTCAGCAGCACGTCAGCATCCTGGGCCGCAATGGCCTCAGTGTGGCCGGTGGTGTACTCGGCAATGTGCGCGATGGCGCCGTTGACGCCGTCGACCACCTTGGCGCAGATATCCATGGAGAGGAATTCTTCGCACCACTCCTCGTCGGTTGCCTCCACGGCGTCCTTAACACCGAAGGCCTCAAGCTCCTTCACATCGCCGTGGATGGTAACCCCTGCCTCCTGAAGGGAGGTGATGATGCGGAGCTTGGAGGCGTCGTCAAGGGCAGCGTCGATCAGCAGGCACTCCGTCGAGTTACACACAGAGGGACGGCGGGTCTTGCCGTTGATCACCATGTCGATGGCCTTGTCCAGGTCGGCGGAGGCGTCGACGTAGAAGTGGCAATTGCCGGTTCCGGTTTCGATGGCGGGGACGGTGGCGTTTTCCACAACGGCGTTGATAAGGCGCGCGCCGCCGCGCGGGATGACCAGGTCGACCAGGCCGCGGGCGGTGATGAGGTCCTGCACGGAATCGTGAGTCTCACAGGGCAGAAGCTGCACGCCTTCGCGCGGCAGATCGAACTCCACCAGGGTGTCCTGGAGGAGCTCCACGAGCTTGGCGTTGGAGTTCTTCGCGGACTTCGAGCCGCGCAACAGCGGCACGTTGCCGGACTTCAGGGCCAAACCGAAGGCATCGACGGTGACATTCGGGCGGGCCTCATAAACCATGCCCATCACGCCGAGCGGTACGCGGACCTGCTTCATCTGGATGCCATTATCCATGGTGCGGCCCTGCAGGATCTCCCCTACCGGGTCCTGGAGGGAGGCCACCTGGCGCAGGCCGCCGGCAATACCCTCGATGCGGGCGACATCAAGCGACAGGCGGTCGATGAGAGACTCGGACATGCCATTGGCGCGGCCGGCCTCGATATCGAGCTGGTTCGCCGCGAGGATGTCCTCGGTGTGCGCGATGAGGTTCTCGGCCGCGCGGTTTAAGATCTCATTCTTGCGCGGGGTGGGCAGCTGCGCGAACTGCGGCGCCACCGCCTTGGCAGCGCGGGCTTTGGACAGAACTTCTTCACGTTCAGTGTTGCTCATGCCATACCAGCGTACGGAAGGTCTGCCCGCTTGTCAGGGATTCTGTGCAGCTATGGGTTCTTAATGAGCGCCAGTTTTAGGCCCCAAGTTCGCGGCGGCGCTCCGCCGCGGCACGCAGGCGCTCGGCGCGCTTTTTCTTTTCCCCTTCAGAAAGCTCATCGAAGAGCTCTTCATCCGACTCACTGAACTTCAGCACCCCGCGCGCAGCCCAGGAAGCGAAGAACGCGATGACGGGCGAGATCCAGAAATAGCTCCAGTCGAAGACAAAAAGCCCAAGGAAGAGGGCGATCATCGCCACCGACCAGATGACGGAATCCACTATCTGCACCTTGCGCCCGCGGGAGAGCATGTCCTCCAACTCCGCCTCGTGGCGGGTGGCAGGTGCTGAAGCACGTGGGGTGGAAAGCTCCGGCAGGTCCGCAAAGAGCTTTTCAACGTCCCCGCGCGTGCGCGCCGCGGCGGCCTCACCGGTGCGCTGCTCAAATTCATCGGGGCCCAACGCACCGTTGACGAAGTGCTGGCTCAACTGCTCCAGGGCCTCAGAGCGCTCCGCATCACCAACGCGAATATCGGGGTTCTCCATTAATAACCTGCCTGCGGGTCAACCAAAGTAGGCAGCTTGTCCCCCGCCGCGAAAGCCTTGGCCACCTTGACGGTGTGCGCGCCAATCTTTTCGCGCACGGAGCGCTGCGTATTGGCAATGTGTGGGGTGATAACCACGCGCTTATCCTGCCACAGCGGGTGATCCTCCGGCAACGGTTCAGGGTCGGTGACGTCGAGTGCCGCACCCGCAATCTCCCCTGCCTCCAGTGCCGCGACGAGGTCTTCGGTGTTAATGAGCGGTCCGCGGCCCACGTTGACCACCACGGCATGCTCCGGCATCTTCTTAAAAGCCTCCGCGTCCACCATGTAGCGGGTCTCCGCGGTCAGCGGGGCGATGAGCACGAAGTAGTCTGCTTGCGGCCAGACCTTGTCCACTTCAGAAATCGGGTAAGTCTCCTCCGCGCCCTCAACAGGATTGCCGGAGCGGTTCACCGCGATAATGCGCGGCCCAAAGCCGGAGAGCATGCTGATCAGACGCTTGCCAATGCCACCGGCACCAATAACGGCCACCGTCTTGTCATCGTAGAGGTAGGAGGTGTGCGCCTCCATCTCCCCATAGGAATCAAACGTGCCGTTCACGCGACGGTGCGCATGCAGCTGTGCCAAGAGCAGCGCGATGGTGGATTCCGCCACCGTGTTGTCATAGACACCGGCCGCGTTCGACCACGGCACGCTGCTCCCCTTCATCACTTCAAGCACGTGGTCCACGCCGGCCGAGGGAATCTGCACGAAGCCAATGTTGGCCGGCAGCGGGTCCGGGAAGTCGGTGCCATCGCCGGTGTAGATGAGGAAGGAGGCCTCATCTAGCGGGGCGCGCTCAAAGCCCGCGGCGTCGAGCACCTCGATGGTTTCCTCCCAGGGGTGTGGTTCGATGGCGTACTTCATGCACATCCTCCTTAGCTAGTAGCCGGCGTCCGGGTCGACGCGCGTGGGCATATCCTCGCCGCGCTCCCACGCGGCGGCGTTGGCATTGAAGATAGCACCCAGGTGGTACTGGGCCACGTGATCCGAGGCCGCCATGTGCGGCGTCAGCGTGGCGTTGGGCAAATCGTAGAGCGGGTGGCCATCCGGGAGCGGCTCCGGGTCCATGACCTCCAAGCCCGCGCCGGCGATCTCGCCCGTGCGCAGAGCCTCCACGAGATCATCGGTCACCACGGTGCTACCGCGGCCGACGTTGACGAATACCGCCGAAGGCTTCATGGCGCGGAACACCGCTGCGTCGAAGAAGGCTTCCGTGGCGGCCGTCGCCGGCATGATGCTCACGACGAAATCCGCCTCAGACCAGGCCTCGTCGACGCGCTCGATGGGCAGCGTCACGTCCGCTCCCTCTACCGGGCGGCCCGAGCGGTTCACCGCGGTGATGTGTACGCCGAAGGGCGCGAGGTAGGCCATGAGCTGCTTGCCGATGCCTCCCGCGCCCACGATGAGCACGCGCGTTGGCCCCTGCTGCTCATAGAGCCAAGCCTGGGATTCATCGAGCTCGCGCGCCACCGACCAGGACTTCGCCAGGGCGAAAGCCTTGTGGTGGTGCGCTTGGGAGAGCATGAGCCCCAGCGCAGATTCCGCCACGGGCTTAGCAAAAGCGCCGGCGGAGTTGCACCACGGCAGACCATCCCGCCGGATGAGCCCGGCATCGATGTGCCGGTTGACCCCGGTGAAGCAGTACTGCACCCACTTGATGTTCTCGGGGATCTCCGGGGTCTGCGCCGGGTCCGAGGCGGTATTCACAAAGACCTCGGCTTCCTCCAAGCTCTCGACACGCTCGTGCCCGGCGGCGTCGATATCTGCCACGGTTGCCGCCCACACGTCGGGGCCCATGAAATAACGCATTAAATACGGGAGGCGAAGTTGGACAGGTAGTCGGCATGGACAACCGGGCGGCGCATATCCTCCGGCAGCTCATCGGTGTGCTTGCCCAGCAGGTTGTGCAGTGTGGTGGAGTCATAGCCCACCTCGCCGCGCCCGATGACCTGGCCCTTGGGCCCCATGATGTCCACGATCTCACCGGCGTTGAACTCGCCCTTAATGTCGGTAATGCCCACGGCCAGCAGGGAGTTTCCACCTCGGACCACGGCCTCCATGGCGCCCTCGTCCAGGCGCAGGGAGCCACCGGTATCCGCGCAGTACAGAGCCCAGAACTTCCACGCGGACAGACGGCGTTCCTCACGGGTGTGGAAGACGGTGCCTACGGAGGCGTCGTCAAGCGCCTGCCCGATATTATCCGCCGAGGTCAACAGCACCGGGATGCCGCCGCGCGTGGCCAGGCGGGCAGCGGAGACCTTCGTGGCCATGCCGCCGGTGCCGACCTTGCCGCCGTCACCAGCCACGACCGCCTTGAGATCCTTGCCGGTGCGCACCTCCTCCACAAACTTGGCGTCCGGCTCGGCCGGGTTCTTGTCGTAGAGGCCGTCCACGTCAGAGAAAAGGAAGAGGGCATCCGCGCCGACCAGATTGGCCACGAGCGCAGAAAGGCGGTCGTTATCACCGAAGTGCATCTCGGAGGTGGCCACGGTGTCGTTCTCGTTGACGATGGGCACCGTGCGCATCTGGCGCAGACGGTCAATGGTGCGCTGGGCGTTGCGGGCGCGATCGCGCTTGCCGACGTCCGACGCGGTCAGCAGCACCTGCCCAATGGTGCGGTTATAGCGGGCAAAGGACACGCCCCATTCGTAGGCGAGGTGCACCTGGCCCACCGCGGCGGCGGCCTGCTTGGTGGCCAAATCGGTGGGGCGCGTGGTCAGGCCCAGCGGGCCCATTCCGGCGGCCACGGCACCGGAGGAGACGATGATGATGTCGGAGACGTTCATGCGTGCGCAGACGGCGTCGACGATCTTGTCGATCTTCTCGGTGGAAGTCACGAAGTCATCGCGCGTTAGCGACGAGGATCCGATCTTGATGACGATGCGCTTGGCTTTAGAGATCTCCTCGCGCAGCGGCGAGGAGAAACCGCTGGATTTTTCCGATAGCGTGGTGGTCTCCGGGTAGTCCACGTCCGGGGTCGGCCCCTCGAAGGGTTCGAGGGGGAGAGGATAGTCGAGCTGGTTGTCGTGTTCGGATGACATACCGGCTCAGTATACCGGGCTAACCCTGCCAGCGATCGCGGTTCGCGGACTCGCGAGTGACTTCCCCGTCCGTGCCAAAGTCGAACTCGTCCACGAGGCCGCGGCGCGCCTGGGAGGCGCGCTTGCGCTCGGCGGCGGAGACGCGGTCGGTGCCCATGAGGCGGCCGTCCTGTCCGCGGCCCGCGTCGGTGGCGCGGCCACCGGCCATCGGCTCGTACTCGAAGGTGATGTCCCCGATGGTGACCGGGCAGCCTTCCTCCGCGCCCTGGCGGTGCAGCTCTTCCTCGACACCGGCCTTGGCCAGGCGGTCCGCAAGGTAGCCCACGGCCTCGTCGTTTTCGAAGTCGGTCTGGCGAATCCAGCGGTCGATCTTGTCGCCCTCGACGATGAATCCGCCCTCCACCTCGGGGTCGGGGCGGACGGTGAAGTCGGCGAAGGAGCCCTTCTTTTTCTTGCCCACGGACTTGGGCTGAATGATGGTGTGGTTCTTGTCCACCGCCGCCTTGGGCTGTGACTTGCGGTGTTCTTTCACCATCTCCATCAGCTTGTATTTGAGAGGCTCTAGCCCCTTGCGCGCCACCGCGGAAATGATGAAGACCGGCCAGCCGTACTTCTCCTCGAGGTCTCCCTTGACGAATTCCGCGAGCTCCTCTGCCTCGGGAACATCCGCCTTGTTAAGGATGATGACGCGCGGGCGCTCGCGCAGGTCACCGAGGCCGGTGTCCTGCTCCAGGAGCTCTTGATACTTGGCCAGCTCGGTCTCGAGCGCCTCGATGTCGGAGAGCGGATCGCGGCCCGGCTCGATGGAGGCGGTATCCACCACGTGGGCGAGAACCGCTGTGCGCTCGATGTGTCGCAGGAAGTCGAGGCCTAGGCCCTTGCCCTCGGCGGCCCCCGGGATGAGGCCCGGGACATCCGCCATGGTGAAGGATTCGTAGCCCATGTCCACCACGCCCAAGTTGGGCTGGAGGGTGGTGAAGGGATAGTCACCGATCTTCGGCTTGGCTGCCGAAAGGACGGAGATGAGGGAGGACTTGCCCGCGGAGGGGAAACCGACGAGGCCGACGTCCGCCATGGACTTCAGCTCGAGAATGAGGTCGCGCGCCTGGCCCGGTTCGCCCTGCAGGGCGAAGCCCGGAGCCTTACGGGCGGCGGAGGCCAGCGCGGCGTTACCAAGCCCGCCGAAACCACCCTCCGCGGCCACGAAACGGGTTCCCGGGACCGTGAGATCCGCGAGCATCTCCCCGTCCTCGGTATAGACCACGGTGCCTTCAGGGACCTCGAGAATGAGGTCCTCGCCGCGCGCGCCGTTGCGCCAGTCACCGGCGCCGTTGCCGCCGCGGCCGGACTTCAGGTGCGGGCGGTAGTGGAAATCCATGAGGGTGTGGATCTGGGTTGAGACCTCCAGCAGGATGTCTCCGCCGTGGCCGCCGTTGCCGCCATCGGGCCCGCCGAGCGGCTTAAATTTTTCGCGGTGGACGGAGGCGCAGCCGTGTCCGCCGTCGCCTGCCTGCAAGTGCAAAACCACTCGGTCAATGAATCGTGCCATGCCCGCTAGTCTAACGGTTCCTGGCATACCGTCCTAGTTGAGCACTGCGGGGATCTGAAGCAACGCCCCTTTAGTTTTCTCCACGCTCCCCCGCCACGCCGGCCGCGTAAAAACGACAAAATCCCGAGCGAAAAGCTCGGGATTACGCCATGAAGCTCTTAGGCAGTTGCTTCTGCAACAACCTCTTCGGCCGGAACAATGTTGACCAGACGACGTCCACGCTTGACGCCGAACTCAACAGAGCCTGCCGCGAGAGCGAACAGGGTATCGTCGCCGCCGCGACCAACGTTCTCACCCGGGTGGAACTTGGTGCCGCGCTGACGCACGATGATCTCGCCGGCCTTAACCTGCTGACCACCGAAGCGCTTAACGCCGAGGCGCTTGGACTCGGAATCGCGACCGTTGCTGGAGCTGGAAGCACCCTTCTTGTGTGCCATGTGGTTTCCCCTCCTTCAGGGATGAATTAGAGCCGGTTAAGGCTTACTTGATACCGGTAATCTTCAGCGTGGTCACCGGCTGACGGTGACCAAGGCGACGCTTGTAACCAGTCTTGTTCTTGTACTTGAGGATGTCGATCTTCGGGCCCTTGCCCTGCTCGACAATTTCAGCGGAGACGGAGACCTTCTCCAGGTCTGCAGCCTTCGACTTGACGGTTGCGCCATCGACGAGCAGAACCGGGGTGAGAGCAACGGAGGAACCCGGCTCACCCTCGATCTTCTCGACCTTGACGAGGTCACCTTCAGCAACCTTGTACTGCTTTCCGCCGGTCTTGACGATCGCGTACATAGAGGGCTACCCCTTATCTAAACTCGGCTCGCTAGCAGCTGGGTGGTGCCGCTAACGAATGGACATTGGACATTGGCGTTTAGAACCACATCCGCGAGAGACGTGCGGGAACCGCAGCGCGTCCCATCGAGCGCATTCATGGTCTAAACAGCGACTGTCAAAGACTACCCCGTGAGGGGGCGAAAAGGCAAAACGCCTTTTCTAGCGCGACCTGCGCCGTGCTACTCGACGCCTCCCGCGCCCGCCCTTTCGCGCTTTCGACGCTGTGGTCTGTGCGGAAGACTCTCGCCGCTGCGCCTCGCTCCCCTGTCCGCGATCATTCGACGCCAGGGTGGACTGGCTCTGTGCCATCTTGCGCACCACTCGGCGGCGGCCGCGACCGCGGGTAGCTCGCACGCTCGTGTTCTCGCCCGACTCCGCGCCCTTGCGCTCAGCCTTGGCCGCCTTCTTAGAGGTGGCTAGCTGAGCGTCCTTGGCCGGGGCCTCGTCCTGCGCGAAGTCTTCACGCTTCGGGCGAACATCCGAACGGGAATTTCCGCGCGTGCGGCGCTTGCGGCGCGGTGATTTCTCAAAGGCTTCGACGGCCTCGTCATAGGTCTGCTCCGAGCGCTGCGTGGATGCCTTTTCCGCAGCGGCGTGCTCATCGCGCTTGCCGTGCTTCGCGCGCGAGCTCTCACTCGTCTCCTCGCGTTGTGGCTCCCGGAAGGTGCGCGTTGCCCGGCGCGGCTTGCGCGAGCGCTTCGCCTTCGACTTCGGCTTCGAGCGCTTCGCGTCCAGGCTTTCCGCTACGGCATAGCCAATGGAGGCGCTATCCGGGGTATCCGGCTCGTCCTCGTCGACGACGACCACGTTGGCCACGAGCTCCTCCAAGGAGGACTCGTCGTCGCGCGACGTTTCCTTTTCTGTGGCAGTTTCGTGCTCGGCGGCTTCCTCCTCGTCGCGGTGCATGCGCACGGCAGCCGGGTGCTGCTTCGGATCGCGCTGCGGTGCGCGGCGCTCCTTGCGGCCACGGCGCTGCGGCTTCGAATTCTCCTCCTCGGCATCCTCATCAACCGGGTACTCGTGAATGATGATTCCCCGGCCATGGCAGGCCTCGCACTCGGTGGAGAAAGTCTCGATGAGGCCTGTGCCCACGCGCTTTCGCGTCATCTGCACCAGGCCCAGTGAGGTGACCTCAGAAACCTGGTGGCGCGTCCGGTCACGTCCCAGCGCTTCCTTGAGGCGGCGCAGCACAAGGTCCTGGTTTTCCGGCAGCACCATATCGATGAAGTCCACGACGATCATGCCGCCGATATCGCGCAGGCGCATTTGGCGCACGATCTCCTCGGCCGCCTCGAGGTTATTGCGGGTCACCGTCTCCTCGAGGTTGCCACCGGAGCCGGTGAATTTGCCCGTGTTGACGTCAATGACCGTCATGGCCTCAGTGCGGTCAATGACGAGGGTGCCGCCAGACGGCAGCCACACCTTGCGACTCAGGGCCTTCTGCAGCTGCTCATCAATGCGGTAGGCGCTGAAGGCATCCTCGCCATCGTGGTCGCGGGCGTCATAGCGCACAACGCGGTCCGCCAAGTCATGCGCCATGGAGTCCACATAGGCGCTGACCGTGTTGTAGGAACGCTTGCCGTCCACAACCAAGGTGCTGAAGTCCTCGTTGAAAAGGTCGCGCACGACCTTAATGAGCAGGTCCGGCTCTTCGTACAAGGTGACCGGCTTGGCACCCTTCGTTGCCTTCTCGTGCGCGGCGCGGGCGCTAATGTCCTCCCACAGGGAGTGCAGGCGGTTGACGTCGGACGCGATGTCCTCCTCCGACACGTTCTCCGCTGCGGTACGAATGATGGCGCCGCCATCCCCCGGGATGACGCGCTCCAGAATCCCCTTAAGGCGCTTGCGCTCCGGCGCCGGCAGCTTGCGGGAAATCCCCGCGCTGCGCCCGCCCGGCACATACACCAGGAAGCGGCCGGCCAAAGAAATCTGGGTGGTCAGGCGCGCGCCCTTGTGGCCGATGGGATCCTTGGCCACCTGAACTAGGACCTGATCACCGGACTTCAAGGCGTTTTCCACCTTGCGGCCGCGTCCGCCAATACCCAATGCGCGCCAGTCGATGTCGCCTGCGTACAGCACACCGTTTCGGCCCTGTCCAATATCGACGAAGGCTGCCTCCATCGAGGGCAGCACGTTTTGCACGCGGCCCAAGTAGATATTGCCAATTTGGGAGGGGTGCGTCTCCGTAGTGACGAAGTGCTCGACCAGGAGATCATCCTCCAGCACACCGACCTGGGTGATGATGCCCGCGCCGTCGGTGCGCTGCTTATCGCGCACCACCATGGTGCGCTCTACAGACTCGCGGCGCGCGAGAAACTCCGCTTGGGAGACGATGTGCTGGCGCTCGCGGCCCTTCTCCCGCAGCTCCGCACGGCGGCGGCGCTGCGCCTCGATGCGGGTTGAGCCCTTGATAGCCTTCGGCTCTTCAATGCGCTCGACTTCCTCGCGGGCTGGCCCGCGGCTTTCCGCCCCGCGGCCGCGGGAGGTTCCGCGGCTGCCACGACGGCGACCACGCGGTTGGTTCGACGGCGCCGAATCTTCCTCGGTTTCTTCCTCGCGCTTTTCTGGCTTCTGGCGCTTGGCCAGCGGAGTGATCTTCGGCGCCATGAAGACCGGCGCGAAGTCGTACACGTCCGGGTCTTCCTCAGCCATCGGGGTGATCAGCGGGGTGAGGTCCTCGTCCTCGTCGCTATCACCGGCCTCGGCGAGCGCCTCGTGCAGCATTTCGGCATCGACCTTGTCGACGATCTGCGAAATCTCGTTATCAACGTTCTTGCGCACGCGCTCGCGCAGCTTTTCTTCTTCCTCGCTCAGCTGCTCCGGCTCCGCAGCCTGCTCAGCATCCTGTGTCGGCACGGCTTCCTCTGCCTGCCCCTTCGACTCAGCCTTCTTGCCTGCCTTGCTCACGCGCTTCGCCGCACGCTTGGCGCGCTTCTTCTTCACGGTTTTCTCCGGCTTTTCCTCAGCCGGGGCTTCAGTAGTTTCTTCGACAGGTGCTTCGGGGGTCTGCTCAGCATCGGCCGTGGTTGCAGCCTGGTCGGTGCCCTCGGTGGCGGGCACGAGGGCGTCGATAAGCTGGCTCACCTCTTCCGGCGTAAGTGTGGACTGTGCGGACTTCTTGATTCCCATCTCCGCGAACTGGGCCACCAATTCCTTGGAGGCCACGCCCATTTGCTTGGCCAAGGCATAAAGGCGAGTCTTGGGGGCGAGTGCCTCGCGGTCAATCCCCGCTACAGCCGCGGCCAACGTCGATTCAATACGTTCTTCTTTTGTTTTCTTCTTGGATGCCATCAGTGGCTAATCTCCTGACGTTGTGCTCACCCCGGGCGCAGGTTGCCGCCACACGGTGGTGAGTCTTTGAAAAATTCTCATCATCTGTATTAAGTTGTCAGCGCCTTCTATTCTGGCACAGAGCTCGATTAAGGCTCACATGTTAGTATCGCCGCTATGTCCGACGGCACGCCCACAAACACACCTGCAGAGCGGAAATTACCTGAACAGACGCCACGCACAGTGGCGCAGGCGCGCGCCCGCAACGAGATTGCGCTGCGGGATATTGTCACCGTAGCCGTACCCGCGGGCATCGCCTCCGGCCTGCGGGTTGTTGATTTTCCTTACCCTTATGCGGTCCCGGTCTATGCGGTGCTGTGGATCGCCATGATCTACGGCGCCATCCGCATCATTCGCAGCAAACCGAAGTTTGTACAAGCCGCGCAGGAAGAGTTTCGGGCGGGCGACTACCCCACCCTTGCCTACCTGTTGCCGGTGCTCGCCATCTTTTCGCCGCTTATCACCGAAGGGATTAAGTCCACCGGGATTGTCGGCGATATATCGCTCAACCCCATCCTCGTCGCAGCGGGCCACACGGCCTTTGCCATACCGGCATTCATCATCGGTGGCCGCGCCTTCGGCACCACCTCTTTCCGCGTGGGCAAGCGCCGCATCAAAGCCATCACAGAAAAGGACAGCTTGGATGGCGTCACAGAGAAAAGCATTGCCGCCGTTGAGGAACACCCAGAGGCCCTCAGCGGATTGGTGGCGGCGGGCGCCGTTACCGGTAACACGATTTCCATCCCAGCATTGAGCAAGCTACTCGGCTACGAGGAGGGGCTCGAGGAGGAAATGCGCGAGCTCGAGAAGGCAGGCGTGGTGAAGATGTCTGGCTTGATATACGGCAAAGGAAAACGCACCTACAACATCACGCTTACCGAGGCAGGTGTGCGCAGCATGGACGCCGCGCACACACGCTAGCGTGGAAGGGTGTCATCGCCCGGAAAGAGCTTCGGCCCGATCCACAGCATAAGGTAGACCAAGCTCACGAGAACGGGGATTTCAACGAGAGGACCAATCGTTCCGGCTAGGGCCTGGGCAGAAGTCGCGCCGAACGTTCCAATGGATACCGCGATCGCAAGCTCAAAATTGTTTCCTGCAGCAGTAAAAGCCACGCTGGCAGATTGCGCATAGTTCATCCCTACGGACTTAGCTACGCCCAATGACAACACAAACATGCCAACGAAATAGATAACTAATGGCACAGCAACGCGTGCTACCGCTGCTGGCTGCTCCACGATGTTTTCGCCTTGCAGAGAAAACAGCAGAACGATGGTGTAAAGCAATCCGATCAGAGCCAGAGGCGATACAGCAGGGAGGAAGCGGTCCTCAAACCACTCTCGTCCCTTCGCCTTTTCGCCCCAGAAGCGGGACAACGCACCCAAAAGGAACGGAATGCCCAGGAACACGAGAACAGCCTTGACGATGGCCCAAAAAGAGAACTCTGCACTCGTGGTATCAAGTCCCAACCAGCTTGGGAGGATGCGAAGGTAGAACCATCCCAACACGCCAAACATGGCCACTTGGAAAACAGAGTTAAGCGCGACAAGGATCGCCGTTGCCTCGCGGTCCGCACACGACAGATCCGACCACACGAGCACCATGGCGATACAGCGAGCAAGACCCACAATGATCACGCCGGTGCGAAGCTCCGGCTGGTCAGTCAAAAAGAGCCATGCCAGGGCAAACATGAGCGCAGGCCCCACCAGCCAATTGAGGACGAGCGACACCACCATGAGACGGCCATCAGTAGCAATTTCCCGGGTTTTCTCATAGCGGACCTTCGCCAAAGGCGGATACATCATGAGGAGGAGGCCAATTGCGATCGGAATGGAAATCCCACCAACTTTGACGGCCCCTAAGGCGTGACCAATTCCGGGGAGAAAGTGTCCGATAAGCAGTCCAATGGCCATCGCCAAGATGATCCACACGGGTAGAAAGCGGTCAAGAAAAGACAACGTGGGACGCTGCGGCAGGGCCATGTCTTCCTCTTCCTTCATTGTTGAACAGAGCAGGATACGAAAGTGCAATATACAGCTCGTATTGATACACGTCAATATGATTACGAAGGCAAGCATAGGCCATATACTGAACACATGGCTTCCTCCCCCGCTCCCAAGACCAGCGCTGACGCGGCTGAGTGTTGTTCCCTCAGCACGGGCCCTCTGAGCGCCGCCGAGGCGGCGCACTTTTCCCAGCAATTTAAAGTCCTGGCTGACCCAGCCCGCCTCCGGCTCCTGTCCATTCTGTGTGATGAAGGGTGCGGACCGATGAGCGTCACGAAACTCACAGAGCTCACCGCACTGAGCCAACCCACAGTCTCCCACCACTTGGCACGTCTGCGGGAAGCTGGCCTCCTCACCCGAGAGCAAAGAGGCCGTACCGTCACTCATCGCGTTGAAAAAGACGCTTTTACGGCGTTGCGCACACTTCTCTCTTTCGATTGACCCGCGAACCAGCGTGCACCCGTTAGCCAGCGTGCAATAGCGGGGCGGGAAATAGAAAAAGCCCGAGCATCTGCTCGGGCTTCGTTACGCGCTCAGCGCGGTAATCATAGTTAGAGGTTCGGGAACCAGATGGAGATCTCGCGCTCGGCGGACTCCGGGGAGTCGGAGCCGTGGACGACGTTCTCGCCAACGGTCAGAGCGAAGTCACCGCGGATGGTGCCCGGGGTAGCCTTCTCTACTGGGTGGGTGCCACCGGCGAGCTGACGCCATGCAGCGATAGCGGATTCGCCTTCGACAACGCCCGCAACCAGCGGTGCGGAGGTGATGAAGTCAACGAGATCGCCGAAGAAAGGCTTATCCTCGTGCTCGGCGTAGTGCTTCTTTGCGGTCTCCTCGTCGGCGACGCGCAGATCCATGGCGACGAGCTTCAGGCCCTTGCGCTCGATGCGGGAGATGATCTCGCCCACGTGGCCGTTCTTCACGCCGTCCGGCTTGATGAGAATGAGTGTACGTTCAGTCATAGGGCACATAGTACAGAACAGGTGCTCCCGCGTCCCGACAGTGGGCCAATTATTAAGCGCTACGTGAGGCGGCGCACGATTTCCTCCGCGCGCTCATGGCTCGTGCCGCGAAACCACATCTGTACTTGACGCACGGCCGTGCCGTATTGGCCGCTTTCCAGCAGGCTTTTCAGCTCCTCGCGGTGCCATTCTTCCAAATCCGCAAACTCCACCGGGCGCTCGTCGCGCTGCTGTTTGAGCACGCCGACGACGAGGAAGACGAAGGCCGGAATCAACAGCGCCAGCGGCAGCGCAAAGCCGCCAAAGTACAGCTTGGCCACGAGAGCAGCGATGCATAACAGGGCGGACAGGCCGTAGAGAAGAAAGAGCATGCCGGCTAGTCTAGCGCGTTCAGCGTCGACTGCAGCCAGACGCGAGAGTTCATGAGCAGGCGCTTCGCCTCCGCAGTATAGGGAGCCCACAACTCGAAGGCGTGGACGCCGCCATCCACAACCTCGCACTGCGTGGGCACGCCTGCGGACTTCAGGCGTTGCGCGTAGTCCACAATCTCCCCATAGAAGAGCTCGCTGCTGCCCGCATACAGCCACGCCGGCGGTAGGCCAGACAGATCCGCGCGGCGGCCGGGCACGACATAGGGCGCGTCCGGGTTGCCGTTGGTGTAGTAGCGCCAGGCCTGCGCGTTGGAATCCGCATCCCAGATGGGGTTGCGGTCGGTGGACGCTGCACGGTCATCCAGCATCGGACAGAACAGCCACTGCCCCGCCGGCTGGATTCCGCCTTCATCATAGAGGCGCTGGCACAGTGCGGCGGCGAGCCCTCCCCCGGCGCTTTGGCCGCCGATGACAATCCGATCCGGGCTGATTCCCAGCTCCTCCGCATGCGTGAGGAGCCAGTGGTGGGCCGAGTGGACGTCGTCAAGCGCGGCCGGATAGGGATTTTCCGGGGCATAGCGATAGCGCGGCGCGATGACGGTGACGCCGACTTCCGCAGCGGTCTCTTTGAGGTGTTTGACGTCCTGGCGCGGATGGCCCATGAGCAGCCCTCCGCCATGGATCCACAGCACGGCTCCGCGTGGGTTCTCCGGGCTATAGATGGTCGCGCGGATTTCGGCGTTTCTCACCCGCCGCGTGCGCACGCCCTGGATATAGGGGGCGGGCCACAGCGCTGGAACTACACGCCCGGCGCGGCGGATCAGCGGGTTGGTCGGATCCCACAAAGACATGAATGCCGCGCCCGCGCGCAGCTCCGGCCGGATATACACCGCAGCGGCCTACTTCTCAGTCAGGTGCTGCGTGGTGAGGTAGCCGCGGTCCATGCGGGCAACGAGCACCGAGCGCATATACGCCGCCAGAGCCCAAAGAAGGGCGAAGATGATGAAGATCGTGGCCACGGACCAGTGGACCATGAAACCAAGAACAATGCCGATGACGTGGAACACGATCAATACCCCGACGATCCAAGGCTTGTTCATGAACGGGAAGGACGCTAACAACAGCACCATAAATCCGATGACCACGCCATAGTTGAACGGGGTCCACAGGGTGCCGTCATACAGCTTGTACAGCATCGGCAGCGCCAAAACCAAGGTGATGAGTTCCAGCGTGAGGGAGCTGGCCACCACCATGCCACCGAATTGCTTGAGGGGATCCTTGGCCGGCGCTTGGCCTAGTCCGAGCGGGCCGATCTCCTCCTCGGGGACGGGTTTGCGGGGACTCATGCGGGCTCCTTTCCAAAGAGTGCGCGGGCGTCACCTGCCGTGACCACCGAGCCAGTAATCACGATGCCGGAACCGGACTGCACATCGGCCTCCTCCGCCAATTCCACGGCTTGGGTATAGGCGCTGGGCAGCTCTGGTTCGACGTACACGCGCTCCTCACCGAAGATGTCGCGGGCGAGCTCCGCCAGCTCGTAGGCATCGCGGGCGCGCGGGGAGGTGTTCTGCGTGATGACGACTTCCGTGAGAACGGATTCCAAGGCCGTGAGGATGCCGGCGGCGTCCTTGTCGGCGAAGATGGACACTACGCCGATGAGGCGGGCGAAGTTGAAGTCACGGTCGAGCGCTGCGGCTAGGGCCTTAGCGCCGTGTGGGTTGTGGCAGGCGTCCAAGAACGTCGTGGGGCTGGTGCGCACGCGCTCCAAGCGTCCGGGGGAAATGGCCTTGGCAAAGCCGGTGCGCACGGAGGCGATGTCGAGCTGATTGCCTGACGACGCCCCGAAGAAAGCCTCCACCGCCGCCAAAGCGACGGCCGCGTTCTTGGCTTGGTGCTCGCCGTGTAGCGGCAGGAAGATGTCCTCATAGAGGCCGCCGAGACCTTGGATGGTGAGCTGCTGGCCGCCGACGGCAATGCGGGATTCCAGCGCGGCGAACTCGGAGCCCGCGCGCGCTACGCCGGCGCCTACGTCGACGGTGCGCTGCAGCAACACACGCATGGCCTCCGGCTCCTGCTCGGCGATGATGGCGATGTTCTCCCCCGGCGTGAGCACGTCGTCGGCGTCGTGCTCGCGGGCTTTGATGATGCCGGCCTTTTCACCGGCGATCTCGGTGATGGTGTCACCGAGGTAATCGGTGTGGTCGAGACCCACCGGCATGACCACGGCTACCTCCGCGTTGACCACGTTCGTGGCATCCCACGTGCCGCCGAGGCCGACCTCGACCACGGCGACGTCGATGGGCGCATCGGCGAAGGCCGCGTAGGAAATACCGACGAGCACCTCGAAGGTGGACATGGGGATGTCGGAGCGGGAATCCACCATTTCCACATAGGGCTTGATTTCGCGCCAGATGCGCACGAAGTCGCGCGGGTGGATGGGGTGGCCGTCGATGCCGATGCGCTCGGTCACCAACTGCAGGTGCGGGCTGGTGACGAGGCCTACGCGGCGGTGGAAGGAGCGCAGCAGCGAGTCGATCATGCGCGCGGTCGAGGACTTGCCGTTGGTGCCAGCGACCTGGATGACGTGGAAGGAACGCTCCGGATTGCCCAAGAGATCCATGAGCATCTCGATGCGCTCGAGGCTGGGCTCAATGATAGTCTCCGGGGCACGCGCGTTGAGCTCCGCGGTCACCTGAGCCAGCTCCGCGAGCTCCTCCGGCGTGGCCTGCTCGGGCGCTGCCTCCTCGTAGTCATCCTCGCCGCCGAGGTTGAGTGTTAGGCCGGAGTCGGTGATTTCGACCGGCCCGCCATCGGTGCCCTCCGCGAGGGCATCGACGACCTCAAATTCCTCGCGGTCTTTCTCCTCCGCCACTACTTGAGCCCCTCCAGACGTGCAGTGATGCGCTCGACTTCTTCCTGGGCCACCTGCTGGCGCACGCGGATCTTCTCCACGACTGCCTCCGGCGCCTTGGACAGGAAGGCCTCGTTGCCCAGCTTCTTACCGGTCTGGTCCAGCTCCTTTTGGGCCTTGGCCAAATCCTTCTCCAGGCGCTTGCGCTCTGCGGCGACGTCGACGGCGCCGGAAGTGTCCAAGGTGACCTCGACGGTGGCCTGGGACAGGCGCACCTCGATGGAGGCGGACGCGGTGAAGTCCTCACCCGGCTCGGTAGTGTTGGCCAGGTTGCGGATGAGCCCCTCCTGCTCCTGCAGGTCGGCCGCGGCGAAGTCGAGGCGGCCCGGGACCTTCTGCGAAGGCTTGACACCCTGATCGGAGCGGAAGCGGCGCAGCTCGGTGATGAGCTTGTCTGCGTCCTGAATGCGGCGGGCGGCGACCTCGTCCTTCTCGGCGCCGCCGTTGGTGTGCTCCTGAGTCGGCCACTGCGCGGTGACGATGGTCTCCCCACCGGTCAGGGCCTTCCACAGGACCTCGGTGACAAACGGCATCGTCGGGTGCAGCAGGCGCAGAACCAGGTCGAGCACGCGGCCCAGGACGATCTGGGTGGTGCGTCCGGTGGCCTGCTCCTCGGCGCTCGCCGCATCGAAGTCGCGCGGGATCTGGGTCTTGGCAATCTCCAGGTACCAGTCACACAGCTCATCCCACACGAAGTGGTAGAGCAGCTCGTTGGCCTTCGCAAACTGGTAATCATCCAGGTAGGCATCCACCTTGGCGCGGACCTCTTCGGAGCGGTCGAGGATCCAGCGGTCGGCGTCGGTCAGCGCGTCGCGTGCCGGCAGCTCCGCCACGCCCGCGCCGTTCATGAGCGCGAACTTGGTGGCGTTGAAGAGCTTGGTGGCAAAGTTGCGGCCGGCAGCAGCGGCGTCGACAGCCAGCGGCAGGTCCACGCCCGGGTTCGCGCCGCGGGCCAGGGTGAAACGCAGTGCGTCCGCGCCATAGTCGCGCACCCAATCCATCGGGTCGATGCCGTTGCCCAAGGACTTCGACATCTTGCGTCCCTGCTCATCGCGCACCAAGCCGTGGAGGTAGATATCCGTGAACGGCACCTGCGGGCGGCCGTCCTTGCCTTCACCGAGCAGCTCCGGAGTGTGGGCGCCGGCGAAGGTGCCGAACATCATCATGCGGGCGACCCAGAAGAAGAGGATGTCATAGGCGGTGACCAACACGTTCGTGGGGAAGAACTTCTCCAGATCGGCGGTCTTTTCCGGCCAGCCCATCGTGGAGAAAGGCCACAGCGCCGACGAGAACCAGGTATCCAGAACGTCCGGGTCCTGGACGTAGCCTTCTGGGGCTTCCTCGTCGGGGCCGACGCAGATAATGTCGCGCTGGCCGTCCTTGCCCTCCGGGCCGTACCAGATCGGGATGCGGTGGCCCCACCACAGCTGGCGGGAGATGCACCAATCGTGCATGTCATCGACCCACTCAAAGTAGCGCGGCTCCAGGGACTTCGGGTGGATGGTGGTATCGCCCTCGCGGACGGCGTCACCGGACATCTTCGCCATCTTCTCCACGGCCACGAACCACTGCAGGCTCAGGCGCGGCTCAATCGGCTCGCCGGAGCGCTCCGAGTGACCCACGGAGTGGACGTAGGGGCGAATCTCCTTGACAATGCGGCCCTGCTCGCGCAGCGCCTCGCGGATCTCCACGCGGGCTTCTTCGCGGGTCAGGCCATCGAACTTCGTGCCGGTGTTCGCGATGTGGCCGGTGGTGTCCATGATGGTGGGCATGTCCAGGTCGTGGCGCAGGCCCATGGCGTAGTCATTCGGATCGTGCGCCGGGGTGATCTTCACGGCACCGGTACCGAATTCCATGTCCACATAATCATCGGCGATGATCTTCAGGCTCAAATCATCGCGGAAGGGGTGCGGCAGTTCCTTGCCCACCAGGTGGGCGTAGCGCTCATCGTCGGGGTGGACAGCGATGGCGACGTCACCCAGCATCGTCTCCACACGGGTGGTGGCAACGATGAGGTGCGGTTCGTCGTCGTTCAGCGAACCATAACGAATGGACACGAGCTCGCCCTCGACGTCCTTGTACACGACCTCGATATCGGACACCGCGGTCTCCAGCACCGGGGACCAGTTGACCAGACGGTTAGCCTGGTAGATCATGCCCTCGTCGTAGAGGGTCTTGAAGATGGTTTGCACGGCGCGGGAGAGGCCATCATCCAGGGTGAAGCGCTCGCGGGACCAGTCCACCGAGTCACCGATGGCGCGCATCTGGTTCTGGATGGTGCCGCCGAATTCTTCCTTCCACTCCCAGACCTTGTTGATAAATTCCTCGCGCTCATAGTCCCAGCGCTTCTTGCCCTCCTGCTCACGCAGGCGGGCCTCCACCTTGGTCTGGGTGGCGATGCCTGCGTGGTCAGCGCCCGGCAGCCACAGGGTGGCATAACCCTGCATGCGCTTGCGGCGAATGATGGAGTCGATCAGAGTGTGGTCCAAGGCGTGGCCCATGTGCAGCTGGCCGGTGACGTTCGGCGGCGGCAGCACGATGGAATAAGGCTCCGCCTCCGAGGAAGCATCCGGGGTGAAGTAACCGGCGCTTACCCAGCCTTCGTAGAGGTCTTTCTCTACTGCCTGCGGCTCCCAGGACTTGGGAAGCTGGTCCGCGCGGTTGGTGCCAACGAGTTGCTCTTTATTCTGATCAGTCACCTGGCCAACTCTACCCTGTGCGTCAACTGGCACCAGCGCCGTGTCTAGAGTAAGGGCATGTCTCACAACCCTGGCCACCGCGCCCGCCTCCGCACCCGTTACTTCGCCCAAGCCAAAGACAACTCTCAGGCATTCGCGTGCCTGACGAGCTATGACTGCATGACCGCCGAGATCTTCGATGAAGCCGGGGTAGATCTCCTGCTCGTCGGCGATTCACTGGCCAATGTGGTGCTGGGCCGCGAAACCACGCTCTCGCTCACCCTGGATGAGATGATTCCGCTGGCCCGCGCGGTGGTTGCATCGACCTCCCGTGCCTTCGTGGTGGTGGACCTTCCCTTCGGCTCCTATGAGGACGGCCCCTCCCAGGCGCTCGAGACCGCGGTGCGCGTCATGAAGGAAACCGGCGCGCAGGCCGTGAAGCTGGAGGGCGGTGCGGAGCGCGCTCCCATTGTTGCCGCGCTTGTCGCCGCCGGCATCCCGGTCTGCGCCCACATCGGCTTCACGCCCCAGCAAGTCCACGCCTTGGGCGGCTTCGTGGTCCAAGGCCGGGGTGCCGGTGCGGAGAAGCTTCACGACGACGCCCGCGCCCTCGCCGAGGCCGGCGCCTTCGCCGTGGTGCTGGAGATGGTCCCGGCGGCCCTTGCTGAGCAGGTGACCAGGGAGCTGCCCATCCCCACCATCGGCATCGGCGCCGGTGCGCAGACCGACGGTCAGATTCTGGTGTGGACCGATGCCTTCGGCCTGGGCGGACCCAAGGCGCCGCGCTTCGTGCGCCGCTACGCAGACCTGCGCGGTGCGCTACTGGAAGGTGCGAAGGAATACGTAGCGGATGTGGGCGAGCGCTCCTTCCCCAACGCCGAGGAATCCTTCGAGGACTAGGGTTTTAAGCCATGCAGATCCTGAAAACTAAATCTGAACTCCGTGCCTTCCGCGCCGCAGCCTCCGGCACCGTGGGCTTGGTGCCAACGATGGGCGCGCTTCACGACGGCCACGCGTCCCTCATCCGCCGCGCCCGCGAAGACAACGACACCGTGGTGAGCTCGGTCTTTGTCAATCCCCTCCAGTTCACGGACCTGGGCGATTGCGAAGACTACCGCGCCTACCCGCGCACCCTCGACGCGGATGCCGCGCTGCTGGACTCATTGGGAGTCGATGCGGTCTTCGCCCCCAGCGTGGAGGAAATGTACCCGGATGGTACCCCGCGGGTGTGGGTGCGCACGGGTGAGATGGGCTCGGTCTTGGAAGGCGCCTCGCGCCCCGGCCACTTCGACGGCGTGGCCACCGTGGTGAGCAAGCTGTTTCACCTTGTCGCACCAGACCGCGCTTATTTTGGGCAAAAGGATGCGCAGCAAGTAGCCATCATCCGCCGCCTGGTGGCGGACCTCGATGTGCCGCTGGACATCATCAGCGTGCCCATCGTGCGCGCAACGGACGGCGTGGCCGAGTCCAGCCGCAATGCGCGGCTTAGCCCCCGCGAGCGCGAGCAGGCGGTCGCCCTATCCCAGGCGCTCTTCGCGCTGCAGGATGGCGCCTCACGTGAAGAAGCCGAGGCCCAGCTCACCTCCTCCCCCGGTGTGACGGTGGATTACCTCACCGTGGTGGACCCGGCCACGCTCGAGCCCGTAGATGCGCAACACCGGCCCGCCTTGGCGCTGGTTGCAGCGCAGGTGGGGCCGGTGCGGCTCATCGATAACTTGGTGCTGGAGGCTTAACCCTTCAGCAGGTGGGCTACGGCCTCACGCTCCTCACGCAGCTCCTGCACGGAGACCTCGATCCGCTCCTTCTGGAAATCGCTGAGCTCCAGGCCTTGGACGATTTCCCACTTGCCGTCCCGGGAGACGGTGGGGAAACCTGCGACGAGGCCCTCGTCCACGCCATAGGAGCCATCCGAAACGATGGCGGCGGTGCGCCAATCCTCGGTGCCGTGGATCCAATCGTGCATATGATCCACCGCGGCGGATGCTGCGGAGGCTGCCGAGGAGCGGCCGCGCACGGCGATGATCTCGGCGCCGCGCTTGGCCACCTTCGGAATCATCTCCTCCTTGTACCATGTCTCATCTACCTCGGCGTTGGAGTAGGTCAGGTCCGGGAACTGGGAGGCGGAGTGGTTGCCCCAAACGGCAACCTTGGTCAGCTCCGCGGTGGGCACTCCCGTCTTGAGGGACACCTGGCTCAGCGTGCGGTTGTGGTCCAGACGCATGAGCGCGCTGAACTGGCTCGGGTCCAGGTCCGGAGCGCTGTTCGCGGCGATGTAGGCGTTGGTATTGGCCGGGTTGCCCACGACGAGGACGCGAACATCGCGTGCGGCGACGGCGTTCAGCGCCTTGCCCTGCACGGTGAAGATAGCGCCGTTAGCCTCCAGCAGGTCAGCGCGCTCCATACCCTTGGTGCGCGGGCGGGAGCCCACGAGGAAAGCAGCCTTGGTGTCCTTGAAGGCAACCTCCGGATCATCGGTGACGGTAATGCCGCGAAGGAGCGGGAAGGCGGAGTCATTAAGTTCCATGGCCACGCCCTCAGCGGCGCCAACGGCGTCCGGGATTTCCAGCAATGCGAGTTCAACTGGGGTGTCCTTGCCATAGACATCGCCGGCAGCGATGCGCCACAGCAGGGAGTACGCGATGTTGCCGGCGGCGCCGGTCACGGTGATCTTGACGGGTTGAGAAGCAGTCATGTGTGAATCCTTTCGGCTGGGTACTCACTTCCCCACCCTAGTCCCGTTTTTCGCCCCCATGGGGTGTGATTTTACCCCCGAAAGATGCGAGTTCTTTGCACTTGAACTCCATGGCCGGCTTTTTTCGGCATAGTGGACAACTGTACGCATATTCATCGACTAGACGGGACTTTCCATGAGCACTGAGACTGCAACGGTCGACTCCGGCTCTGTTGAGCACGTGATCGATGTTGCGATAGCGCAGTTTTCTGAGCACGGTTATGCCGATACCAAGCTCGAAACCGTGTCGAAGATGTCTGGAATGTCCAAGCGCATGATCCATTACTACTTCGGGGATAAAAAGGGCCTTTACCAGCAAGCATTGGCTGCAGCTGCCCAGCGGCTCAACCCTCCGGAGGGCAGCTTGGAAATCAATTCCGCGGTCCCGGTAGAGGGCGTGCGCACTTTGGTGGACTGGATGTTCCGCCAGCACGTGGACAACCCGGAGGCCATCCGGATGCTGACGATGGAGTCCTCGCACAGTGTGCTGGAGTCCTCGCACGCGCTTGTCGACGTTTCAGCGATCTCCCTCCACCTCGACAGGCTGCTTATGCTGGGCCAAGATTCCGGCGCCTTCCGCCCGGGCATTTCTGCCAACGATATCTTCACTCTGATTTCGGCGCTGACGATGTATCGGGTGACAAATCACGCGATGATGAGCAATCTGCTCGACATCGATATGCACACCCACAACAACACCGAGGGGCTACACCGCATGGCCGTCGATGCCGTGCTGGCCTTCCTCACGGCAAACATCCCCGACATTGGCTTTGAGTCCTATCTCAAGCAGAACGAGACCGAGCTGGAAGCCGAATCCGCGCCCTTGGACGTCTACTCCACCGAGGACGAAGGCGACGTGTCCCGGGACCTCTACGAGTAGACCCCTCTTCCCAGCACCGGGCGAGCAATAAAACCACAGTAAAGGAACCATTTACCCGCCGGCCCGTGCATAATCCCAGGTCACGATCTCGCGCCATAGCTAAATGGTCCCACTCATCTGGTTCCTTTGCCCCAACACATAGATGGCATCTGACAGAAGGCGTTTTTAGGCCTGAAAACGCCTTTTAGATAGCACAAAAGGCATCTTCAGCCGTGAAGATGCCTTCTATTAGATGCCGTTTAGGCGGATTCCTTCGCCTCATCCGAGTACACGAACTCCGGCTCGCCGCCGTCAGTCACGCAGTCCTGCGTGATGTGGACGCTGGCAATGTCCTCGCGGTCCGGGAGGTCATACATGATGGGAACGAGCAGCTCCTCCATGATGGCGCGCAGGCCGCGGGCACCGGTCTTGCGTTCGAGCGCGAGCTCGGCGATTGCCTCCAGCGCCGCATCCTCGAAGTGCAGTTCCGCGCCATCCATGCTGAACAGACGCTGATACTGCTTGACCAGGGAGTTCTTCGGTTCCACCAGTACCTTAACCAAGGATTCGCGGTCCAGGTTATCCACCGTGGCCACAACTGGCAGGCGGCCGATGAATTCCGGGATGAGGCCGAACTTCACCAAGTCCTCTGGGCGCACCTGGGAGAAGAAGTCGACGGATTCCTTCTCGTCCTTGGTCTCCAGCTTGGCGCCGAAGCCCACGCCCTTCTTGCCCACGCGCTCCGAAATCACCTTGTCCAAGCCCGCGAAAGCACCGGCCACGATAAAGAGGATGTTCGTGGTATCCAGCTGGATGAACTCCTGGTTCGGGTGCTTACGTCCGCCCTGTGGTGGGATGGCCGCCACGGTTCCCTCGAGGATCTTCAGCAGCGCCTGCTGCACGCCCTCACCGGACACATCGCGGGTAATCGAGGGGTTCTCCGACTTGCGGGAGATCTTGTCCACCTCATCGACGTAGATGATGCCGTGCTGCGCGCGCTCCACGTCAAAGTCCGCAGCCTGCAGCAGCTTGAGCAGGATGTTCTCAACATCCTCGCCCACGTAACCGGCCTCGGTCAGGCTCGTGGCATCCGCGATGGCAAAGGGGACGTCGAGCAAACGCGCCAGGGTCTGCGCCAGGTAGGTCTTTCCGGAGCCCGTCGGGCCCAGCATCAGGATGTTGGATTTGGCAATCTCCACTTCTTCATCCTGCGTCTTCTTCCGACGACCTTCCAAGCCCGCGGCTTCCTCAGCCTTAATGCGCTTGTAGTGGTTGTACACAGCCACCGACAACACGCGCTTGGCCTGGTCTTGGCCGATGACATACTTATCCAGAAAAGCCGAAATCTCCGAAGGACGCGGAAGGCGCATTTCCTTCTCTTCGTTCGCCTCAGCCTGAGCCGCGCCGAGCTCCTCCTCGATGATTTCGTTGCAGAGCTCGATGCACTCGTCACAGATGTAGACGCCGCCGCCGGCGATAAGCTTCTTCACCTGCTTCTGGCTCTTTCCACAGAAGGAACACTTGAGCAGGTCAGCGCTTTCTTGCATACGTGCCATGAAGGCCTTTCAACTCTTTTCTCTGGGGTTGGGTGGAGCGATTTTACCGCAGTCTATTCCACTCTAGTAAACCGCCCAGACCCGAGCGCTATTCCTCGCGCGGCGGCGCGCCACTGAATTTAAAACGGCAGTTAATGGACATAGACAGAGCGGTTCACTAACTTACATCGAAACCTCTCCATCAGCAGAAAGACTTTCATGGATATCCGCGAACTCATCGACCGCTCCCCCATGGGCGCGCGCCAGTGGCTCATCATCGCCATCGCCCTCTTCCTCAACGCTCTCGACGGCTACGACATGGTGGCCATGGCCTTCGGCGCCGGACCTGTCAGCGAAGAGTTCGCCTTGTCCGATTCCTCCCTAGGCTGGCTCCTCTCCGCCGCGCTCATCGGTATCGGCCTCGGCTCTTTCTTTCTCGCGCCGCTAGCTGACCGCCTCGGGCGCACCACGCTGATTACCGTCTCACTCATCATCGACCTCGTCGGCCTCATTCTCACCACCCTCGCGCCAACGTTCAGCCTTCTCCTCATCTTCCGCCTCATCACCGGCATTGGCGTCGGCGGCGTCCTCGTCTGCGTCACCGTCCTCGTCAGCGAGTATTCCAACCTGCGCTTCCGCGGACTGGCCGTCGCCATCTACGCCTCCGGCTACGGCCTTGGCGCCTCCTTCTGCGGTGTTATCGCATCAACCTTCGATAGCTGGCAGCCCATCTTCTGGGTCGGCGCAGCACTCACCGTCGTGGCCCTTCTCCTCACGGTTGCTGTCGTCCCCGAGTCCGCCGACTTCCTCGCCGCCCGCGGCCGCATGGACGCCGTGCGCACCATCACCGCCAAACTCGGCCTCAAGGGCGAGGTCAGCGTCCGTCCCCGCACCAGCCACAAGGCGTCCTACACGGACCTCATCTCCCCACAGTTCCTGCGCACCTCCATCAAGCTCTGGCTGGCGTTCAGCTTCATCATGTTTGCTTACAACTTCACCTCACAGTGGACCCCGAAGCTGCTTACCGCCGAGGGCCTGACCGCCCAGCAAGGCATCATCGGCGGCATCATGCTCTCCTTCGGCGGGGCTATCGGCGCCATCCTCTTCGGCCTATTTACCACGCGCATCGACGCCCGCCCGCTGCTCATCGCCTTCTGTCTTGTCTCCTCTGTCGTCCTCGTCGGCTTCATCAACTCCACCGCCGTGCCCACCCTCATGTTTGCCCTCGGTGTCGGCGTAGGCCTTAGCCTCAACGCCTGCATCTCCGGCCTCTATACCGTCACCCCAGAGGCCTACCCTTCCGCACTGCGCACCACGGGAACGGGCGCCGCCATCGGCATCGCCCGCGTCGGCGCCACCCTCGCGCCTATCCTGGCCGGCTACCTCCTCGAAACAGGCTGGACCCCGACGGGCCTCTACACCCTCGCTGGTGTTACCGCGGTGCTGGCCGCGCTCTCCCTCATCGGCGTGCGTGCCTACACGGCGACCACAAAGCACAGCACGCCACAACCGGTAGCGGCCTAGGCTGGGACTCAGAGCCACCCTCAACCGCTAAGGAGCTTCACATGTTCGATCTTCAGGACCAGGTTGCCATCGTCACAGGAGGTGCCGCCGGCATCGGCCGCGGTATCGTCAGCGCCCTGCGCGAGGCCGGCGCGACCGTCATCATCGCTGACCTCAACGAAGAAGCCGCACACAAAACCGCCGAAGAACTCGGCGCGGACGCCCTGCTTGTCGACGTCACCTCGCGCGACTCCGTCCGCACCCTTTATAGGGACGTCGTCAAGCGCTATGGCCGCATCGACATTGTCTGTTCCAACGCCGGTGTCTTTCCCAACTGCCCGCTCGAGGACATGAGCGACGAGCAGTGGGACACCATGTTCGCCATCAACACGCACGGTACCTTCACCGTGGTGCAGGAAGCGCTGCCTTACATGAAGAAGGCGGGCTACGGGCGCATCGTCATCACGACGTCTATCACCGGCTCGCACACCGGCTACCCGGGCTGGGCGCACTACGGCGCGTCGAAGGCCGCACAACAGGGCTTCATGCGCTCTGCGGCACTGGAGGTGGCGCGCGATGGCATCACCATCAATGGAGTGCTGCCAGGCAATATCCTCACCGAAGGCCTTGAAGGCCAGGGCCAGGAGTACCTCGACCAGATGGCGCGCTCCGTCCCCATGCACCGCTTAGGTTCCCCGCGCGATATCGGCAACGCGGCGGCCTTCCTCGCTTCCCGCGAGGCAGGCTACATCACCGGCCAGACCCTCATTATCGACGGCGGCCAGATCCTTCCCGAGTCCCCCGAAGCCATCCTGCCGCCCTACGAGGCCTAAGCGCGACTAAAGCCCCGCTTCCTTTCGGATAGCGGGGCTTTAATTCTGCTCAGTTAAGCGTTGAGCTTGCGGTAATCAAAGACGGTATCGATGAGACCGTATTCGACGGCTTCCTGCGCGGTAAGGATCTTGTCGCGGTCGGTATCGATGCGCACCTGCTCTGCGGTGCGGCCGGTGTGCTCGGCCAAGGTCTCCTCCATGAGGCGGCGCATGCGCTCGATCTCGTTGGCCTCGATCTCAAGGTCAGAGACCTGGCCCTGCGTGCCCTGCGTACGCGGCTGGTGAATCAGCACGCGAGAGTTCGGCAGAGCGGCGCGCTTGCCCGGGGCACCGGCGGCCAGCAGAACAGCCGCAGCGGAAGCAGCCTGGCCCAGGCAGACGGTCTGCACGTCCGGACGCACATAGCGCATGGTGTCGTAGATGGCCATCAGCGCGGTGAAGGAGCCACCCGGGGAGTTGATATACATCGTGATGTCGCGGTCCGGATCCTGGGACTCCAGGACCAGCAGCTGCGCCATGATGTCGTTGGCGGAGGTGTCATCGACCTGGGTGCCCAGGAAGATGATGCGCTCTTCGAAGAGCTTGGAATACGGGTTGGTGGTCTTGGATCCCTGTGCGTTCTGCTCAATGAACTCCGGCAGAACGTAGCGGGAAGAAGGCATCTGAAGATTAGACATGGTGATAAAGCTCCTTGTTCCCTAGTTGGTGATAGGACCGTTAACGGACTCAATGACGTGGTCGACGATGCCGTATTCCTTGGCCTGCTGGGCGGTGAACCAGCGGTCGCGGTCCGAATCCTTGGTGATTTGCTCGAAGGTCTGGCCAGTGTGCTCAGCAATCAGCTCAGCCATCTCACGCTTGGTCTGCGCGAACTGCTCAGCCTGGATGGCGATATCTGCAGCGGTACCACCCACACCAGCGGAAGGCTGGTGCATCATGATGCGGGCGTGCGGCAGCGCGTAGCGCTTGCCCTTGGTGCCACCAGACAGGAGGAACTGGCCCATCGAAGCAGCCAGGCCCATGCCATAGGTAGCCACATCGCACGGCGAGTACTTCATCGTGTCGTAGATTGCCATGCCCGCGGTAACGGAGCCACCCGGCGAGTTGATATAAAGCGAAATATCGCGCGTGGGGTCCTCTGCAGACAGCAGGAGGATCTGGGCGCACAGTTTGTTGGCAATCTCATCATCCACCTGGGTTCCCAGGAAGATAATGCGCTCGCGCAGCAGGCGCTCATACACGCTATCGCTCAGATTCATACCCGTAGACGACGAGTTCATTGAAATCTTCTCAGACATGAATGGTTCTCCTTCAAGTGAAGAATGCTTTAACTGGCCCCACCTTACCGGCATTCCTCTCAAACTTGGCCTCTGTTCGCTATGAGCGTTGGGGCGCAGCACCAAAGGCGCATACGGAAGCTGGGTTAACATTTGCTCATGTCTGTTTCCGAGCTATCCACCAGTACCCAGAACTATTTGAAAGCAATCTGGGGGCTAAAGGAATGGTCGTCCGAGCCCGTTACCGCCACACTTATAGCGAAACAGTTGGGACTCAAGCTCTCCTCGGTTTCCGATGCAGTGCGCAAAATGTCGAAGCAAGGGCTCGTGTCACACACGCCCTATGGCTCTGTGGAGTTAACCGAACTTGGCAGGCAGTACGCATTGGTCATGGTGCGCCGCCACCGATTGCTTGAGTCTTTTTTGGTTCAAGCATTGGACTACACGTGGGACGAAGTCCATAATGAAGCCGAAAATCTCGAACACGCGGTGTCCGACATGCTCATAGAACGTGTAGATAAGTTCCTTAATTACCCCACTAGGGATCCGCACGGCGATCCTATCCCTACGGTTGATGGACAGATCACAATCCCCAGTGCGCACCGTCTCACCGACAGCGGTGCGCAACCGCAAGTGACCGTGGAACGCATTTCTGATTCCGACCCACAACTGCTGAAGTTCCTTGAAGAGCGCGGCATTGTCACAGGGGCTGTTCTTAGCACGCGCGAGGGAGCGCCCTTTTCAGATTCTCTCGAAATACAGGTGGCCGGCAGCACTCAGTGGGTAGTGCTTGGACGCCCAGCTACCGACGCAGTGTTTGTAGCACACCACAGCCGTTAGACCTTCCCCTTTGCATTAATCCTACTCTCACCTGCCCTTTTCAAAACTACGTTGGGCCGTAGTTGCAACTACGCCATTGCGTAGTTAGTCTTTTCGAATATCACCTATCCCACTTATGGCTAAGGCCAGGATGAGCAGGATTGCTATGTCAGACTCACCAGATTTGGTGTATTTTTCTAGCGTTTCAGAAAACACAAAAAGATTCGTCGAACGCTTAGATAGACCCGCGGTGCGCATTCCACTGCGCCCCAAGAAAACCGGGATGATCCAGGTTTCACACCCGTACGTACTCATCGTTCCCACCTACGGCGGAGGCTCGCTCAAACGCGCAGTCCCCAAACAGGTCATCGACTTCCTCAATGACCCAATCAACCGCTCCTTTATCCGGGGCGTTATTACCTCAGGGAATACCAACTTCGGAAGTGCTTACTGCGTCGCCGGACGCATCATTTCCGCCAAGTGCCACGTACCGGAGCTGTATCACTTCGAGCTTCTCGGCCCCCAGAAGGACATCGCCGCCGTAAAGCAGGGCCTTCAAAAGTTTTGGGAGCAGCAAAAGCAGCTAACGATGACACCCCATTAATCCCCCACAAGATGAAGAACACATCCGCATCACACAGATTGGACAACACAATGTGGCCTCTTGATGCCACCCCCACACAGACTATTGGCGCTACGCCCCGCACTGCTTCAGCAGACAATGCCGGCGGTGTCGGCAAGCGCAAAAGCTACCACGCACTCAACGCGCAGCTGAACTTGTTCGACGCTTCTGGAAAAATCCAGTTTGACAAGGACATTCAGGCAGCACAAGACTATGTCACGCACCATGTCGCTCCCCGCATGCATCAGTTCGATTCCACCAAGCAACGCTTGGAATGGTTGGTTGATAACGAGTACTACGAGCGGGATTTCCTTGAGCTTTATGATGACGCCTTTCTGTGCGCCATGTACGACAGAGCACATCAAGCTAAGCACCAGTTCCGCACCTTCCTCGGCGCATTTAAGTTCTTTACTTCATATGCACTGAAAACCTTTGATGGCTCCCGATTCCTAGAAGGCTACGAAGAACGTGTCGCCACCACAGCTTTATACCTTGCACAGGGCGACGAAGAGCTCGCAGAAAAGCTGGTGGATGACATCATGACCGGACGCTTCCAGCCCGCCACCCCTACTTTTCTCAACGCAGGCAAAGCCCAGCGCGGCGAAATGGTCTCCTGCTTCCTCCTGCGAATCGAAGACAATCTGGAGAGCATTGGCCGCAGCGTGAACTCTGCACTGCAACTATCAAAGCGCGGTGGTGGAGTGGCCTTGTTGCTGAGCAATCTGCGCGAATCCGGAGCCCCGATCAAAAAGATTGAGAACCAGGCTTCCGGAGTAGTCCCAGTCATGAAAATTCTCGAAGATAGCTTCAGCTATGCCAACCAATTGGGCGCCCGGCAGGGCGCTGGAGCCGTCTACCTGCATGCGCACCATCCAGATATTCTTCGCTTCCTGGATACCAAGCGGGAAAATGCCGATGAGAAAGTCCGCATCAAGACTCTTTCGCTGGGGGTTGTTATTCCAGATATAACCTTCCGTCTGGCCAAAGAGAACAAAGATATGCATCTTTTTAGCCCGTATGACATCACTCGCGAGTACGGCGTAGCCATGTCTGACATGTCCATCACCGAGTACTACGACGAGTTGGTTGCCAATCCGCGAATTTCTCACACGACCATTAAGGCCCGCGAGTTTTTCACCACGCTGGCTGAGCTTCAGTTTGAATCCGGATACCCCTACATCCTCTTTGAGGATACGGTCAACCGCGCTAATCCCCTCAAAGGACATATCAATATGTCCAATCTGTGTAGTGAAATCCTCCAGGTCAATACGCCATCCACCTACGGCGCCTCAGGTAACTACACCACCGTTGGCCAGGACATTTCCTGCAATCTAGGGTCGCTCAACATCGCTAAAGCTTTTGAATCACCGGACTTTGGGGAAACTGTTGAAACCGCGGTGCGCGCTCTCACGAAGGTCTCAGACCTAACAAATATCGAAGCTGTTCCTTCCATCGCTCACGGTAATGCATCCATGCATGCCATCGGGTTGGGTCAAATGAATCTCCACGGTTTCCTGGCTTCCAAGCGTATTCCTTATGGCTGCGCCGAAGCACTGGACTTTACAAATATCTATTTCCTGACCGTGACCTATCATGCGCTCCGTGCATCCCATGCACTCGCGGTTGAGAAAGGTCAACGATTCACTGGCTTTGAAGAATCCACCTATGCCACTGGCGTCTACTTCGACAAGTACATCGACCAAGACTGGGCGCCGGCCACTGACCACGTAAAACAGCTATTCCATGAGGCTGGCGTGCAGATTCCTCAACGCGAGGATTGGCTACGCCTCAAGAACCAAGTGATGCAAGACGGCATCTACAACGCCTACTTGCAGGCAGTTCCACCCACTGGATCAATTTCCTACATCAATGACTCCACCGCGTCCATACACCCGATTGCCTCCAAGATTGAAATACGCAAGGAAGGCCGCTTGGGGCGCGTGTACTACCCCGCACCGGAAATGACCAACGACAACTTGGAGTATTTCGATGACTCCTACACCGTGGGGTACGAAAAAATCATCGACACCTACGCTATGGCCACCCAACACGTGGACCAAGGGCTTTCCCTGACTTTGTTCTTCACCGCTGATACCACCACGCGGGACATCAACAAGGCACAAATCTATGCCTGGAAAGCCGGAATCAAGACCTTGTACTACATCCGTTTACGCCAACCTGCACTCCAGGGAACCGAGGTCGAAGGCTGCGTTTCCTGTGCTCTGTAGGAACACGGTCCTCCCCTTGTCTACAACCATTCACTCAGAAAGAAGGAAGCTATGTCTTCAACATCGAACAGTGCTGAACTAACCAGCATTTCAGTTACCCCGCCGAGCTACCGGCATGATCCTTCAGCCCGCATCCGCGCCATCAATTGGAACCGGGTGAGCGATGACAAGGATCTTGAAGTGTGGAACCGTCTCACCGCCAATTTTTGGTTGCCAGAGAAGGTCCCGCTTTCTAATGATCTCCCGGCGTGGCAGAAGATGACGCCCGAGGAACGCAACCTCACCATGCGGGTGTTCACGGGACTCACCACCCTGGATACTGTCCAGGCCACTGTGGGAGAAATCTGTCAGATTCAAGATGCCCGCACCGAACACGAGGAGGCCGTGTATACCAACATCGCCTTCATGCAGTCAGTCCATGCCCGTTCATACTCTTCAGTGTTTTCTACCCTGAGCAGTACAAAGGAAATTGATGAAGCATACCGCTGGGCGGTGAATAACGACCTTCTCCAGGCACGCGCCAAGAAAGTGCTCGCGCACTATTTTGGGCCGGATCCACTCAAACGCAAGGTGTCATCGACGCTGCTTTCCTCATTGCTTCTCTACGCGGGTTTCTATCTTCCCTTGCACTTTTCTGTCCACGCCACCCTGACAAATACGGCAGACATGATTCGCCTCATTCTGCGTGACAAGGCAGTGCACGGCTACTACTCGGGCTACAAGTATCAGCGCGGTTTGGAATCCACGACCCCGCTACGGCAGAAGGAAATGCATGATTTCACCATTTCTTTGCTCGAAGAGCTTTATGCACTAGAGCTGGACTATTCCGGCGAGCTATATGAGCCTTTGGGACTCATGGATGATGTAGCCGTGTTCGTTCGCTATAACGCCAATAAGGCACTCATGAATTTGGGCTACCCGGACTATTTCCCGCCCGAAGAAACGGAAGTGAACCCAGAAATCCTCGCGGCCCTAGCCCCCGGAGCAGATGAGAACCATGACTTCTTCTCCGGATCTGGTTCCTCCTATGTCATTGGTACTGCTGAAGAAACGAGTGATGATGACTGGGATTTCTAAACCTTTTCCGCGACCGGACCAAGGAAGCTGGCTTGAGACCATTGCGCTGTTTGAAGCCATCCGCGAAGGAAACCAACCCGCAGCCATGCGGCTGTTGAATACATCCGCCGCACGAGAGGCCGTCCTCGGGGGTCTTCTAGGGCTCATCGAACTGTACTTCCGCCATGAAGAAGGAGACAAAGTAGATGGCTTCCTCACCGCCGCCCACGCTGCCGGCCCACCACCGGCCTTTGGCTGCAAGCCTTTTCTCCCTTGACCACGTCTCCCTACACCCAACTAAGAAAGAAGGTTTACCATGACCACCCCACGTATCAGCGTTATCGTCGGCAGCCTGCGCCGAGAGTCATTTGCACGCAAGATTGCACACGAGGTGCTCACGATGATCCCTGAAGACTACGAGGCAAACATCGTGGAAATCCGTGACTTGCCGCTCTATGACTTCGACTACGATGACCCCGCCGTCACGGACAAGCCCACTCCGGCTGAGTACACCACCTTTCGCGAGACCATCAAGAACTCGAGCGGGATCCTCTTCATTACGCCAGAGAACAACCGCACTATCCCCGCCTGCCTCAAAAACGCAGTGGACATCGGCTCTAAGCCCAACTCAGCTGTGGCGTGGAAGAACCTTCCCGCAGGTATCATTAGCCACTCTGTAGGCCGCATGGGCGGCTACAGTTCACAGAAGAACCTTCGCCTCGCCCTGTCCTACTTCGATATGCCGCTTCCGGGTCAGCCCGAAGTATTTCTGGGTCAATCCCCCACCCTTTTCGAAGAGTCCGGACATCTCAATGAACGCACCGCAGACTTTGTCAGGGATTACGTTATGCGCTTCCTGCAGCTAACCGACAAGGCCTTTAGAGCCACAAACGGCTAGCGGTATCCCCAGCCAACACCCATCACGCCCTCTACGAAGTACTCAAAGACTCCTAGAGGGCGTTCACACTGACACAAACCCCGGATTCAGGCTCATCCTTGAGTTACCTGAATCCGGGGTTTCACGCGCGCTCGCCACCACACATGTGGCAGCGGCACATTACAAGCGGGAGATTACTTCTCCTCGGAAGCCTCAGCCTCGTCCTCGTCGATCTCGCCGAAGTACTGGTCAACATCAACCTTGTTGCCAGCCTCGTCGGTGACCTCTGCACGGCAGATAGCCATAGCCAGGGCCTTGCCGCGGCGAACGTCAGAGAACAGGTTGCCCAGCTGGTTGCTGGACTGCAGCTGCTGGATGAACTGGTTCGGGTCCATGCCGTAGGACTGCGCGGTGAAGAGGATGTGGTCGGTCAGCTCCTGCTGGGACACCTCCGGCTCCTCGACTTCGGCGAGTGCGTCCAGGAAGAGCTGGGTGCGGACGGATTCCTCGGCAGACTTGCGAGCATCAGCATCGAACTCCTCGCGGGTCGTGCCCTGTGCCTCAAGCAGCTGTGCCAGCGCCTTCTCGTCGTGAGCCAACTGACCCATGACCTGGTGCAGCTGAGCGTGGACCTGCTCGTCCACCACGGAGGCGGGGAGCTCAAAGTCAACGTCGGCAAGCGCAGCCTTGAGGACCTCATCGCGGATGGCGGCAGCCTGCTCGGACTTCTTGGTCTCCTCAACGCGGGACTTGGTGTCCTCGCGCAGCTCGTCGATGGTGTCGAACTCGGAAGCCATCTGTGCGAACTCGTCGTCGAGATCCGGCAGCTTGCGCTCCTTGGTCTGCTGGACGTGGACCTTCACGGTGGCCTCGTCGCCCTCGTGCTCGCCGGACTGGATAGTGGTGGTGAACTCGTTGTCCTCGTCGGTCTTCATGCCGCGCAGAGCGGTGTCGAGCCCCTTGATCAGGTTGTCGTCGCCGATGCGGTAGGTCATACCCTCGTGGGAAGCCTCATCCAGCTTGGTTCCGTCAACCTCGGTGGTGATGTCGATGATGGCGTAGTCACCGGTCTTCATCTTGCGCTTGGTGTCCTTGAGCTCACCGAAGCGGGAAGCCAGGTCCTCGAGCGCCTTGTCGACGTCCTCTTCGGAGGTCTCCAGTGCCGGCACCTTAACGGAAATCTTGGAGAAGTCCGGCACCTCGAACTCAGGGCGGATATCTACCTCAGCGGTGAACTCGACGAAGTCGTTGTCCTCCAGCTTGGCAATGTCGATCTCCGGCTGACCAATGACCTTGAGATCGTTTTCGGTAACAGCCTGCTCGTAGCGGGACGGCAGCATGTCGTTGACTACCTGCTCGAGGATGGGGCCACGACCAAAGCGGGCGTCGATAAGCTGGCGCGGAGCCTTGCCCTTACGGAAGCCCGGGATGGAAACCTGCTGCGCGATCGCCGCGTAGGCCTGAGCGATTTCCTTGTCCAACTCAGCGAACGGAACGTTGACGGTGAGCTTGACGCGGGTATCGCTCAGCTTGTCTACGGTGGTCTTCACGAGAAACTCTCCTGATTGTGATCGTCTAAAAATGTAATGAAGGGGCCTGGATGCGTGTCCAGGCCCCCATACGTCGGGGCGACAGGATTTGAACCTGCGACCCCCTGCTCCCAAAGCAGGTGCGCTACCAAGCTGCGCCACGCCCCGTATGGAAAGCCTCTGCGCCCGGAAGCTCCGAACGCAGCTGCGCTTCATACTGGGGCTAGTGTACCGATAGCTGCTTGACTATCCCAACACCGGCCCCAATTAAACTTTGTTTCCCCACGTCAGGGGCAGCTTTAGCGCTAGAAGTCGAAGTCGAAATCAAACATTCCGCCATCGCCCCCGTCGCCACCAAACAGGCCGTCGAAAAAGCCGCCCTCCTCGCCTCCCCCGGCGTCACCGGCACCATCCATGGCGCCGCCGTCCATACCCTCGGCGCCGCCCATGTCTCCGCCCCAGTCGCCGCTTTCAGCGGCTGCGGCGGAGTAGCCCACTCCCGCCATGCCGGCGAACATGGCGTTGAACATCATGGAGTATCCCACCATCCACACGCCGGTGGTCAACGCGTCAGCCCACCACGGGCGCGAGTACCAGCCGGCCGGGACCGGGCGCCCTGCTACGACACCACCCGGGTAGTAGTTGGGGGTTTCTGCGGATGCGCTTGGCGACGCTGTCAGGGTCTCCCCGTTGGCCTCCACCGTGCGGGTCTCCGTCACCTTGCCGGCCTGGCGCTGGCCTTCCAACGGCGGCAGCTCTGGACCCGGGTCCATACCCATAATTTCACGGGCCGCCGCAACATAGTAGAGACCCTCCAATGCAGATTCGCGCGCTAGGTGCGCCTGCTTGACCGTGGTGGCCTGGGAGATTGCCGAGTTAGCGGCGGTAAAGCGCTCGGAAGCATCCGCCATAGCCTGCTGGGAGGCGGTATCCGTGCCGCTGATATTCATCACCTGACCACCGAGACGCTCGGTCCACCGGCGGGCATCCGCCATCGCATCATCAAAACGTTGGGATTCTCGCAGCTCTTGCTGCTTCTTCCCGTTTCGCGAGGACAGAAACCAAGCGCCGCCGCCAACGACGAGGATGAGGAGCAATAACGAGCTCACGAAAGCACCACTTTCATCTCAGAGTCGAATTGTGTGTTGTCGTAATTATGTACCTACCCAAAGTAACGCCTTTTACCCCTTTCTAGTTCCCATTTTCGTTTCAGCGCCCACGTGCGCTAAAGTAGTTCGCACGCCGATACAACGGCTTTCAACGTTGAGACTTTCAAAGTCAAGGCCTTGAAAGTTGAAGATTACCGGTTGTGGGAATGTCGTATAGTGGCTAATACCTCAGCCTTCCAAGCTGAAGACGCGGGTTCGATTCCCGTCATTCCCTCCAAGAAAAATAGCCCCACCACCTGCGCAAACAGAGGGTGGGGCTATTTTTGTACCGGCCTGTACCAGTAGCCGTGGTAGCTGACAAGGTAGCTAGCCGCTCACCTTACCCAGCGCTGCACCGTCGATGGGGTACGCCCGCACATTTTCGCTACTTGGTAGGCGCTCACATCGTATGACATGGCATCCTGCACCCACTCAGAGCGAGCATCTTTCAGCTCTGCGGTAATCGTCTCTAGCTCGCGCACCTGGTCATCTGCCCATTTGATTTGGGCCATGTACACGGCTTCGTTGTACCCATCTTTCCCGGCTCGCGCCATTTCAAGCGGCTTCGCAAACAGGGTTTCCACCCAGGCGCGCTGGTCAGGAGCAAGCTCTCCCATGGCCTTTTCGTAGTCATCTTCCGACGCGGCCAAGCCCTTACGGGCGGATTCGAGAGCAACCCGGTTCCCGGTCGTGCGCTCGGCTCTGACGGTCTTGGTGGCCATGCCGATGAGGATGATTTTCATACCGATGTGGTTGAGGGTGTCGGGGCTAATGATTTGCATGATTCGGGGTCCTTTCTAGTTGTCGCCTTTGAGGGCGGAGATGTAGGTGGATGCGTCACGGCGGGTCATGCGGGCAACTTCTTCGAGGGTGGTCGGGCCTTGGCTGAACCAGGTTGTGTTCTGGCCACCGTGCTGGGAGAGAAGGCTCATGATGTAGTCAACCTGACGGTCGGTGGCAAGTGGGCCGCGTGCTTCAGCTTCGTTGCGCTCTGCCGTCTCTTTTACTTCTTGCTTGGCTTCGGTTTCGCGCTTGGTGGCGAGTTCGGCGCGCAGCTTTTCGAGTTCGACCTGTCGCTTGTCGCAGAGCGTGATGGCTTTCTCGACGGATTCAACGTTGCGGAATTCTTCACGTCCGGTGTTGCGGCTGACCACTGCGATTTCGTAGACGCGCTTACCATTAACGAATCCGGTTTGGGTGACTACGCGGTAGTCGTTGGTGATGTAGTGGACTTCGTGGGTGCGCATCTGGCGTGCCATGGTGGGTTCCTTTGTTTGTGGCGTTTCTTGCTTACATACCCATTATGACGCACCGCGTAATAATATGCAATGCGTACTAATATCGTGGGTAATAAACGGGGGTAGCACAGGCGACGGGGCGTCAGCAGTCTGCCGTTGCGCAGTGGAAGAAGATGCTTTAGGCTCAGTGGTGTTCCCCGCATTAGCGGGGGTGAGCCGTTGCTGATGCTCAGGCATTCAGGAAAGCTCGAACCTTCCCCGCCTCGGCGGGGGTGAGCAGCTGTCGATGTTCAATACATTGCACTGCAGCTCAATTTTCCCTGCGTTAGCAGGGGTGAGCCGTTGCTGATGTTCAATCATCATGCAGATTGCTCTTATTCCCCGCGTCAGCGGGGATTTTTTAATGCCCTAAACGCAGAAAAGGACCCCCACCCAGCTGTGGGATGAGGGTCAAAACTTCAAAGACTTTCACAAGGCCTAATCGCCGGTGCTCGTTGAAAGCTTCCACTCCGGGTACGTCATCATCGGCGGCGGCGGCAGGATAATATCACGCTCCACGGCCCAGAACTGGAGCTTGCGCCAGTACCCGGCCACATAAAGCTGGTACTCATGGTGGCTTTTGTCCTTGGCGCGTAGCTCCCCCACCTCCTCGTCCAAGCTCTGAATCGTCTCCTCCATCCGGTCGAGGCGCCGCGCAACGCTCGCCTCATCCGCCGCGATTGCAGCCTGCTTGTGGCGGGTGAGCGCCTTGGAGGCTGCGCCTATGATGCCGCCATAGTTCTCCGCCGCCTTGGAGAACAAACCAGAGACGACGGCGAGGATGATAGCGATGGAGAGGAAGAACCCCAAAGGGTTCTTGGAGCCGGACAGGAACGTGAGTATTTCGTCAATCTGCACTATGCTCCCTCCGGTTTTTCGCGACTGCCATGCGGACGGTGAGTGCCCAGGCGATGACTCCCCAGATAAAAGCGGCACTGAGATACAACGTCAAATAGCGCCAGTCGTCTATCGTGTCGTCCGCATACACGTTGTCCACCACCATGAGGGCGAAGGCGATGTAGATAGCGGCTGACAGCATCGCCCCTGAGCGGACGACGTTATCCCGGCGTGCCACCAAACCTGCGGTGATGATGAGAGCAGCGAGGATACAAGCCAGCCCCCAGGCGAAGGCTGGGCCAATACTGTCTATCTCGAAGACGCCGGTACCGGGCCTGCTGTCACCGAAGAGGTAGTCGAGGCCGCGTGAGGCCTCCTGAAACGCTAGCGCGGCGATAATAAGACGTAGGGTGCGGGTCACGGCGCTACTCCCCCGCTGTGGTCGGCCCTGTGTACACCGGCAGGGTGGGCGGTGCCTGCTCCGCTTGGGTGGCCTCCGCCTGCTCCGCCAATCGCGGCGCCATGGAAGGAGTCACACCATCCACCGTCAGAGCGTTCAGAAGCGTGGTGAGCACGAAGCCCACACCACCAGCGACGAAGATGAACCACTCCGGTGTGTCTGTCAGCACGACGGGCAGGATACCCGCCAGCCACGCCAGCGCTTGCAGAATGAGCATTATCGTGGCCTTGCGGCGTAGCCACCACGGCTGAGCCACGAGCTCCGCCGCGACCGCGCCAGCCACATACTCGCCCACCTCAGTGAGCATCGGTGAAGGGCGTGTCATCGACGTTCCTCCAGCTTCTTCTCGATGCGTGCGACGTCCTGGCGAAGAGCTGCCACTGCGTCCACGAGGGTGAGGTTCTGGCCCTTGTCATTGACACCTAATTGGGGCCAGCCCTTGCCCTTAGGGCCGCGTAGCTGTGTCCATACGTCCTGTAGGGCGTCAATCTGCGGGCCCAAATAGCCGCTGATAAATGTGGTGATTTGCGAGTAGAGCTTGTTCATTTCTTCCTCCGATGGTTCCTTGTTGGTCGGGTTCTTCCCGCTGAATAAGGCTTGTAGTTCCGCCTTAGTGCCCCGGTAGGCGTTGACGTCAACGTTGGGCTGTCCCGCGACGATGCCACGCGAGCCGTACTGCAAAAGGTCTGGTTTACGGTCGCCTAGGGGGTAGTCCCAGCCGGGGTGACGGTCGCCGCCCTCGCTCGCGTACAAGGCACGCGGCTCACCGGCCGCGTTATTGTCCCCGTAGTTGGAGCACCAGAGCGCGCCAAGGCCCTGCATGGACGGCTCACCGCCCGGCATTCTCTCCCAGTACCACGCGCCGGAGTAGACGCCCGGGACGTGGTATCCGCGCCGCTCTAGTTCTCGTTTGGCCTCCCAAACATCCTCACCACGTAGTAGGTAGTGACGCGGGTCGCTTGACGGGAATCGGTTATCGACGCTCTCGACGTCAATCCACACGGGCAGGTCGCGGCGCCCTGCCATTTGCTGATCAATTACATCGACCTGCTGGGCGATGCTGGTGCCCTCGGAGGGAGCGCGCAGATACCAGTAGGTGGAGATGAGCATTCCAGCCTGCTCAGCATCCGCGAGGTGCGAGTGAAACACCCTATCGACGTGGGTGCCGTCGCATAGGCGAATGATGGCGAAGTCTATGCCCTCTTGCTTAGCCCGGGCGCAGCTTAGCCCGTCGTTGTGCTCGCTAATGTCGATGCCAAACAATGTGCCTCCCTTCGGCTTCGGCTTGGACTCCTTGGCGGGCTGAGACTCGCCCGGCCACTTCGCGCCGCGTAGTACTTCCTGCGGGTCAAGGATTGTCTGCCCGAGCACACGCCGGGCCGGGGCCACCCATGAGTAGCGGTACACCTCAATGTGCAGGTGAGGGGCTACACCGCCGTTGGTGCGTGAGTCGGGGTTGATGCGCCCGATACGCTGCCCCTCACGCACCTTTTGGCCCACCGACACCTCGGGGATGATGTGCCCGTAGACGGACTCATTACCCCCAACGCTGGCGGGATGGTCAAGGCGAATCCACCGCCCGAAGCCCGACGCCGGGCCTGCCGCGATGACCGTTCCGTCCTTGATTGCATAGATAGGCTTGCCGCCTGAGCCTCCAGCGACGCCGTAGTCCACACCGTAATGAATCGTGCCCCACCTAGGGCCGTATGGGCTTGTGACCACGAAGCCCTTGGGTACTGGCATTGTGACCATAGTTCTGACCCCTTTCGTCTATAAATGAGAATCCCCCACCAACCGGGGCGGTCAGTAGGGGCTTGAGGCTATACGCGCTCGAAGAGGCTGGGCGATTCGCTGGGCGGCCAGTAGGACTTGGTGACGTGGCCGCTGAGCACCTTGTACACCACGCCCTCGTACTCAATGAGGTCACCCTCCTCCACCGGCAGCTCCGGCGCGAAGGGGATAGCACCAGGGCTAGCCGTATTCTCCTCCGGGGCGGCGGGGCGAACCTGGTTGGTGATGTCGAACCAGATATTCTCATCCACTCCGTGCGCCCCAGGCTCCCACGGGTTAAGGCCCGGGTGAGTGGACTCCCAGAACCGCCCGTTGTGGGTGATGACATTGGTCTTCGCGTACATCTTCGAGTGATCCGTGAGCGGGTTCTCCCACGCTGGCACCTTGTCCGGCGCTGCGATAGCCTCCTCCACGGTGACGGCCTTCGGCTTGTCTAACTTGCCCGCTTCTTGTAGCTCGGCCACCAAATCGGCTTGTGCTTGCTCAACGGCGGCTTGCGCGGCACGACGTTCACGCTCTGGGGTGACTACCCAGGCCAAAAGCTCCTGAAACTGAGCGTCGTCTAGCTGCCGGATTGCTGCGGTGATTTCATCAAGTGTCATAAATGTTCCTCCATCAAAATGAGAGCATCCCCTAACCGTGGGGCGGTCAGAGGGTCGCACAGGTAGTTGGTTGTCTATTCGGTTAGGAGCTTGCGCCACGGCTCCCACTCACCCGCAAATCCGTAGTACGAGCGGGTATAGATTCCGAAGTTTTTATAGGCGGTGTACCGCTGGAATGTGAAGTTCTTTCCCGTGTACACCTCCAACAGGCCCGCAACGGCGCGGGGATAGTTCGCGCCGTTGCCCGCGTCGTTATTCGATGCTTGGAGATAGGCGCCTGTCTCGGTGATGGTGTTCAGGTCTTGGGTGGCGAGTTCCCTCACCGGCCCGCTAATCTTCCTAAGCGCCACAGGCCTCACCCCCAAGACGAGTTAAGCCAAGCGGGTGAGAAACGCGGTCACGTTGCCTTCCATGTCGTAAAGCGAGACATTGCCGGACAGTGCGTTCACGCCAGTCAAGCGCCCGACGTTTTTGTCGTTCACGTAGGTAAGCACTCTCCCCGCCGTGACCTCCAAACGCCATCTGCCTTCGGGTAGCACCATGCCCTCGTTTTGGCGGATGAGGGTTGCCCAAGGTGGGTGAGGCGGTTGCCACTCGGCCCAACTGTTGACGGGTGCCCCGGTGGTGATAAGGGCGGTGTCGCGTCCGCTGATTTTGCGTAAGGCCATTTAGCACCACCCCAACCAGCGCCGGAACCTTGCAATTACACAGGGGGGGGGCTGTTTTCGTCAAGGTGAGCACGTACCTGGTTTCCTGCTTCAAACTGCGCGCTGGATTCGACAAAATCCACAAATCCGGGTTTTCAATTCGCCCACAGGTAGACACACTGCCTACGCCGGTAGCAGACTCACCATTCTGGATAGTGATTCGGATTTCTTCTCCTGGGTCACTCGCTGTCAGTGTGGCTACCCACATACCAACGCCGGGGCGCACCTGGTATTGGTTCGGCGTGGGGTTGATCTTACCCGCGTCTGGGAATGCGATGTGCGTGTCGCCCGGCTTCGCATACCCCTCCAGAGCGTACTGCACCGGGCGACGGCCAATGAGTTTCATGCTCATGCTGCCACCCCCACCGTGGTTAGATCACTGGGTAGATGAAGGTGTCCCAGATTGTTCCGGTGACGTCCGGCAGGGTGACGTTGCCCGTGGTGCGGATATTCACGTCGCCGTAGGCCTGCCGGTAGGTGCAGTCGACTGTTGGGGTGAAGCCCGACGGCAGGGCGATTGTGGTGCCGCCGCTGTAGTTCCGCAGGCGTAGCACCGCCAGCCCGCCGTAGCGGTTGAGGTACCAGCCTGGGCCGGACGTGGACGGCGGCACCAGTTTCCTTAGCGCCATGGCAACCACCCCACAAGCGCCGCAAAAGTCTTACGAAGTAGGGGGGGGGGGATTGGAACAGCGTGCATTATTACCTCCGTCTTATCGGTCGTGTTCTCGGCGCGCACCGCAAGACGGCGACCCGTCTTAATCACCGTCACAGTGTGGCTCGTGCCAGTCGTGGACTCCCAGTAGGGCTGGCCGGGTGCGTCGTAGTCGTACACGCGCAGTCCAGTACACCCGGTGGCTTGAAGCGTGGCGAGTTCCGGGTAGTTGTTGATGCTAGCGTCAAACTGCCCGCGCCTTGCAGGTTGCCACCCGGCCCCCTGTTCCACATCGAGGCGCACCGTCTCCGGGCCGCGTCTAATTGATCTCAAAGCCATAACGGTTCTCCTCTCTTTACTCCCACCAGCTGCTGGTGGTCGGCACGACCACAACAGCCTGGTAGCCCTTTGCGCGGATTGCGGTATCCGCCTGCTCCGCCGTCTTATCGTCTGGTGCTGCGAGAACAAGTTTTAGGCCGGTGGGGGCAAGGGCCGCGATAGCCGTAGCGATAGCCGTGTTTAACTGCTGTTTGGTGACCTCTCCGGGTGGGCCTTGGGAGCCAGTCTTACCCGTCAAAGGCGGGCTAATCTTGCCGTTGACGGCGAGCCGATCGCCCTGCCAGAACGTGTTGTCCAGGGTGTTCGCTACCTTGTCGGCGTCTTGCTTGGCGCTAGCCGCCGACTTCGCAGCCGCCTGCTCAGACTTTTTCGCCGCCGCCGCATCACCCTGGGCCGAGCTAATCAACCCGTCAAGCTGATTCTTGTACCCGGTGGGGATGGGTAGGTGAAGCATGTTGAAGCCGTCCAGCTCCAGCATGGCCCGCCCTGTGCGGACAATGTCATCATCGTCTACGAATCGTCCGGTGAGTTTAGCGCTGAATTCTTCCTGCACCCCGTCACCTCCATCGCCTTGATTGTGCTCATAAAGGCAGTGTGGAGGAGGGGTGAATGCGGTCGGTTTCCGCAGGTTGCGGCGCGTTTTACGCCCTCAAACCGAGGGCGATTTTTAGGGCGGTCAGCGGGCTTAAGCAGATAGGCGACGTACCGATAATTCGTGATACATCTCGCCATATCTTGTCTGCGACAGCAAAGCACTACCGCGCCCGGTCTGCGAGTACACCTTCACCACGAGCTGGCAGTTATCCACCGGCACATAGCTAGACATAGTCACCTGATAGGTCTGGTCCCAACCCTGATCCTGATTGATGAAGATCGCCTCATCAATCACGTCTCCGCTCGGGTTACGAAGCTCCAGCTTAAGCTGCGCCTCGGAGGAGGTAATCAGCGTGTCAATAAACGTCGCGGGAGGCATATGGAATCGGCAGTGAAACTGCCAATCACCAGCACTATCGAGACGAATATAGCTATTGTCAGTGTTGGTGTAGTTTAGCTGCCTACACCCCACAATCTTGCCCTTATTGGTGGAAAACGGGAGAGTAATCCACTTGCCGCCGGGGATGCTCACCTTCGACGATAACGTCCACTGGCCATGATGCCCCAGGGCCTCCATAGCAATAGCCCGCTGGTTGGACTTGGCGATTTGCTCCGCCGCCTCAGCCTTCTCCTTGGCCGAGTAGGCCGCGTCAGTAGCAGACATGGCCGCCTGGGTTGCCGACGTGGCTGCCTTCACCGCATTGGTGACAGCCTCGCGCCTGCTCCCCTCAGCATCGCTACGCGCATTCTCCGCCCGCTCGCGGGCCTTCTCCGCGCTGTTGCGCTCAGCCTCCGCCTTGCTACGTTCCGACTCCGCCAAAGACCTAGCCTTCTCCGCAGACGACCTGGCGGTCTCGGCCTTGCTGCGCTCCGACTCTGCACCGGCACGCGCCGTCTCAGCCCGATTGCGCTCGGACTCCGCCTGCGCCCTTGCTGTTTCGGCGCCAGACCTAGCATTCTCCGCCAACCGGCGCGCCTCCTCGGCCCGCGCCCTCCACTTCTCCGCATCCTCAGCGGACGCCCCAGCAGCCTCAGAGAAAGACTTCGCCTTCAGCGACAGGTCATTAGCATCACTGGAGTGGCCCTTGGCCTCCTGCGAAAACACCTGGGATTGGTTCGAGTACTTCGACGACTGCCGGGAGGCTTGCAAAGATGCTTCGGAATGCCGCTGCGCTTCCTGGCTGTACCCCAAGGACTTCTTGGAGTACTCCAGCGACGCTTCGCTATACTCCCGTGATTTATCCGAATAGCGGTAGGAAGCCTGCGAATGTTCGGAGGCCTGCGCGGAATACTTTTGTGACTGGATTGAGAATTCGGAAGCCTTGTTCATGTAGTCCCAGGACTTCTGGAGATCCGCTGCAATGTCCTTGCGCCATTGGGCTGAGGTATCGCCGAAACGATTATCGGCCACCTTCTCCAGGGTCTCCTTCGGAACCTTCCTGGGTGGGGCTAGCAGCGCCTTGCGCCCGGTCTTCTCCGACGCCTCCACCATTGACTTGAAGCTGGTCATCACGCCGTTGTCGCGCCTGCCGAGGATAGGCTCGACGGTTAGCTCCGCCGTGGCGGACGCCTTCAACGTGTAGCCCATAATCACCTCGGATACACGGGTGGTACCGTCCACGAAACTGATACGGTCGCCCGGCTTCCAGCCCGGCACTACACGCCCGTCAGGGCGGCGTACATCATCACCAAACACGACTGTCTGGTGGTGCCCTGGGGTGAGGCTCATGCTGGTTGTGCCTTGGGAGGCTGCCCATTCGCGGGCAATCTCCGCCGTCGGATTGGTGCCGCCCGTGGACGACAGGTTCATGTATTTTTCGCGCAGGAAGAACGGCCCAGCGGCCTCGATATTCACTCTGCCCCCGGCCTTGCTGAAAGACACCTCTGTGCCGCTGATTGTGGCGTGAGGCTGCACGTCAACATCCAGGCGCTCCACTACCCCGGGCATCCTTGCCGAGGAAGGTAGAAGCGCCTCCGCCGACTCCGCACTGGCAGATGTGACGGTGCCCTTGGGCTTGAGGAGTCCGGACTCGAGGGCGGCGATGGTTTGGGCGTCCAGCTGGCCGCCACCAATGAGCATCGCCCCATCCGGCGCGGTCTCCGTAGTGGCCCACCGCTTCAACCCGCCGCCAGGGGCGGAGGAGAACACTACGCCGCGCCTATCCCGGCCTGCGTGCTGCCACACCAAAACACCGGGAGTCTGCTTCTGTGCTGAGCCTGTAGCCGCGTAGCGCTTATTATCCGCTAGGAACTCGGACGGGGTGGCGATAACCCACTCCACGCCCTCCTTCCAGGCGTACACCGCACCGTCCTCCACCCAGCTTTTAACCATTCCAATGCCAGACATGCGAAGCCCGTTGATGGTGCGCACCAACCCGGCGCCCAAAGCACGCCGCAAGGCTGGGGTGACCGTGAACTTTCCGGCCTCCCAGTAGGTCACAAAGTGGGGGCGGCCCGCCTTGGCGCCCGGCCCGTCCTTAATTTTGGTGCGATCAACGACATGCACCTTGGCGGGATCAATCTCCGCGTAGTAGCCCACGGGCCGCTCCACCACCGTCTCGAACGGTATCCAGCAGATACCATCCATAGGCTCAGACAGCAGGGCCCCGTCCTTTACCTGTCCCCTACCAGCCCATGAGTTATCCGGCATGGGCGGAGCATCGGTAAGCACCGTAGAGCCGTAGATACGGGGGCCGGTAGTGGCGTTAGGCCACACACCTTTAGCAAGCTGAGCGTTCGCCCATTGGCGTTCCATTGCCCCCTCGTAGTGCAAGGCGCGTCCCGTGCCGGGGATAGTGTCGCCGGGCAGAAGCTTCCGCACCTGCACGAAGGATGTTGATCCCGCCAGTGGCTCCTCCAGAAGGCCCGCCACGTAGTCCTCGGTGCGTACTTCCACCTGTACCGGGTCGCCCTGGTGGTCAATCAGTACGTAGGTGGGTAGGCCGGTGCGAACCGCTCCACGGGCCACCAGCCGGTGCGTCACCGCTCCCAAGGAGCCTTCCTCAATTTCGGAGGAGCCATCCGCCGCCGACGCCACCGGGCCGCGCCCCAGCATGCGGTGAAAGTGCTTCGTCTCCGACTGGACGGTTACCCGCAGGTATCGGGTGCCATCCGTCTCCTGCCCTGTCTCTGTGGACTCCACGTAGCCGTCCCAGCGCACCCCGTTCACCTCAAAGGTGACTGGTACTGGCACGTGGCGGGCGGCGCGAAGCCTAGACGCCCTCGGGTGGTCTTCCGCAAGGCGGATCTCCCCGGTGTCCACACCCCAATCCTCACGCCACTGGAGGTTAATCTCCTCCCAGGGGGCAAGGCTCCACCACCGGGACATTGACACATCCCAAACGCGAGCATCAATGACTTCATGGCGGGGGGTGTGCTTGACTACCATGCTCTGCTAAACTCCGGTATCCACTCGACGGTGCACTTGAAGCCGCTGGTAGGGTTCGTCACATCTATCTGCACCTCCCCCGTCTCGTTCATCACGTGGACTGGCTCGGGCCAGAACGGGACGACGACACTAAAGTCGGGGTTGCCGTACAGGTCTGTGACGTGACGCCGCTCGGGATGCGAGTCGATTACCCAGCCTTCGGCGCGATACGGCAATTCTTGCCACTCGTCTTTAGCGGTCAGTCGAACCTTCGCTTTGGTGTACTTGCCTTCGAATCGGAATCGGGGCCAAATATCTGTGTCCCCATCCACCCTAAGCGTCACAGTGCCGAAAGTGTCTGTAGGGCCAAGTACCAAGCTTTCCGTGAATCTGCGGGTGGTATCGCCCGAAAACTCCAGAATCACACTCAGCTTCGCTACCTTCGACCCGCCCGGCGACTGGAACCACTCCACCTTTGACACGTCCTGAACCCGCGCCCGGTACCACCTGTAGCCCCACTCCGCCGACGTGATAGACACACCGACTGGCCGCCCCCCGTCACCAAGTTTGGCGAGGAGTGTGTTCACTTCGCGGCGCACGTCCCGCGACTTCACCACAAGGTCAAGACGCAGAGTGTTCTGGGTGACGCTGGTACCCCGCCACGCCCCGGAGGCCTCATCCCAAAGATGCTTCTTCGCCATGCCGGAAAGCCCGTCTGGCACATCGTCCAGGAAGATGCCCTCGCGCTTCTTACGCGGACGGCTAAGCGCCAAAGGCTCACCATCCACACCCCACAGGGTGATACGAAACTTTTTATCCCAAGGAATGCTCACAGCCTGTCTCCTACCTGTTCTTCACCATCGAGGACAGGCCACTAAGCACCTTGTCCTCCAGCTTGGCGTTCACGGTCACCGCGCCCGTGAACTGCGTATCAATACGGGTCGTATCACCGGCCCCGCCAATCTGGGTGAGGACGGCTTGCGCCGCGTCCTCATAGGCGCGGCGGCGGGTTGCCTCCATCCCGGCCTGGGCTGAGCGCTGGGCGGCCTGCTGCGCGCCCTCCACAACACTGTCCGCAAGCTGGCGGGCGTACCGGCCACCCACCACAGTCTCCGGCAGGCCTTCGATGAGGCCATTGGCGGCGGCAGCATCAGCGGCGGTATCCTTCGGCGCCAGGGTTGGCTCCACCAAGGCGCGCAACTTGTCCAGGTTGCGCCAGCCCTGCTCAACGTTGAGGGATGACCACTCGCCTACCTCGTCGCGGGTCACCCCGCCGAAGCCACCTGCCGAGGCGGCGGCGCGCATACCGGCCTCAAGGTCTTGACCCCAGCCGGAGCCGCCCACCGTCATAAGTACAGAGCGGTTCTTGTCGTCCAAAAGGCTGTTGTTGGTGTCCAGCCTGTTGTTAACGCCGGAGAGCTGGGAGTTCTCCTGCTGGAGCTCCGCCAGCTGCTGCTTCAAGGTTTGTGTCATTTCCGCCAGCTCATTCTTGCGCGGGTTGATAGTGTTCACCCGGTCGAGGTCGCGGCGGGCCTTGTCAAGCTCCAGCTTCTTCTGACGGCGGTTAATATCGGCCTCCGCCTTCGCCGCCAACAGTTCGGCAGCCTCGGCCCCGTACTTGGCTTCCATCTGCTTCTTGTACAGGGGCAGGTTGAATATGCCGCTGGTGGCGTCAAACATTCCCGCCACATCATCACCGGAGCCACCGGCAGCACCCACAAGGGCGCCGGTAAGCACACCGGCCACAAGGCCGCCACGGGCCGTATCAACCCGTCGCCTATCATCCTTCGATAGGGAATCGTATTCCTTCTTGGCCTGCTCCTTGTAGGCCTTCTCCTGGGCGCGTCCCTCTGCCACACTCGTGGCGCCCTTCGTCAAGCTACCAAGGCCGCTAACACCCAACGCCAGCGCTGCCGGGAGTGCCGCGCCACCCGTGGCAATAGTCATCGCGGCGGCGGCACCAATCTGGGCGATGCCGCCAAGAATGCCAGCCGCACCCTTCGCCTTCTTCTGCTTGCCTTCCTGCTCCTTAGCCAAAGCACTAGCAGAGTTACCCATTACACCGGCAGCCTCAGCCGCAGAGCGGGCAAGCTCCATCGTGGCCACGGAAAGACGCTCAGAAGTCAGCTTTGCTATCTCCTGCGCATAATTCAGGTCTGCGGTGGCATCTTCCACAGCAACCTTGCGGTTGAACTCGGCCTCCGCCGACGAGGCGCGGATAGCATCAAGATTCATCTCCGCAACCTCCACATTGGAGGCAGACAGGATAGCCACCCGGTCGGCGTCGGTGGCCTTCTGTACGGTGTCAAAGATGCCCTTTTGGCGAAGCTCCGCCAAATTAACCTCGGCACTCCCGGCGTTCTGGGCGTGCTCATTGCGGGCCATAGCAAGGTCGTACTCTGCCTGCTGCTGCGCCAGCACATCATCATGGCGGGCCTGCTGATTCTGCCGCTCCAGCTCACGCAAAGCCTGCGCCGCATCCACAGCGCCACGCTTAGCCTGAACATCCGCCAGTTCGGCCTCAAGGCGCTCATCGGCCACCTTGTTAGCCCGATCCATGTTCTCGGCCATAAGGCCCATGGTTTCCGCCACGCGGCCCATGCCCTCAGCCAAGGTATCCGCCAGGGAGGCGGCGGCCTTAATCGGCGCCACAGTCAAGGCAGCGTTGTACCGAATCTGGGCGTCGTTGACCTCCGCGATGGCTTCCTTCTCGGCCTCACGCGCCTCAACAAGATCCTGCTCGGCCTCGGCGATACGCTGCGCCGACTTCACATCATTCTCGTCGGCCTTCTCCTTGAGGTCACGGATCTTCTTCTCGGCCTTCTCAATATCGTCGGCGCGCTTGTCCGCCGTGTAGGATTTGGTAAGCTTCTTGCTCTTGGCCTTCTCCAGGTTCTTGTAGGCCTCCGCAAGCTTCTCAGTGGAGTCCTTATCCGACTTGGTGGCGTTCTTACGAAGCTCCGCCAGCTTCTCCTCCGCCTCGGTAATCTCCATGGAAGCGTTCTTGCGGTTGGTCTGCGCCTCACCCAGCTCGTTGAAGGCGGCCAGAGTGTCCTCATTGACGCGCAGCCACACATCCCAGTTGGGGGTTGTGGCGTTCAGGGCGGCCTCAACCTGGGCGGCGATACCACCCTTGCCCAAAGCGCCCTCCAGCTGCTTGGCGACACTGAGAATCTGCTTGGTGGCAGGCTCGCCAAGCTCCTCGCGGAACGTGTGGTTCCCCAGGAATGGGTTGGCGAAGGCGAACGCATCATCCACCATTGACTGGGGCACGCCGTACTGGTCTGCGTACTGTCGGACCTGCGCCCTATTAGCAGCCCCCAGAGAGCCGCCAACGGTGCCGTTGACGCGGTTGGAAGCCAAGCCTGGGGCGTGGAAAGTCTTGCCAGCCGTGGGGGCTGAAACGTCCTTCCAGGAGGCCCGGGCGCGGGCACCGCCACCGGCAACATCAGGAATATCCCCAATGTCGGTGCCGAACCCGTCGGTCTCCCCAAGGTCACCAGTCAGCACACCGCCGCCCTTGTCCTCATCGGAGCCAGGCAGGTACATGAAGTTGGTGAAGCCGCGCCCATCCAGAGGCCCGGCAGCACCACCAATCGTCATACCCTGCCCCGTGTTGCCGCCGGACTCGATAAACGTTCCGTCTGGCAGCATCATGGCGGTGTGGCCGTTGGCTCCGCCGCCGTAGTCGTACCAGCCCACCACAAGCTCGTTGCCGTTGCCGCGACCGGACTTGAAGCCCTTGGCCGCCAGCCAGGCACCCTCGTTGACGGTGGACATGCGGGAATCAAACGGGTCAAGGCCCAGGTAGGTGTTCACGCCTGCGGACACCGCACCGGAGCAGTCGAATGATGCAGGTGAGAATCCGCCCATGACGTACGGCCCGTTGTTGTACGGGGCAAGAATGCTCTTGACTTCCTCCGACTTGGTGCGCCCACCCGTCTCAAGCGCAGGGAGTTCATGCGCCAGGTTGGCCATGATGCCACGGGGGTCGTTGGCGTTAATCGCCGCGAGGGTGCCGTTGAACTTTTCGCTGGACTTGTCGTTAATCACCCACTCGTTGCGGTTGACGCGGGCAATGGGGAACCCATCATCCGTGACGCCCATGAAGCCGTCCACGATGTTGGTTCCAGGCCCAGTACCTGGCAGCCTGTAGCCCGAGTTACCACCAATCGCCAAGGCGGGTATCTGCCCGCCCTCGTAGAAGTTGGGGATACGCCCACCGTGCTCACGGCTCAGCCACTGGCCAACCTTCCTACCCACAAACGTGACCGTGGTGGTCATCGGGCGGGTGAGCATACCAATCATGTCCATCATGGCGCGGGCCTTCGCCATGAACGACGAATTATCCATATCCGACCTCGGGGTGGGGCGCTGCTCCCCAAGGTTCGCGGTCTTCACCAAAGCATCCGACACACCAGCGTCAAGAAGGGACTTCTCAAGGTCTGCGGTGGGCACAGCCTTCTCCTGGCTCAGCAGGTTCAGCTCACCAACGGATACGTCCTTGCCCTGTAGGAGCTTCTCAATAATCAGGTCGGCTTCGGGCGATACATCCAGCCCGTCCAGCTCCTCACCAATGGCGCGGGCCTGCTCAGCATTCAGCCCGAACTCGGTGGTGTCCAGCTCGGCTGTAGCACTAGCGCTCAGACCGTCAATCACGTTAACGCGGGCCTGAAGTTCATCGAGCTCATCGATGTTCACATCTGCGGTGGACTCGATCTCGATATTGCCGTTGGGGAGGTGCTCAATCTTGTAGCCCATGTCCTCGAGCGCAAGCACCACAGCGGGGTCTGGCGGGGCAATCTCAACGGAGTTGCCTTCCTTCAACCCGGCCAGCCCGGTCTCCAGCTTGGCGATCTGCTGCTCAACCGTGTCCGCGCCCTCCATTGCAAGCGGAAGGGCGAGCACTTCACGGGTGATGCCGTAGGACCGCATCAGGCTCTGGAACTGCTCGTCCGTCAAGCCGAGCGCAGTCTGTAGGGCAGCCATATTGTCGGCCTGCTGGTTGAAGATTTCGTCCACATCAACACCGGCCACAGCCGCCTGCGCCATGCTGTCACCCAGCTCGCTAATCATGGACACGGCCTTCGCGCCGGAGCCTGTCGTGGCATCAATCGTGCCGTCGGGGTCAAGCTCAATCGGCCCAACCTCGGCAACCGCCTGGGCAAGGGTTTCAATCTGCTCGGCCTGCTGCTCCACATCCCCAACCAAAGCGGCCTCGGCCTGATCCTTGCTCAACGCGTTACCGGACATCTCATCCATGATGCGCTTCAGCGCAGAGAGCTTATCCTCAGCGGAAGCCGCCTCGTCTGCCAGCACACCCATCGACTCGCCGATGGCCTGGAATGCGGGGTCGGCGCTGCGGGCAGCATCAATAGAGCGCTCGTATTCGGCACGTGCGGACTCAAGGTTTTCAACAGCCATTTGAGCGGCCTCACCCTGGTCATTCCACCAGTGGCCCTCGATGCCGTTAAGCCGCTCAATGACGGCATCGTATTCTTTGCCGCCACGGGCCACAATCTCGCCCAGGTCTTCCCAGTCCTTACCTTGGGCCTTCAGCGCGTCGCCGGTGAGGATGCTGGCCTCACCCATGACCTCGGCCTGCTTAATGGTTTCCTGCCATGCCTTGCTCTGGCTTGAGCCAAGCAACCCGGCCACATCAACGGCCTTAATGGCTTCGCCACGCCAGCCTGCCATGGTTTCACCGTTCATGCGGATGCTGGCGGTGTAGCCCTCGGCTACAAGCTTCGCGTCCTCGAACTGTTCCTTGCTGAGCGGGGCGGTGCTTCCTGCAAGGGCACTATTGAGGCGTTCCTGAGCCTCAGCCGCATCCTTGGTGGCGGTCTTGTAGTCCTCCTGGGCCTGTGACGCCCGCTGATTGAATGCCACAAGGTCGGTGATGACTGCGGTGGCGGCTGCCAAGGCGATGCCCCACGGCCCTCCGAACATATCCATCACGCCCATGCCTGCGGCCTTGAGCTTGGACATGCCAGCGGCGGCTACACCGCCCTGCCCACCAAGCACGCGCATGGCGGCACCGGCGCGGCTCATCTCGGGGTTGGCTTGCCGCATGTAGCCGTAGGCCTCCGACATGGAGGAGCCAAACAGTTTGAGGCTGGTCTTAGTGTTAGCGAAGGACTCAGCCAGCTTGGTTACCGCGTTGGCGCCGCGCTCAGTGCGGAGCAGTTTCATCGCCACGTTGACGGCGCCAAGCGCCACGGCGGTGTCTTTTACCGGGCCGGGCAGCTTCCCCCACAGCTCCACCGCCTTGCCCAAGCCGTCCATCGACGTACCGGCAAGGCCCGCCATGCTGGAGGCGAAGGCCTCAATCTTGGGGGCGGCGGCATCAAGGGCATCCACGGCGCCGTTGCCCATGCGTACCAGCTGGTCATCAATCTTGTCGAACACGCCGAGGGAAAGATCCTCCATGGTGTTCTGAACTCGCTCCCACACACCCGGCAGGCCTTGTGTCTGCGCGGCAGCTACCTCAGCTGCCTGCCCCTGCCTAACAACGGCTTCCTTGAGGGTGTCGAAGCCCTCAGAGCCTTGCACCGCCGCTACACCGGCCAGGCGCATAGCGTCTGAGCCAAACAGCACGGCGGTTGCCGCCTGGTATTGCTCCTCGGTCATGGATGCGGAGGCGTCTTTGAGCTGGCCGAGGAGGGAGGACATGCCCACAAACTTGCCGTTGGCGTCGTACACCGTAAGGCCCAGCTCTTCAATCGCGGCCTGTGCCGGTTTGCCTTGGTCTGTCAGCGCCAGCATCGCGGACTTGAGGAGGGTACCGGCGTCGGAGCCTTGAATACCGGCGTTGGCCAGCATTGCCAGGGCGGTGGCGGTGTCATCAATCGACAGGCCGAACTGGTTGGCGACGGTACCGGCCTGCTGCATACCCTGCGCAATACCGGTCATCTCGGCGGAGGAGGCGTTAGCGGCACCAGCCAAAATATCGGCAACACGGCCCGCGTCCTCAGCCCCAAGGTTGAACGCCTGCAACGCCTGCGACTGGATAGTTGCCGCTTCAGCTGCCTCAACCTGCGCCGCCGCAGCAAGCTGCAACGTTCCCTTAGCCGCCGTCATCGACTGCTCAACCGAGAAGCCGCCCTTAGCCAGCTCAGTCATTGCACCTGCCGCGTCAGAGGCGGAGGTAGCCGTCAGAGACGCGTCAGTACCAAGCTCGCGGGCCTTATTACCCACCGCCTCCAGCTGTGCACCAGTCGCCCCAGAAACAGCGGACAAGGTATTCATCTGGGACTGGAAGTCCATACCGGCAGACGCCACGGCCTTGGCCGCCGTAGCAATAGACCCAAGGCTTACGGCTGCGCCCACAAACTTAGCGATACCGCCAGCCGCCCCAGAGAACACGGAGCCTGTTTCACCGGCGTGGGAGTTCAGCTCCCCCATGCTCCCAGCGGCCTCAGCCGCCGCTGTCTTGACCTGCCCCAGCCCGCCGGTCTCCACACTGGGGGCCACACGCTTGCTGCCTACCTGGTCGAGTGCACCGGCAGCGTCCCTAGCCGAGGACTGGAGCTTGTCTAGCTGCCCGCCGTCGGCCTTGACTGAAAGCTTCTTTTTACCGGTGTTGTCGAGCTGCTTGTCTACCTTCCTGGCGGCCTGCTCAACACGGCCCATAGCACGGTCAAACTCGCCGGTCTCAACCGTGATTTTGAAACCAAGATCGCCAAGGTCCAGGGCGGCCATACGCTACTCCTTCAAGCTGGGTGTTTTGCGTAATCCGAGACCACGGGCGATGGCTGTATCCTCGCCCAGTAGCCTGATTAGCCGTATTCTGAACCACCGCCAGCGGCGGTCAGCCAGTACGCCGCCACCAAGGTCTACCTGGTAGAAGTGATGAAAGTCGGTTTCTATGTCATCCCAGCGGGAGAGCATGGAGGGCCATGTCAGTTTAGACATATCCACGTCGGGCCGGTCTTGAATCTTCTCCGCCCACCACTCACGTACGTACTCGCCGTATGTCTCAAGTATGAAGAGGTCTGGCGGCCCACCTCCCGGATCGTTCTCCGAGTATGCCCCCGCGTAGGGGTCGTACCAGAGGTCACTGTCCGGGGCGTAGGCCCACCCATCGGGGTCACGTCTTAGTCGTCCCCACTGGTCTCGCCACTCGTCTGGCCCGTCTCCTGGTTCTCCTGGGAGTCGTTGTTCAACTTCTCGAGTGCTTTTTTTACCGACCCTGTTTCAAAGTACGCCTTAGCCAGGTCGTCGCCGCTCGTGTACTTGATGTGAATGGTTTCCACGATGTGATTGAGTTGTGGGAAGGTGGCGCCGTCCTTCATCAGCTGGCCAAGAAGGCCCCCGGTAATCTTGCCGGTCTCGGTATCGAACTTTGACCCCACGAGGTGTGCGACGCGCTCGAAGGTGGCAATCCCCTGCCCCGATACTGTTTTCTCGGTGCTCGAGTTCAGGCGAACGTGAAACTTGAGTACGTCCTGGGCGGACGGGTCCACCGTGTACTCCTTGCCGTTCAGCGTGAACTTTACGTCGTTGGAGTCGAGGTGCTCCTGTAGTTGCCCAAAGTCTGTCATCGCATGTCCTTTCCTATGCGCTTGTGTTTCAACACCCCGGATTATGACCGGCCTGCATACGCGGTCAGCTAGAGCATGACGAAACCCCCGCGCAGGAAAGGACAAAGCAACGCGGGGGTTCGCTCACCCGCCACTGGGGCGGGGAGAATAGGGGTTTAGGCTGCCGCTCTGGCTACTGGTCGGTAGCACCCGGGGTGCCGCCCGGGTTGCGAGACTCGACTCCCGCCGCGCCCTTCGGGCGAATAATCTTCAGCAGCTCATCCACATCAACCGGGGTGGACTCCTTCTTCTCCTCGCCCTTCTTCACGGAGTGAATACGGGTTGGCTCACAAGAAGACTTGAGATCGGAGGTGAAGGTGCGGAGGTCGTTCGCGCCACCGGAGCCGGAGGTGAACGAGTTAGTCGCCGTGCCCTCCCAGCCCTCGTCAATGTCGGTGCGCCAGGTACGGAAATCAACCTTGCCGTCCGAGCCCAGCTCCTCACCGGTCACCTTCAGCAGCTGCTGGTCCTCGGTGAGGAGGTCAAGGTCACCCTTGCGGGCAAACTGGCCCTCAACGGAAATAGTGAGGGAGCGAGAGGTCTTCTCCTCAGATGCCCAGCCGTTGGAGTCAATGTCGGAAGCGTCAACGGTGTTGGTTTCGATGTTGACGCCGAGGCTGGTGACGCCGCGAACGAACTTGTATTCTGCCGGGTCGGCGCCTACCGGCTTAACTTGCAACGCCCAGCCACGGTTGAGCTGCTTATTCAGCTCGCACGAGTTCGGGGCGGTCGCGTACTTAGCAATTGCCATGGTGGTCTCCTAGGGAGTCGATGGGACTGCCAGCACTGCCTCGTAGGTGTCGATGCTATGCCAGCGAATGTTGGAATCCGGCACTTGTGGATCATTGATGACCCGCCGGCAGACTAGAACGGCCTGCTGCGCGGTCAGCTGAATATCGGTGAGGTCGTGCAGGGCATTCATGGCGCGGGCGGCGTCCCTAGCTGGGGTGAGTTGGTCCTCGGGTGCGCCACGGAACGCGAGGCTGAACCGGGCCGTCGGGTTGCTGTCGGACCAGGCGTTCTCGATGCTGACGTTGAAGATGCAGAGGGCGCGGTCTGGTTGGTCTAGCATTCGCCCGATGAACACAGCCGGGGTGTCTCCGCCGTCCTGATTGTCTGTAGGGTCCGCGCATACGCCCTGGGCGTGGAGGTAGGCGGCGAGGTGATCGGCGAAGTCCTCATGGGTGGCGGGGCGTGGTTCGCTCTGCGTGTTGTACTCGGGCACCTAGATCATCCCCTTAATGTGGTTTCGCACAATCTGCGCGACCCTCTCGGCGTTCTGGGCCCGCGCCGTCTCCAGATACTTAGCCTGTCCAGCACGCGGGTGATTCCAGGTTGTCTCCTCGTGCTGGCGGCGGATGTACGGCAGGCCGTCGTAGCGAACAACGCCCTGAACCTTGCCGCCTGTATCCGTGCCGGGTACCGCTTGGGCGGACTGGCGTAGGTTTCCCGTCTCACCCAGCGGGGTGAGGTCTACGGAGGTCGCCTCAACGACACGCGCCGCCTCCGACACGCCTTGTACAGCGCCTTGCTTCACCCGCTGCTTGACCTGCTCGGTGTTGAGTCGAAGGCTCATAGGATGGTCACCTCCACGTGGTCTGGTGTCAGCCCGGTGCCGGTGTAGGCCCTGCGGGCGGTGACGACCTTCCGCTGTGGTTTCGCCCCGAACTCCTCCGGTATCGTCACCGTGGAACCGATAGCTGGGAGCGGCCCCCCCACATCCCAGTTGAGTGTCCCCGCCACGGTGACTTCCTCCCCGTGCCCTACGCCGGATTGCACTACTCGGGTCTGCATGTTGACGGACGCCATGACGGTTTGCTCGGGGCCGTATGTGACGCCCCTAGCGGTTCGCATCTCCTCGCCCTGTAGCTTCACCTCATGCCTAAACCAGAGGCGTGCCAGGGTTTCGCTCGTGTTGCTACGCATCGCCACTACACCCGAATCCATGGCTGGGCACCAATGAGCCCGGCGTCCTCCAGGATGAGGAGCGCGCCCTCGGACGGCTCCCCGGCTAGAAGACGGGTACGGGCTGCGGTGGCCACACTGTTATCGAAAGAGACAGACGAGCCGTTGTTAGATGAGGAGGCCACGGATGCCTCCACATTGGCGCCGCCGGTCGACAACTCCCCCACTATCCCGGCCTCAACCCAAGCAAGTACCTGGGCACTCGTGGCGTCACGGAACGCCGACCGAATACGCTCACTTGTCGGCATACCGTACTCGTCTACCGCGTAGACAGCGGACTTAGTGTAGCGGCGCATCAGCATCGACGCCCGAGTAATGAGACTGTCTAGCTGAGCATCGTCTAAACCGTCATAGGTGCCGGGAATAGCGTCAGCTATAAGCTCAGTCCGGTCAACGTAGTTCATTTCAAGATTCACCTATCCCCACCTCCAGAGGGGAAACATCATCGTGCCGTAGGTATGAAAAAGGGCGGGCTACCCAACGCCCCCTAGCACCTATCTAGAGGACGGGTAGACCGCCCTGTGTAGCGCCAGCCTTAGGTCACCGTGCCGGTGGCAACCAGGGGCGTGGCACTACCACCCGCCTTTAGGCTGCCGGGGTGGATGCAGCAGCGGAGCCGAGGGTTCCCGGCTTCACGTCAGCCTCCACATAGACGAGGCCCTTCGGGTTAACGACCTTCGCGCCGAAGACCTGAAGACCACGGATAATATCGCCGAAGCGATCCGGGTCACGGAATGCCTCCAGCTCACGGAGCTGGGTGGCGAACGCAAGTGCGCCAGGAACACCCGCCACAATGCCCTCACGGCCAGAGGTGACCGGGGCGTTGTTGGACTGGTACACGTTCAGGCCGAGCTGCGAGATAGACGAGATGAGGCCATTGCGGGCCACAATGTCGGTACCCGTTGCGTCTGCCTGGGTAACGCGGCGGTCTGCGAGAAGAGCGGAGCCGAAGTTAGGGCCGACCACGATCCAGCGCTGGGCGGTGGGCGCGGACACCTTGTTCAGCTCGGTGGCGAGCTTGCGAACCACGTCCCACGCGGTGAGCTGGCCGTCGGAGGGGCGGTAGAAGTCGGCGCCGTCGAATACCGGCTGGTTCTTCAGCTTGTTACCCGCGCCCTCCTTGAGGGCCTCGGCTACTGCCTTATCAATCTCGTCGGCCATCTCCGAGCCGTGCTGGTTGGTGGCGGCGGAAGCGAAGTCACCGGCCGCCTGTACACGGTCAACGTCGGAGACGCGGAAACCGTAGTACCGCTCCTGGTCCATGACCAGCTTCGCAGAGGTCGTGGTCAGGTCATCGTACTCAAGGTCCTTAGTACGGTCGTGTTTCTTGATGGTGGCCTTACCAATGGAGTTAATCTCCACCGTGTCGCCACTGTCCTGAAGCATCGGCTGGTACTTGGTATCAGCGATGCCCGGCTGGGTGTAGATGCTGGACTTCTTGAACGGAACGAGCAGTTCCGGAGCCCACAGCTTAGGAATAAAGGATGCGACAGACATGCGCTATCTCCTTAGAATAGGTGGTTTAGCTTCCCGGCCTTGCGCGCCGCGTAGATTTCCTCAGGGGACATGTTGTCCAGGTCTTCTACGGTGAGCCTGCGGGAGCCACTGTTTTCGGATGGGGTCGGAGCGTTACCGGAAGATGCGGGCGCCACCTGGGCGCGCAGCTTCGGGACTGCTGCCACCGTCTCCGCGACGAGCTCAGCCACCTGGGCTTCGTAGTCATCGGCGGACGGGTCAAGGGCGTTGAATGCTCCACCGCCCTTAATGAAGGGGACAGTCAGATCCGGGTCAGCCTTAGCCTTCTGTACCGCCTCGGTGAGCGCTACCCGCTGACGCAGCTGGTTGTAGCGTTCATCTGCGGCCTTAGCCTGCTCCTGGTACTTCTTGCCAAGGTCCTCGACGTCTTCCTCCTCCGCAAGGCCCATGACCTTAGCCAGGTTCTGCTTGTAGGACTCGAACTGCTGCTCGATCTCCTGCTGGCGTTTCTCGAACTCGGCGGTCGCCTTTTCCTGCTCGCGGAACTTCGTGCGCCACTTCGCGGCCTCAGCGTTGAGTTGGGAGATACGGTCGTCCCCTTCCTCGTTGTGTTGTGGGCTGGTGGGCTCCTGGCCTTCTTCCTGCCCCGGCTGCTGGGTGGTGTTCTCGGTGTTCTGCTCGCCGGTGACGGAGGCGGTGGTGTCTGACATATGGGTGTCCCTTCATCTTCTTGGTTTGTGGTAACTCCTGGTCTGCCACTGCCTCAGATGATGCGAGTGTTGTGCGTGCGGTCAGCTACGTGGCCGCTCGCGGTGCGACCACCGGGTGAGGTGCTCGTGGGCATCTACGTGCTCCCGGATGCGCCGGTTCCACTCTTTTGTTTTGGCGCGGGCGGTGTCCCGGTCGAGCGGGGTGAGCGCTACGGCCTCGCGGCGTTTCCAGCGGCGGAGTTGCCGCTCCATGTACCGCTGCTTCTGGGACGCCTTGTACTTGCGTTTGTTCTCAGCCGGGCTATCCATCGGCACTTGTGGTGTCGGGTCGCCGGGGGTGTAGGCGGTATCGCGGTGCCGACAGTTGACATGGTGGTATCCCTTGCTGATTGCGCCCCGTAGCGTGTCTTTAACCGTCACGGTGACTTTATCGCCCGTGGCTGGGTCTACCATCTCCCTAACCCCTGCCCCGCCCGAAATTGCTAACAGCTGGTTCTGGAACGGGTAGCACTGCGGCGCCGAGGCGGTGTGCCACGACGCCCGTACTAGCTCCACACCGGCCTGCTCATAACCGGACAGGTGGCCCTCCTGCGTTGCCTGATTCCGCATCGTCCTCACGGACATGTCTACGTAGGAGTCAAGCGCCCATTTACGCCCGGCCCTATCAACAAATGCGGTGATGCCCCGGTCGGCGTACTGGTTGAGGGCGTGCCTCATAGCCGCCCTGTGGTCAACCCCAGAAATAATCGCGGACTGTACCGTCTGCGCGGTGATACTGCGGTACACGTCGGAGACTTCGCGGACGACCCTGAGATGTGTGGACGCTATCGCCTGCGAGGTGCCGGTGGCCGCTACCTGTACGGCCGATAGTGCGGCCACGGTGGGTATCGCCTCAGCGCTGTTCCCTACATCTTCCAGGACTCCGAGCATCGCGTCCTTAAACTCCGCCACGGCTAACTCCTCCACCATGCCGTTGGCCTTAGCCCCGGCGGCGGTGAGGATACGGCGGGCCCGTTCTAGGAGCTTCCGAACCTCAGCGTCGCGGTAGAGGAGCCGGTTAACATCCTCATAGGTGCCGTGTTTAATAGCCGCCGAGAGCTCACGGAGGATCAGTATTTCCGCGTCCTCATAGAGGCGCACGAGGCGGGCGGACTGCCTGTCTTTACTGTCCGCCATGGGCTACTCACTATCGGATAGCGGGGCCATATCCTCACCTAGGCCAAGCAGCGGGTCCTGCGGCATGGCGGCGGCCTGGTCTTGCTTGATTCTTAGCTCCTCAGCCTCAACCTCCTCGGGTGTCCACTCGGGGTGCAGCTTTGTGAGGGCGGCGCGGATAGACATGAGGCCACTGGTGTACACGGTCGTGACACTGCCGGTCAGCTCCTGCTCCGACACCTCTATCTGGTCCGGGAGGGACACGACCACCGGTTTCGTGGGCGGCGTGTAGCCGTTCAGTAGGGCATCCATGTGCAGGTAGGCGGTGAGGATGTGGGAGAGGTGGGCGCGCTCGTGGCGTCCCTTGGTGTCGGCGGTGGCGCGGGTACGGCGGGTGCGGGCCCGGGTCTCAGTCGCCGTCATCTCACCAGTTGCCTGCGCGTCCATATCTACGGTGAAGGGCGATAGGCCCAACGCGGATACCGCTTTACGGATACCGGAATCAATCAGAGTGAGGTATTGCTCGACACGCATGTCGAATTGGATCTGCTCGAAGGTTGGTTTCGCCTCGACACTCGGGGACATTGACGCCTTGTAGATGTCGCGGAACCAGTCGAGGTATGAGCCCTGGCCGGGGCCGTCACTCTCTAAGAGTTCCTCGGAGACGAAGAGGCGGCCGCGTGCTGCCTCAACCTCGTGTTGGAGCTGTGACCAGTTGTGGTCGATGTTCTCGAAGATGCCAGCGGCCCGCGCAACATCCGACGTGTGGTAGTAGCGCAAGAGTTTCTTCTGCCTCCAGGCGTGGCGGGGGCGGTAGTTGTCCAGCATGTCGGCGGTAATGAGCTCCGAGCCGGTTGGCAGGACGGTGCCGTCCTGTAGGCCCTCCAGCTCCATGAGGTATGCGGACTCCGGTATCTCGTCATAAGGCACCGGGTAGCCGAGGCTACTGTCCGACCCCTTGAATAGCTGGTATTCAATCTGGCCGGGTGTGTGCCGCTGGAGTAGGCGGAAATAGTCATCGTCGTGCTGGTAGGTGTCCCAGAATAGGATTGCTGTCTGGCGTCCATTCTCGAACTCGGCCATGCCGTTATCCGCGTCAACCCACTCAATCCACGGGTGCGGGTCAACTGACTGGTTCCACACCACGCGGCCATATACCCAGCCGTGTGACCCGGCCCTATATACCGCGCCCCACCAGTCGGCGGCGAAGCGATCCGATGACACCAAGCGGTCTAGGGCCTCGGCGGCCTCCGCGTTGTCCTCATCCTCGGCAGAGAGTTTCGCCTGCGGGGGTTTGCCTGCCATGTAGTCAGCTAGGGCTGTGGTGAGCTCGTCGGCGATGGGCAAATGATGCGTCACAAGGTGCGATGAGTCGGGGGCGTGGCGCTGCGGCTTGCCGAAGAAAGCCCGGGATGCCGCGCCAACCACACCGCCGTTGAACTGGGTGCGGTGGGTGTATGGCCTGCCGTACTGTCTAGCCCGACGCTCATTAATGACGTCTACCTGGCCGGAGATAAGCGCATCATCCCGACGGATTGCCTCAAGCGCCGGGGCGTACTCCTCGGGCGGCCACGGCGTGTTTGGGGCGGGCATTGGCATGGGTGTTCCTCCTTGGCTACGTCTGCCGGGGTGGTGCAAGGGCGCAGCCCCCGTCAACCGCCGAAGTTGGCGACGGAGCGCGCAACCTTAGCCGTTGGGGAACGAGTGCGGGTAGTGGCCTATCCGCCCCTATATCGGCCTGTGTGGTTGGCTGGCGCGGGGTGGCTTACGTGCCCGAGAATGCGAACGACACAACGCCCCTGCACGGCTATGACTATGCGGCGTTCGGGGTGGCGGTCAGCTGGGCCCTCAGCTTCTCAACGTGACGCCCCCACAAGTGGCGGGACGAGTACACGGCGTACCGCATGGCGTCACAGTGGTCGTCTAGCTCCTTTACCGGGGCGTCCTTGCCGCGTTCTGCCGCTGAGGCATCCCACCGGTAGCCGGGTATCTCCTCAATAAGTCTCTTGCAGTCCTCGGCAATAGTGAGCGCCCCGCTGGTGAGTAGCGAGTCAACTTGGCGGATACCATCGACGACGCTGTTATCGGCTTTAGTAGTCCTGACTTTTCGGCGGCGTAGCTCCTCATGGAATGAAGCAGCGGCGGGGTCGATGTATAGGCCCTTAGGCTGGTTCGGTAGGGCGTCTAGCCACTCTTGTAGGGAATCCGCTAGCTCGCCGTCAGTGAGGCGCGTACGGCCCCCTAGGCCGATTGTTTGCGGCGACCACTCGTGTGTTATCTGTAGCCCGTCCTCGGTCACGGTGAGCGCGTACCCAGCTGAGGGGTGGTTGGTGCCGTAGTCAATGCCGACGGCCAGCACGGTCCCCATGGCCCGGTCCTTCACCATGTCCGGGTCCCATGACTCGTACACCGCGCCCTCAGCAGCAGCCCACTCGCCCCGAATCATGCGCCGGTAGAAGATACCCGTATAGGACGCCTTCATGCGCTCCTTGTAGTCCTCGGTGAGGCCTGGGTTATCGTCCATTGTGAACAGTCGGGCGTAGGTGTCGGTCTCGCCCGGCTTGTCGATAAAGTTCGTCTTGAGGTAGTGGGCTGGTGTTGCCGGGTTGGTGGTGGCGAACACTCGAGGGGGGTTTGGGTTGCCCGTGGCGCGCATGCGTGACCAGAGCATTTCCCACACGTTTTCCGGGCAAAGAGTCAACTCGTCATAAAAGAGGAGCTGGTAGGTGCCGCCTCGAATCCTGCCCTCAGCCCCCTGGTCGTTCACCCCAATCACCTGAACCTCACGGCCGAAGATGGTAGCCGTCGGGTTGCGCCTCACGTAGTGGATGAAGGGGGCGGCGGTCGCAAAGATAGGCTCCGTCTGCAGGGGCATGAACACGTTCTGGTAGATCGCGTCAAGTGATTTACCGCAGATGACGATACTTCCGGACGTACCGGCCTGCTTAATCTCCCCCAGCATCATGAACAGCCAGGCGAGTGTCTTACCGGAGGACACGGAGCCATACCAGATATTGAGGGCATGGGTTGAGCGCGCAATGGCGGTGACCTGCCCCCGAGAGAAACGGAAACCCTCGTTACTCATCGTCTAGTGTCGCACCCATAGCCTCGATACTGGCCCTGAAGCTTGTGATAGCCGAAGCGAACTCATCACCACCCGTCACCTCGATATCGAGCTTCACCGCGCCCTCCAGCCCCCATAGTTGGGCGAGCTGCTTATTAATGTCGAGGACGAGGCGGGCCGCTTTAATATCGCCCTCCAGTGCCCGTTTCCAGTAGGCGGCGTGTAGGCGGTTGAGACGCCTGGTGAGTTTAGCGAAGACATGCCGGGCATTGTCTGGGCGGGCGTCCTCCATGGCGCGCTCGTAGTCGTTCCTGGCCTGTGTGTAGCTGATTCCGAGCTGCTTTGCGATGGCCTCGAAGGTGGCTCCGCCGTCGTGCAGTGTGACGACTTTGGCGGCGCGTTCGGCGCGTTTAGGGGTCATGCCTCGTTTAGCCATTGGTGTCTCCTATTTCGCTTATTATCAGTAGTTCATGGGGTCAGATGATGCCTGGGCGCTAGTCGTTGCGTGTTCCTTTCCAGATGCGTTGTATCCCGCCGTGTCTCGGCCCGTGGGCTGACTGCCGGTACCCGATAGGCGTGATGGTTCCGTGAGTGCGCCAGGCGGAGAAGAGGCCGCCCCAGGCGTTGTTATGTGCCGGGGTTAGGCCGTCGGGTATGAGGGCGCGTACATCGTCGGCGGTGAAGGGCTGACCGGTGGATGCTAGTTGCTTGATTGCTTTGTCGGCGTGGTGTGCCCAGTCTCCGAGGATGTGGCATTCCCGCATGTAGGGGGCTTGTATGAGTTGCAGCTGTTCCATCACGGCCGAGTGTGCCGGGTGTGGCGGCGCGGTCGGTTTAGCCCTTCCCCGCGTCCTTGTAGTTCATGGCGGTGTAGGTGGTTTCACGCCGGACGATGCGGACGTCCGGGATGCCGCTCATGGCGTGGAGGGGTGCGGTTCCTCTGGCTTGCCCGATGGTTGCGTGTTCGGAGAGGATGACCATCTTCTTCGGGTTGAAGCGGTCGCCTTGTTTGCTGACGCATAGCCAGGTGGTGTCGGTGCGGCTCATGAGAAGTCTTGGTAATCGACGGTTTTCCACACGCCGGGAGCGTAGATGCGGCTGGTGCCACCGCCCCTCTCTACGATGTTGAGTTCCCCAGCCTCCCCTATGGTGACTGTGAGGATGTTTTCGTGCTCCTCGTAGTGGATGACTCCGGCGATGACGTAGGTGACGATGATGTTCACTGGCCCGCCTCCTGCCCGTTGTGGTCGAGTAGGTATTCGAGTGCTTCCTCGTCACTGTCGAATGCTGTGGTGTGTGTGAGCCACTGCTGCGCGAGGTGTGGGGGGAGTTGTAGGCGTACGGTGATGAAGTCCTCGTAGGGGTTCGTCACCTCTTCCCGGGGTGGTTCCTCTGTGGGGTTGAGGGTGTCCTCGAGGGCGGTGAGGTCTTCCTGTGTGTAGCCGGTGGCGTCGAGGTCTGGTAGCCAGTCGAGGAGGTCGAGGAGGGCCTCGTCGTTGTAGGTGGCCTCGTCAGATGTTTTGTTGTCCACGAGGACGATCTCTGCTGCCTGCGTGGCGTCGACGTCGATGACGTAGCACGGGACCATGAGATGCGGCTGGTCTAGGCCCGCCTCCTGCGCTTCCTGATTGAGTTCCCGCATGGCGGCGAGCGTGTGGTTCCCGGCGAGGACGGCCCATTCTTCCCCAGTTTGGGAGCCGGTGTTCACAAGGAGGGGCTTAAACTGCCCGTGGTTCCTGAGACTGTTTTTAATCGCCGGGATGTTTCCCTTGCGCGGGTTCCGGCCGTAGGTGCGGAGCTGCTCAATGGGGAGGTGTTCGAGGTGCCCCGTGGTGTCCTTTGCTTCCATGATGCTGAGTGTCGGGCACTACGGGGGGCGGTCAGCCGGGGGCTACGGTTGAGCGGGGTGGGCTCAGGTTTGTGGCGGCCCCGTCGAACGCCTCCTGTAGGGCGGCTATCGCCGGTTGCGGGTCCCAGGGGTCGTTAGCCTCGGTGGTCACGGTAGCTCCAGTAGCTCGGGCCGGTAGAGGGGCTTTGAGTCTAGGGACGGCTCCCATGTTGCCTTCCTTTCGTCCTGTGGTTGGTAGGGGACGTTCCCGGCGTCTACGGCGTCGGCGGTGTCGACCACCATCTCTACCCCGAGGGGGAATAGGTACTCGCGCCAGATTTCGGAGGCGGTGAGGCGGGGCGGGAGGATTACGTGGCGCTGGGCGGCGATTGGGCCGCCGTCTACGTTGTCGGTGAGGTGGTAGATGGTGCCCCCGGTGACGCGCTCGTTCATGCGGGCGGTCCACTCGACGGCGGCGCGGCCCCTGTGGAGGGGTAGGAGGCTGGGGTGGTAGCCGAGGGCGTAGGGGGCGCGGGCGCGGGTTTTTCTGCCGACGAAGGCGTGGGAGTGGGCGGTGAGGATGAGGTCCGTGCCGTCGGGGATGTCGTCGGCCCGTAGTAGGGCGTTGGAGGTGCGGGGTAGGTGGCGGCTCATGGCCCAGTTGGTGAGGGCTTCGCCCCGCCCGCCGCGTCCTTCTTCGGGGGCGGCGATGCCGAGGAGTGTGTGCCCGGCGTTGGTGAGGGCCTGGGCGCAGGCCGCGCCGAATGCGCCTGAACCGGCGAGGTAGATTTTTGCCATTTATGGGGTGCCTTTCTTGTAGTTGTCGCCGTAGTAGCGGAAGCCTTGGACGGCGCGGAGGTGGCCGCCGTATCCAAGTTTTCTACCCCGGCTGGAGGTTGCGGCCATTGAGGTCTCCGACCTTCCCTTGTTTACGCCGGAGGTCATGCCGGACACCTGTCGCCACTTCCCGGAGTGCCGGAGGTACCCGCAGAGCGCCGGGTGGGAGGTGTGGAACACCGTTGTCATTTTGCGGCCCGGGAGTACCCCGTTACCGTCGAGCTGAATCTGGCAAACCGTGTTGAGGAACCGTGTACCCACCCCGGCCCCCTGCCACTCGGGCATCGTGACCATGCGGCAGGCGCGGGCCTCAACCGCCTGTAGGCGTCTGCCGTTACGCCTCACGGGTACGTTCCGTGTTCCCACGCCGAGGTGTACTACCGGCTCGCCATCTACGAAACCGGCGTAGCACTTCGCCATTGGCATAGGGCCGGAGTCTAGGTAGTGATGCGGCTTAAAAAGCGGCCATAGCTCCCACCCGCCCATCCGGATCTCCACGTCGATCCTTGGCCTTTTAAAGTGTTGAACCCCCTCCCGTCCACGGAACTCGCCCGTTGCCGTATCAAATACCCAGTCGGGCTCCAGCCAGTCCAGGACGTCGTAGTGGCAGGAAAGAAGGACGGCCCTACCCGGCCCACGCCGCCAGCCCTTGGCGAACGCCCCCGCCCCGACCCTGGCGATCTGCCGGTCAACGACGGAGGAGAACTCGTCGATAATTACCCGGTCCGGTCGCTCCGCTAGTATCTTCGCGAGGTCGGCGCGGAACTTCTGCCCGTTTGAGAGGACGTGGTAGGGGCGTAGCCACGCGGGTACGTCGCCAAGCCCGGCCTGGGAGAGCGCCCCGGTTACCGCGTCGAAGTCGCCGCCCGGGTCGATGCAGTCAACGATGGGCTTGTCATGCTCCCAGCCGCTGGGTTCGTAGATGTGGCCGCCGCCGAAGAGTTGCTTTCCGATTGAGGTTTTCCCGGAGCCGGACGGGCCGACGACGACGCCGATTTGCCAGTCCCCGTCCTCCTCGACGCCTAGGGTGGCGTCAAGGGTGAAGTGTGTTGCCTGTTCGCTTGTGGCGTTAAACATCGACCTGACGCGGTTTGCGCGGTACGTGTTTGAGTCGGCGCACCTATTGTCCACGTTGATTTTGATAGGCATTTAGACGGTCACCACCTTGCAGTCGTAGCCCTCCCCGGTTAGGCGGTTAAATACTTTCTCCTGTTCTTCGGCGTCGGCGCACACGACGGTGACGGCGTATGTTTCCCGGTAGTTGTCGGTTTCGGGCTCGTCGAGTAGCCCCGCGCTGCCGGGCGCCCCCTCGCCGTCCTCCGCGAGGGATCGGAGGTCGTCTACGTCTCCGTAGTCGTAGCCCGTACCGTCGAGGTCGTAGTCCACGGTCTCGAGGAGCCCGAGTAGCTCCTCATTGTCGTATGAGCCGAGGTCGGCGGTGCGGTTGTCCGCCAGAACAATGCGGGCAGCGCGCTCCGCGTCGACGTCAACCATCCACACATCTACATGCTGGTAACGAGCATCATCGGGGTGCTCCTCGGCGAGCTCACGAATTGCTTTCACCGTGTGATTACCGGCAAGAATTTCGTTCGGCTTGTCGGTGTAGGTGCCCTTGTTGACGACTACGGGGCGGAAGATGCCGTTTGCGACGATGCTGCCCTTAATAGCCTGCACATCTCCGAGCCGGGGGTTCTTGTGATACAGGTTGAGGTCTGTTAGTGGCACACGTTGCGGGGTGCCGATGTTAGCTGTGTCCTTTTCCGTCATGAGTATGCAGGCTAGGGAGGTTCCCCAGCGGTCAGCGGAAACCCGCTAAAGTTTCTCGGCCCACACAGAATCCCCTTCGGACATAAGCCGCCAGCCGTAACTCTTAAACAGCCACCTCAGCTCACACGTGCGCAAGATATGCCAATCCCCCGGGCTAGACGGGCTATCTACGAGACAACCAGCGGGGATATAGAACCAGTCCACCGTCTCTATCGTGTCGCCGTCTAGCGCCCTGATTTCGGCGACCTGCGGGTGGTTGAAGTTGAACCAGACGTCATACCTCATGCCGCATCATCCTCAGCCTCGGCTTTGTTGAAGTACTCGACAATCATGTCCGCCGTGAGCTGAGAGATCGTTATCCCCCGGGCGTCGGCAAGCCAGCGCATGTGATCAATCGCCGGTGACGGTAGCCGGAAGCTTGTTTGTGTAGCGGTTCGCTTGTTCGCCACGACACGGTTCTCCGGTGTGTATTGAGTGTCGGAGGAGAGGTAGCTCAGGACAATTTCGATGAGCATCCCGTTTCGCGCTATCCCCCGCTGATCGGCCGCGTCGCGCACCCGCCGCTTCAAGTGCGGCGGCAGGTGAAGCGTGCAGATTTCCAGCTTCATATGTTCAGCCGAGCGCAGGTAATTGAGCGTCTCATGGGCCGCGAGTAGTCCCCTGAACTCTTCGCGTGAGTGCCAGAGGGGTGATTTTTTGATAGCCATTAGCAGCCCCCAAGTGTCGCGTCGTACTGGTCGCCGTTGACCTTTAGGCATCCCCTGCCGATTTGGGTTCCCCCGTGGTAGAAGAAGCCAATTAGTACGCCGGTGGGGTGCTTGCTAGTTGGGGTGAAGCTGAGTCCGTCGCCGAGTCGGTACACCTGTACTTCTTCGTTGAGGCGTTGCTCGATGCTCATGGTGGTTCCTTTCTGCGTAGTGGGGCGCCGCTTGCAGGTGGCGCTAGTGCCCGTCAGGGACTCGAACCTTGGTGTCTGCCAGTCGGGCCGTTTTCGGCTATTTACGCCGGGAACCTCCGCACGATCTCCTTGACCTGCTTTGTAATCTCAAAGGCCGCGCTAGCCGCAATTTGGATTTGGACCGCGTAGTCATTTGCTTCTGCCTCGGTCATGGTGGAGAGGAGCCTAGGGGTGACCTTGGCCTGGTCGTCTTCCCATGTGATGGTCGCGGCTATGTCGTCGCGCTGCTCGATGTTGACGAAGTGCATGGTCTTGTTGCCGGTGATGGTGACGGTCCAGGAGTTCTGGGTGAAGGTTGTGGTCTGGGCGTTCATTGTGATTCCTTTCTGTGGGCTCTTGCAGGAGCCTTTCTTGCTTACGTCCTTAAGTCTACACCGTAGTTTACAGAATGTAAAATTAGCTCCCTATGCGGTACTATCGGTGGAACCAATGCCGTCAGTGCCGCGCTCAGAAACGGCAAGTTCAGAAACCCGCACCAACTCGAACCTCGGGATAGGAACAACCACAAGCTGGGCGATATACTCCTCCGGCTCAATAACCCGCATACGGCGCCCCACGTTATGCAGGGACAGCATGATTTCCCCCGTGTAGCCGCTATCGATGATGCCGGTACCGTTACTTAGCACAAGGTGTTTCTTAATTCCGGTGCTGCTGCGCACAAACACCATGCCCACATGCCCAGCCGGGATAGCCACATGCACCCCAGTGTGGCACAGGCGGTGCTCCCCAACCGGGATAGCGGCGTAGTGGCTGAGGGCTAGGTCAATGCCCGCATCATCTGCATGAGCACGACGCGGTGGGGAAGCGTGATGGTCGAGACTGTAATTAACGTTCATTGTGGTTCCTAGGATTCAGGGTCAATAAGGACTGGTGCAGCGGCTTCGATGGTGAAGCGTCCATCTCGGGTTGCCCCGTGCACGTAGCCACCTTCTCGGGCGGCGTAGACCAGGCGGTCGGGCACCAATCGGGGGTCATATGTGTCGGGGTCCAGGACAATGCGGCAAACCCTGTAATTAGGTAGGTCTGCCGCTGTCATCTCCACGTAGGGCATTAGTACTCGCCTCGCCTAATGAGGCCGATGACGTGTGCAGCTGCTTTGGCTAGGTCTGCTGCACCGAGGTCTTGTAATTCTGCGGGGGTTGGATCATCGTTGCTGTAGTGCTTGAGGTGGTCGATTCCGTAGGAGTAGGCGAGGAGCCTGTCTTCGAGCTGTTTCAGCTTTTCTTGGTAGTAGGATGCATCCGCGCCTATTCGGTTCATATCGCCTCCTCGAACTCCGGGAGTTGACCGGTGGCTGCGATGATTTGAAGCTCCCTCACTAAGGCCCCCTTCTTCGCCCCGGGGTTCGCAGGGCCGCCGCACATCCAGCCGGTGGTCCATAGCCCTGCGCGAACAAGACCAAAGGAATCATGCCGTAGAACGTCCTCGGCGCACTCCGCAATAACGGGGCAGCCCTCACAGAGTCTGCGCGCCATGGAACGCTTAGCCTCAAGGGGCCTTTTATCGCCCTGAAGGTCGAATAATTCGGGGTGTAGGGATCTACACTTGGCGTCCTCGGCCCAGTGGTAGGCATCGGCCCGCATTAGTAGCCCACCTCGTTAAATAGGAGTCTCATTTCTGGTTTCGTCCATGCCTCAATACCGGCCTCGGAGAGGATGCGGACGCGGAAGTTCGCGGCCCATTTAGACCTGTAGGTGCCAACCTCCCGAACGTCCCCGTCTACTTCGCAGAACACTGTGGTCCTACCCGTTCTCTGCCGGAACACGGTAAATCACCTCCTGTACGTGCCGCTCAACAACTCTGAACACGCCATGGGGGAATAGTGTTTCCATCCGGCGCATTTCCTTTACTGCCCCGTTGGGGGTGGCGTGCTCGCTGGTGCCGAACCATGACCACGTGTCATCTTCTCGGCCCCAGTGCTGCACCCTGTAGGTGATTTTGTGAGTCACTTCCCCGCGCCGCCTTTCACCCCGGATTGGTGCTCAGCAATGAGCATCCGTGCGTGACGCGGGTTGGAGATGTTGCGGGGCCAGTGGCGGCCCTTGCGCTTGAACATTGTGCTATTCCTTTCTGCGGTGATTGTGACGCGCTTGCAGGCGCGGTTAGTGAGGAGCTAGTGCCCGTTCTTCGCACTCTTGCAGGGTGTGAGCGTGATTCGCGGAATGCGCTCCCCTCCCCCGCGTGGTGACGCCCGCGCCGTTGGGCTAGAGGGCGTTGGCTGCGACGATGCCCCAGAAGTCGGCGTCCTCGTCGATGCTGTACTCGGGGTTGAGGCCGGTGCCGTCGCAGATGATGAGCTGGTCGGCGATGGCGTCGATGTTGTGCTCGTTCGCGTACTCACCGAGCGGCTCAATGATTTCGCGGGTGATGGCGTCGTCGCGGCGGGCGTAGGTGGTCATTTTCTTTTCCTTTCTGCTAGCCCTTGCAGGGGCTGCTCTTGCTTACGTGTTTAAGTATATATGACAGTTTACGAAATGTAAAATTGAGTACTCTAGCCTGCCCTCACGTAGGGTTCAGGGGCACTCTCACACACCCACAAATCCATCCACATACGACCCCTCAATCCCTTCACGGCAGGCCAAATAACCGGCTCCGGCTTCCCCATAAACCTCGGCAAGTCATCCGGCACCAACCCCAAGCCGGGAATCTGCTTAGACCCCCTCGACAGCGCGTCATAAATCGGCTTCCCAGACGCCGCCACATTATCCGTATCCCGACCCCGATTATCACGAGGCCGATAATGCAGCTGCACAATCAGATAGTCCATACCCTCCGGCATCCGCACGTTACGTGCCAAAAGATGAACGGCCTGCTGAATCTCCCGCTTCTTCGCGGCACGCCCCCACACCGCGCCCCTCGACGCCGGGGCGGAGTCGTTCAGGCTCAGGGGTGGTTTCTCCCACGGGAGCTCGATAGTCGCGAGGTGCTGGGGGCTGTCCGGGTAGGACATGAGGAACGGTTCTGTCATGCTGGAATCTCAAATAAAGTCGGCTGGATGGTGACGGCCCCTCGCTTGCGGGGCGGTGCGGAATGGCGCTTGCGGTCTATCGGCTTCCTCAGGCCCCGCTGCTCAGTCGGGTGCTCTTTCTTCCACTGGGCATAGGCGGAGCGGCAGGACGTGCAGAAGCCCCGGGCATAGTGCATCTGGTAGCCCTCCGGCTGCTCCTCGTGGCGGTTCCACTTGGTCATTGGGCGGTTGCAGTTTCGGCACCTGTCAGGGCGGCGGGCGCCGATGTTGTCGCGGTGTGTCGTCTCGATAAGGTAGGCGGGTACCTCCATCTGGGCGATGGCGGCGAGCTTGTAGGCGGTGTCTAGGTCGCCGTGGCAGATGACGCCTGCCTGTATGACGTCGGCGGCGGGTGCCCTCAAGTCCTCGCTTAGGCTTGTGCCTGAGGTGAGGGCATCGGAGGCGCAGCGCTTGAGGAGTGGGCAGGCGTGGCACATTTTGAGCGCTGCCTCGATGCTGTTGTGCGGTGCTCTGGCGGGGTTGATGAATGCTCGGTTCTTGGTGTTGGTGCAGGCTGGCTTCACGACGTTCCCTAGTGGTGCTGGTGGGATTCCTGTGTCGTGAGCTATTGTTCACCGTTCGATCTTGTGTGCCAATCCCCCCAGCCACACAAGACGCTCTAGGACACGATGGGACTAGATGGGGGCGGCGGAAAGATGCCCCCGATGAGCCCACAAACCTCGCGCCAGCACCTCCGCCTGCTCGACACTCAAATCAACCTGAACGCCCGCGACTTCCAGCGATACAGCGGCGTACTCATCACCTGGCGTCGTGTCAGTAAACGACTCCACACGGACAGTGCCACTAGCGGACTCAATAACGGTAGGCGGCATGGCGTCTCCTCACTCTCGGCGGCTAACGAAGGCAATATTAGAACACAGGGGCGACACGCGCCCCCACTGCGGGCATATTCGCAGGCCACCTATCAGAACGGTGGCTCCGAGCTCCCACCGCTGAAGCCGCCCCGTGGGGCGCTATTCCACGGGTCCTGCTGCGGCGCCTGCTGCCCACCGCCCTGCCGGGCCTTCGACATGCTGCCCACCATCCACATCAACGACGGGCCAAGCGCCCCCTTGCCCGGATTCACGGTCACCTCCAGCGCGGTACGCTCGACACCCTCCCTGGTCGTGTAATTACGGGCTGTGAACTTGCCCTTCACGATAACCTCCATGCCCTTAGCGAGAGTTTCGGCGGCATGTTCCCCTAGCTGCTTCCACGCACTCACCCGGTAGAACGTGGCGTCTCCGTCCTCCCACTGGTTCGTCTCGCGGTTGAGGCGGCGCTCATTTACCGCGACACTGAACTGGGCCACCGGGGTACCCTGAGGCGTGTATCTGAGCTCTACGTCGGTGCTGATATTTCCGACGATCGTGACATCTTGAATGGTCATGGACGTATCCTTTCTGATTTTTTGGGGCGGTCAGCCCCGCGACGGTTGCAGCCGCCGCTTTAGGAGAAGTTTCTAGAATCCTGCTTTTTCGTAGTCCGTGAGGGACGCTCCCGCCGAGGCGCAAGCCGTCGGGGCTGATACCCCGGCGCAGGAGATGTACCAGTGATCGCCGTAGATTAAGGCCGTGTTATCAACCTGCTCGGCGGCGCCAACCATTGCCTCCACAAGCTGGCCAGTCGGGTCAGCGTTCACAATGTACGAGACGCCAGACGTCTCACAGGTCAACCCCTGTTCGATGCTGTCTGTATTCGCGCATGTCACATTCTGGCCCTGTAGGTAGTTCAGTACCTGGATAGCCGATTCGAATGTCTCCGGGTCCGTCTTGCCCGGGGCTGCCTCGGCAGTCGTGGACAGCTCACTGGTGGGCGTCGGGGTGTCCTCAGCCCCACCGCCGCATCCCGATAGTAGAAGCGGGGCGGCGCAGGCCGCGAGTAGAATTTTACGCATTGAAAGTTCCTTCTTGTTCATCGTTCGCCCTTAGCAATAAGGGACAGCATCGGCTTAGAAACACCGAGAAGTTCAGCCATCTTCCCCATTGGCACACCAGCGGCGCTTGCTCGACGGACAGCGTTAGACCTCTCGGTCTTAGCGGCGCGCATGGCGTCCTTCAAGTCCTCCACCTCCCGGTGTGCTTTTATCGCATCCTGTAGGTGCCGCTCCTGAAGTGCGGCGAATTCGTCATCGGTCATCATGTCTCTATCGTATCTAGGGGCAGCTACGCCGCGCTCATGCTTCCTCCACTAGGTTGGCCACGTCTAGTAGGAAGCCCGCTAGTGGCCTCCATTCATGCGGTGCGAGGTTAAACGTGTCGCCGCCCGATTTGAGGTGAATATACTCTCGCTTGTTGGTGGCGGTGAGGTCACAGAATGCGCCGCTTGGGTCTTCAATGGTGATGTCCGGGGCTAGTCGAGAATAACGGTCGGCGTATGCCATGGCCTCAGCCCAGGTTGGGAAGCCTTGGTAGCGCTTCCACCCGTGTTCGATTGCGTACCAGATGCCGTATGCTTTATTGACCTTCCAGCGGTTCATTCTTCCTCCCATTCCCCTACGAAGCGGCGGTGTGTGGGGTCACCGTCGTAGTGGTACACGTCGGTCATGTCTTTGTAGTTGCCTAGGTATTCGGCGTGCTCCCATTCCCCTGCTGGTGGTTTGCCGTCTGGTGACCAGGCGCGGGGGAGGTCGGGGCGGAGAGTTATCTGCTCCGGCTGCACTAGCTCGTGTCCGATTGCCGCATTGAAGACTTCGTATTCGTCTTCATAGGCCGCGTCGTAGTCGTTGCCAGCTTTGATGATTACGGTGGTTATGACTTCTTCGGGCGCGCTGTGCGGGCCTTTGGTTCCTACTGCTGGCCGGTAGTCACACCACATGCCTACACAGTTGGCGCGTTCTTCGGGTGTGAGGTCTGCAAGAGTGGTCATGCCTGCTCCTTCAGTTGGTCGTAGATGGGTGTGGCTTCTGGCGTGTGGTGGTTGTCGCCGTCGAGTTGGATGTGGTCGGCGTACACGGTGAGGTGAACACGGTGGAGATTGGGGAGGATTGTTTCGATGGTTGGGGCTTCGTCACTGTGTAGGAGTGGGAGGCCGTCGAGGGTTATGCCGCGTGGACTGATGTTGATTCTGTGGGGTCTCATGCTTTCCCCTCCTCATGCTTGGCCGCTGCGAGTATTGTGCGGCCAATGGCGACTGCCTCCGGCGCGTTGAGCACCAGCCGGAATGGCTTTTCTTGGCAGTCATGCCCGAAGACGACGATGTGCTCCCCATAGCTGCGAATATCGCCTACCGGGCCGGGTAGGTACCAGACTGCGCCGCCTGAACCCATGCCCCGGCTGGGTTCCGGTAGGTCTTCAGCCAGTAGCCCCGCCTCAGCGAGTTCATTAGCTATGCGGTAATGCGCAGGGACTTCTTCATCCTGCTTATTGTTTTCCTTCACCGCTATCAGGGCTGCGCGTCCCCTGTTGGTAATGCGGAATCCTTTAATGTTCATGCTTTCTCCTTCGAGTATTGGGCTGCCGCGAGGACGGCGAGGGCGAAGAAGCGGGCTTCCGCTGGGGTGAGGTCGCCGGGTTCGACGCGCTGCACCATGACTCTGCCGCCGGGTGCTGTCCATACACTCGGGCCGGTGAGGCCGCAGGGTAGCCAGCCCTTACCTCCCGGCACAATGATTCCCGCGTCGTTCGCCTCAGGCAGGTCCGGGGCTAGTAGCCCTGCGTTAGCGAGTGCTTCTACCGCGTCGTGTGGGTGGATGCGTAGCTCGCCGGGCCGTCGGGCGGATTCCAGCACAGCGAGGGCTTGGTCAAAATTAGTCATGCTTATTCCTGATTCTCTGCGTAGATTTCCGCGTAGTTCTCTGCGGCGTGGAGGGCAAGCCGGAGCGATTTCACTTCGTCGATGGTGAATGGCTCCATGGGTTCGCCGTCGTACCAGATGGTGATGTCCCGGTCGTTGGGGAAGACACCTACCTCTACGAGGGTGGTGGTGTCCCACAAGCTGGGTGCTTCGTGGTCATCCCAGGCTGCTTCGTACTCTTTTTGCCATTTGGGGTCTCGCATGTCGCGGGCTGGTTCCGGGAGGCCATCGGCGAGCAAATTAAACATATCTAGCAGGGTGGCGATTTGGTCCGGGGTGTAGCCGCGTTTGATGCCGAATTTGATTGCTTTGGCGGCGCTAATTTGTTTGCTCATCCTGGGTGTCCTTGTGGTCGCAGGCGGCGAGGATTGCGTAGGCAGTTTCGCGGCCTTTGGTGGTGGTGGAGAAGCGGAGTTCAGCCCAGTCAGGCATCAACGCGTCCGGCTCATTGTCGTCGTTCGTCTCGTCGTGGATGACGTGGATAATGCCGTCCTCAACAGACACGTAGCCGTCTTCCATGTGCCATTCATGCTCCCCAGTGTCCGGGTAGATACACGGCTCAGGCGGGTCTGGGGTGAGTAGGCCCGCGTCTGCGAGGGCGTTGGCGAGGCGCTCTGCTTCGCCTGCCGCTGTGAGGATTTCCCCACGCGCCCACGTTTGGTTGACCTCGTCGTAAATGACCTGCGCGGCCTTGTCTTGGTTACTCATCGTGGTCTCCTAGGATTTGGTTGATGTGGTCTACTACCGTCGCTGCGAGCTGCTGCTCCGCTGGGAGGCGGTCTGGGTCGACGCTTACGCCCACCCACACCACACTGAGGTCGCGCAGCGCCTCCCTCATCCGTATGACTTCCTGCGCGAGTTCCGGGGCCAGGGCGGTGAGGTGGGCGTCCTGGTCGTGCATGATTCCCAAATACTCGTCCTCCGCGTCGAACAGATGGTATGTCTCGCTGTAGTCTCTCCGCGCATCCCACGGGCCGGGTGTGGCCTCAGCCAGTAGGTGTTTCAGGTTGGTGGTACTCAGGTCAGTCATCGTGGTCTCCTAGTGCTTCTTTGATGTGCTCTACTACCCTTGCGGCGAGGTTCTGCTCTATCGGCGTGCGCTTCGGGTCAGTAGCGGCGTACTGCCAAATGTCGATGATGTCCTCCAGCGCATCCCTAAGGATGAGTAGCTCTTGGGCTATCTCGGGGCCGAGGGCAACCAGCTGGCTTATCTCTCGTTCCGCTCGTATCCCGTATATCTCTTCGTGCTTGCTGGGGTAGTCGTGGTAAATGCTGCTGGCTGCGGCACCCTTGTACGTCCATTGCAAGGCGAGCTGATTTTTTCGTTCCTCAGCGAGAAGGCGCTTCAAGGTGCTGGTACTCAGGTCAGTCATTTGTCCTCCACGGTGCTTAGTTCGTTGAGTAGGTGGTGCAGGGTGTCCCAGTCCTCGGCTTCGATGGCGCGGGTGACGGCTGGGAGGTCTGCCAGGTCGCATATGCCGAAGTTGTAGGGGCCGGGGTAGCCGTTGATGTTCGCGAGGTTCAGCCCTTCGTCTTCGGGGCAATCCAGGTCGATGATTGACCAGCCTGTAGTGTCGGCGCGCACCATGGATTCCTCGGCCTGCTCTTCACTGATCGGGGTACCCAGGATTGAGCACCCTCCGGCGCGCCACGTTTCCTTCGCTGTGTCCCGGTCGAGCACCCAGCTCATGGGTAGGTCGACCACTGTTGACCAGATGATGTACTCATTTCGGTCGGTGCGGGGCTTGTACATTATTCGGGGCATTGTTTCTCCGTTTCGTGTCGGTTGTCAGGCGTGGGGCGGTATTCCCACAGGTGCGGGCTTTCTAGTGGGGAGAATGTAGGGCCGGTGATTTGTCGGCGTTCGACGGTGCGCAGCCACCGCCACCCGTGCTCTTCGGTTCTGACGGGGTGCCAGGCAAACCAACGATGCCAAGGGCCGATCATTGGTGTGCTTCTTCCTGTGTGATGTGGCTGTAGGCTTCGTCTGCGATGACCCCAGTGATGTAGCGAGTTACTGACATGGTGGCGACGGCGATAGCGGCACCGGCTACTGCGAGCACTACTACCGCTGCGGCTTTCATCCGTAGGGGTGCGTCCTCCCCAATGCAGGCCACCAGTCCGCATGCTCCTAGGAATGCTGCGCCTACTAGCGCTTCGGTAATCATTCCTGCACCTCTGTGAGGGTGTAGCGCTTACCGGTCGGGGTGAGGTCTTCGGGGTCTGAGTAGACTATGCAAAAGTCTCCATCGTGAAAGGCTAGGCACTTAATTCTGGGTTCTGACCTCATCGGCTTGAGCATGATGACTGTGTAATCGTGCACGTGCTCCGCTTCTGCCATGTAGTGCTTGTCGTCATCCCACTCAATTTCCACCATGGTGGGGCGCGGCTTGGGTGGCAGGGCGGCGAGGACGGTTGCGCAGTGTTTCCGCGCCAGGTGAGTTTCCGAATCGGTGAATGAGAGTACTTCGACTAGGTCGTATAGAATTTCTAGCGCGTCATACGCGTCGATGATTTCTTGGCGGGTTGGGTTAGTCATTGATGTGCTCCTTGATGTGGTTGTGGAGGCGTTGCCAGTCTTTGTCGTCGATTTCACTAAGGACGCTGCGGTGCGTGTTGTCGCGGTAGTCGCATTCCTCGGCTACGTCGCGGGCGATGACATAGCGTGTGTTGTCGCTCAGTTCATCCCAGTGTTTGATGACCCAGTCGACGGTTTCCTTGACGACGTAGGTGGCGCGGCCCCTCGCGTAGCGCACCGCGCCGATGACCAGGAACTCGTCACGCGGGCCGAGGCTGATCCCGGGCATTGCCCTAGCCTGCCTTCCGCATAGCCAGGGTGAGGGCCGAGGGGCGGTAGATTCGGTCAAACTCGGGTGTGGTGCCGTCCCAAATATCGAGGTCTACAAGCTCCTCCGCGTTTCGCATAGCTTGGGCGAACTCGTTGAAGTTGACCGGCTCGTAGTCTTCGTTGTCCCAGGCTTCCAGGAGGTCGGGGCGCTCGTCGTAGACGGGGGCGTTCATGATGAGGCCGTGGCGGGTGGTGGTGCCGTCGGGGTGGGCGAGGGTGGCTACTGCTTCAACTTCGGTGTAGTCGTCGTGGGGCTCGCCGTAGCGCGGGTATGGGAGGCTCATTCTTCACACCCCCAGTCCTGCCCCGGCAGAGACGCCGGGGAGGTGGCAAAGCGGTACCAGAGTGCGACGGCGATAGTCGAAAGAAGGACGGCCACGGCGGTGCCGATAGACCAGTGGAAACTCCGCCCGGCTTGAACCCCGGCCACTACCGGGGCCCACACGATGGTGATGAATAAAGCAAGGTCAATGAAGATTAAATCTAGGGTGCGCGATGACATGCGCTGATTCCTTTCTGCGGGCCGCTTGCAGGCGGCATTGTTTCCAATTAGGGGAGGTGGTCGGTGGCGTGAACGTCATCCCCATCACGCTCACGCCCCGGGCCTTACCCAGCGTTCAGGATTTCCCGGAACTCAGTAACCATCTCCACTCCGAGCTGAACATCCTCAACATATGAACGGAGGTTCAGAGAGTCATGGGCGATACGCGGACGAAACTCCACCTTCACATCCCAAACTTCCTTAACGCCGTTCCAGTAGGCGGATAGGCTGAACGGTGCGGCTTTATCATCCCCGAGGTACTCGATCTCGACGTCTTTATCTTGTGGGCGCTTTCCGGTCTCAGTGACTCGCATTTCGTAGGCAAGCCCGTTATGGCTATATACGGAGCTCGTTGTGACGCTCATTGTGATTCCTTTCTGATTACCCTTGCAGGGGTTCATGTAGTGCGCGTGATTAGGGGGAATGCGCGCCCCTCCCGTGCTGGTGGTTAGCTGTTCACCTTCACGTACATGTCGCAGTCAGCTGGCGTCCAGTCGTAAACCTCAACCTGTGCGCCGTTCTCGCTGATGCTGATGATGCGCTCGAAGGTTTCCTTCTCGGCCTTGGTGTAGCCCTCGATGATGGTGATGCGGCGCATGTAGGAGTTTCCGCCGATGTGGTACTTGGGCTGTCCTCCCATGGTCACCATGTCGAGGTCGGATTCGTTGGTGATGTTGTAGGCGACGTAGTAGTCGGTGGAGTTCATTTTTCTTCCTTTCTGCTGGCCCTTGCAGGGGCTTTCTTGCTTACGTGTTTAAGTATAGATCACGGTTTACAAAAAGTAAAATTGAGTACTATGCGCTGCCCGTTCCACCTCGTAACCCGCGCTTTATACGCTCCACAATACCCGCCGTATCAACCTCCCCAGCGTGACCAACCTCCAACGGCTTATAGCCCCGAAGCTCACCGAAAGTCCCCGCCGCCAACTGCGCGTCACGCTCCTCGCGCAACCGCTCACGGTGAGCATCCAGCTGACGCTTCCGAACCGGATCAGACTCCCACCGGTCACGCACCGCAAACGCCGCCTGCTTAAGGTCACGCGGCGTCACCATACGTGGCCCGGCAAGCTCCAGCGCCCACAACCTCACCGCATCCGGCCACACCTGCGGAGGAAGAGGCACCGCCGCGAGCACATCACCCCACGCGTCCACCACCTCAGCCGACGGCTGCGGAAACCTGTCCGGGGCGAGGCGCTTGCCGTACTCCAGCACGTAGGCGGCTAGCTCGCGCTGCTGTGGTGTGCTCATTCTGGGTACTCCTCGAATAGTGCCTGCGGCCCCGTAGGCGGCTCAATACCTGGCGGGAGGGGTGAATGTGTAGAGCCGGGCAGTTCGCCGCTATACGGGGCGTCAAACTGCTGATTTCGGGGCGTGGAGCGTGATGGGGCGAAGTCCAAAAAGCTCGGGGCCTTCTTCCCACCTCCCCTAGCCGGGAGCGGATCATCATCCCACCTCTCAGCATTCAGCCACGACGAAGGGTGCGCGGTGAACTCGTCAGCCCGGTTCGGGTCATCCCGATACCGGCGCATCCCCTCAATGATGACCTGAGGGTCCGCCTTCTTCACCGCTTTCTTCCACGCCTTACGTGCCGCCCCCTTGCCTACCTTTCTCGGAACCGTATCCCAGAACTCGGTGAAACGATCATCCGAAGGATGATCAAGATCTTTAGGTTCAGGGTTTGGGTTCCCTTTGGGTTTGTGTAAAGACGTCTTAACCCCGTCGTTTAACACGTCTTTACCCCGTGCATTAAACACGCCTTTACCCCGTTCATCATGCGGGGTTAAGACGCCTTCACCCCGATCAAGTACCTCAGTTACACCGTTATCTGTCTCACGGACATCCCCCTCGGGCTTAACCATATCGAGGCTCAATGTCCACACTGTCGGCCTCCTATCAGCCCTCAGGTGCGACACCCAGTGCGGGTTACCACGGGCAATAAGACCAGCCTCCTCAAGGGAACGGATAGCCTTATGCACCGTCGGCACAGACACACCAATCTCCTCCGAGATGGTCTTAATCGACGGCCAACACACGCCGGTATCGTCGTTGTATCGGTCTGCTAGGGCTACGAGCACCAGCCGGTTGCGGCACTGGGCCGCGTCCCGCTTAATCGGAGCTTTAGACATGGCCCACTTCATTGCTTGCAAGCTCACCTTAGAGGCTCACTTTCTTATAGCCGCCGTCTTCGGTGAGGAACACCCAGTCACGCCCCACCTTCATTGCCACCTCAGCAGGGTTCGGGTGGTGCGAGTGGACGATTAGGCCAAGCCCGCGCCCTAGCTTCGGCGACACGTGGGTGATGTGGTGGTGGCAGGCGTGGCACAGGGCGGCGCCATTGGCCACGGCGTCATTATTGCGTTGTCGGCGCTGGCGGTGGTGCCATTCCTCTGCCTTGCCGGTGCATACGCCAGGGAGCCGGGCCTCGCACTTTCCCCGGCTGCGCATCATTACCGCCTCGTACACCTCAGGGGGCATTGCCCCACCACGGCGGGGGCGGCGCTTCATGGGGGATCGCTTCATCCCAAGGATTCCTTTCTGCTACTCCCCCACACCGCTCACGGTTGCAGCCGCGTACAGGTGGGGTACATGGATTATTTTAGGGCGGCCCTTGTATGGCCCGGGCCGCAGGGCACGAAAAGATAGCTAGGCCGGTGGCGCAGGCACCCGCCAGGGGTCTGCAATCCCACCGGCCTAGGGCAATGAGGAATGTAGCTAGGCGGCGTCGGCGGTCGGCTCGACCACCTCACCATCCAACACGCTCCCGACGGTCTCCTGAGCCTTCTCCATGCGCTGGGACTTCTCTAGGCGGTCGAGGGTCTCGCGGGCCATGCCAACGAGCTCACGATCCGACCTTGACTCGTAGTAGCGCAGGGCCTTGTGAAGCGTTTCCACATCACCGGAGGACTCGGCCCGGAGGAGCCCCTGGGTCTGCTTAAGGACGTACGCCTTCCGCTCCTCCGCCTGCTCCTCGGCGGCCTTAGCGGCCTGCTTCTCCTCACTAAACTCCCCATCGGGGCGGGTCTCGACGAACGTGCTCGGGGCTGCATCGGCGCCAATGCCCATACCGTCCAGCAGTTTCGCCACGGAGAAGTCGTTGAACGTCATCTCGGCACCGGGTTGGAGCTGGAGCTCGGGAACGGTCGTAGCGATCTTCGTCATCGTCCACTGGCGCGGAGCCCTCGCCTGCACCACGACCTGGCAGTTGAACGGCAGGTTTTTCTCCGCCTGAACCTTCCAGAATTTATCCCGCGTCGGGTTACCCCTCTCGTCCATCGCCGTCACAAGTTCCAGGCGGGAGGTCATGAGCACCGGGCCGGGGAACTGGCGGCACTGCTGCAAGAGGCCGTTCCAGGTCGACTTCATCTGATTCCACAAGTCCATGCTCAGACGCACACCGTCCTCAGGAATCTTGCGGCCCTTGCTGCGGGCGCGGCGGTTCGCTTCCTCCTGCCCGTTGTCCTGAAGCAACTGCCAAATCTCGGTCATCGAGTCGATGATGAGGAGGTTGTGCTTGCCCTCAGCCGGGGCCTGCTGGGCAGCCCAGTGGATAGCCCCACGAATCTGCCCAACGGTTCCGTCGTGCTCGATGATTTCAAAGTCAGCACCGGGAACCGCGCCGTAGGCGTCCGCCTGCGACTCCCCCACCTCGATGAAGAAGGCGCGGTCTACGGATGCCATGCCGGTCGCCTCAACAGCGGCCCACGTCTTACCAGCACCCTCAATACCCGCAAGGAGCATGAGCGGGAATGATGCCTTGCACGATGGTTTGCGTGTGGTGAACTGCATGGCTAGGAGTCCTTTCCGTCGGTGATTTCAAGAATTGCGCCGGTAGACTGAACGAGCCGGTCTATCGCGGCGCGAGCTGCCTTAGTGCGCTTCGGGGTAATCGACATGCGGCTAGTGGAGGCCTCCCGTATCTCCCACCCGGCCGGGAGGTCGCCGGTAATTTGCCAGTCCTCAAGAACCTGCGCGGCGATTGCGTCCGCGTCCTCTTTCACGACGGCGGACTCAAGCAGGTTAGTGAGCCCGAGCCCCATGAGGAGGCGAATAATTTCCTCATGGCGGGGATCAGACGGCGACGGTAGCCCGTCAACAATTTCACGGCCCTGCTCCTCAGCCATAGCGAGAAGCACAGCGTTATCGGTACAGACTGCTTTCATTCCGGGCGCGGACTTCGACACGCTGCCCAGCTCAAGGCCCTGGGCGTTCTTTACCGTGCGCTTGTCGCCAGGTTCCATGTCGCGGGTGATGCTGTCCTTAAATTCCTTATGGATGCCGTTGAGCCTCCTTAGCACGACGGCCTGAAGTAGGACTTTCTCGTACGGGTCGCGCTCTGCGGTTTCGGACGCCGGTGTCGGGGTGTTATCATGAATTTGCATCGTGTTTAGATTCCTTTCTGCCGATGCGGCCCCTCACTTATGGAGTTGCAGCTCCGAGGGGTCTTTTTACGTTTTAGGCCGCGTTGAGTAGTTCCTGCATCTCAATGCAGCGGTCTAGGTCGGCTTTCTTGAAAAAGACTCGCCACCCTAGTTTGGTCTCCGCGAGTAGGCCATCTCGCCGAAGTAGATAAAGCGTGTTCCGTGAGATGCCTCCCAGGTATTGGCAGGCCTCCTTCTGGTTGTATAGCCCATCGTTTTTGTAGGCCATATGGTGATTCCTTTCTGCCTTGCAGGGCTGTACCGTCCGGTACTAGGCGGGCTCATTTTGAACCCTTACCCAGTATTATAATGTACTAGGCCGTACCGTGCAAGATTAGGATCGCCACCGCTGATAACCTCATAGCCATGACCACACCCCAGCAGTGGCCTGCTGGCCAACTACTCCAACACGCCCGCGAACGCGAGGGCCTATCCAAGGCCGAAGCCGCCCGACGATCCCGCCTATCAGAATCATGGTGGCGCCGACTCGAGACCGGAATCAACATCCGAGACGGCAAAAAGATACCCATCACCCCAACCCCGGAAGCGCTAGCGAAAGCCGCCCAGGCCGTCAACCTCCCCGTGAACCAGGTACTCGAGGCGGCGGGTCTCGCCCCAGAACGGGAGAACCCAGAAGACCTACAGGACGAGGCGGCGCAACTCCTCAAGGCCCTACCCATTCCACTACAGCGAGAAGCCGTCGCCTACCTGAGGGGACTGACCGTAGGAAGTCGGCAGGGCTAGCCTCTCCGCGTACTGGGCTAGCGCGGCCTGCGCCTGCGCCCGCCCCACATGCACATATCCCAACGTTGTATCCACAGTGGACTGACCAAGGATGACCCCAATCACCTGAGGCGGTACCCCGCACTCTGCCAGTAGAGATGCCGCCGTATGTCTAGCGGTATGGAGGTCCACTATAGGAAGTCCCGCCGACTTCAGCGCAGACTTCCACCTTGCAAGCGCAACTTTCGGGCGTAGCGGATACCCGCGCTCGGACACCCACATGAGCCCCCACCGGTTCGACGGCGTCACCTGAACGTGCTGCCAGAGCATCGCATCCAGCGGGGCGGGTACGTGCACTAGACGTACTGAGGATGAGGTTTTCGGAGGGGCTAAAATCAGGTTCCCCCACAGGGGCTCGTAGTCGTACCCGGGCGGCAGCGCAAGGCCGCGCTCGGGGCACTTGCTCGGCCTCACATCCTCGTTACAACGGCACCCCTCGCCATGTGCCCAGGACACCTCGACCAGTGCCCTATCTAACTCGGCCGTGCAGCCAGCTGCCGAAAAGCTCACCTTTGAGCGTCGCAGCCCTAGCAGCTCGCCTTTACGGGGACCAAGGAATAGAAACGCCGCCCAGAGGGTTGCGAACGGGTCCCCTACCTTAGCCGAGTGGACTATAAGATGACGCGCTTCATCCGCCGTGAGCGACGTCCGCTTCTTCGACACCGCCCTAGGGCGCGGCACCTGAGAACACGGGTTCCGCTCGATGAGTCCGCGCTTCACCGCGTCCTCCATACAGACAGACAGCGACGACCTCACCATCTGTACCGTCCGGCTAGATACGTGAGCATCTCGCACCGCCTTATCGAGCTCGCGCACCTCGTCCGCCCCGACGTCGCTGAGCTTGTATTGGCCGAGCGTTGGGATGATGTACTTGCTCGCGTAGGACTTATGATTGCGCAGATTGTTCGGGGAGAAGGTTTCGGCTGCCGTGGTTTCGAGCCAGCGGGTGACGTGGGTTTCGACGGTGATTTCCTCGGGCGTGGCGCGTCCTTTTTTGAGCTTGATGAATAGCTCGTTCCGGCGCCTTACGCATTCCGCTTGTGTCTTGGCGGAGACGGTGCGGCGCACCTGGCGCCCCTTGCCGTCGTAGCCAACGGTGATAGCGGCGCGATACCGGCCGTCCTTGGTCTGGTATATGGAGCCCATGGTGAGGTCTCGTACTGGTCGCATTCGAACATCCTGACTCGGTTGGTAGCTAGTCTTGGTAGCTAATTTTGTAGCTACTCTCCGATACAGGCTAGTACACGCTAGTACAAGTGCAGTAGATCGACGTAGCTGGAGCTAAACCAGAAACCCACCCTGTACTGGTACAGGAAAAACCCGACACTCAGACTTCCAAGCTGAAGACGCGGGTTCGATTCCCGTCATTCCCTCCAAAAAGCTGCACTGAGCACCTATTTTAGCTAGCCGGTGCGGCTTTAGTCGTTTTTGATTCTGTGGCGCTACTCCACACTCGGAGCACTCCGGTGATTCGCGTAGGCCATAACTTTCCTTTTCTGCGCGGGTGACCAAGCTCTGCGTAGAGTGGGCCGCATGACAGTACCGAATATTGAACTCAACGACGGCAACACCATCCCCCAGCTCGGCTACGGCGTCTTTAAGGTTGACCCCAATAAAACCGAGGAGCTGGTCCTCGAAGCCCTCAAGGTGGGCTATCGCCACATCGATACCGCCGCTATCTACGGCAACGAGGAAGGTGTGGGCCGCGCGATTGCCAAGTCTGGCATCCCACGCGAGGAACTGTTCATCACCACGAAGCTATGGAATGACCGCCAGACTGACGCAGCCGCAGCCCTCGACGAGTCCCTAGAGAAGCTGGGCCTTGGCTACGTGGACCTCTACCTCATCCACTGGCCCTGCCCGGACAACGGCCACTACGTCGAAGCATGGAAGCAGCTCATTGAGCTAAAGAAGGCCGGCAAGGCCAAGTCTATTGGTGTTTCTAACTTCGAACTGGAGCACCTGGACCAGCTGGAAACCCAGACTGATGAAACCCCCGTGGTCAACCAGGTAGAGCTGCACCCTTACCTGCAGCGCTGGCGCGAGCTCGATGCCTTCCGCGCCCACCAGGTGCACATCGAGGCCTGGGGTCCACTAGGTCAGGGTAAGACGGATCTCTTCGAGCAGCCGGAAATCACCGAGCCCGCCGAGAAATATGGCGTTTCCCCCGCTCAGGTGATCATCCGCTGGCACCTACAAAATGGCGTCATCGTATTCCCGAAGTCCGAAAACCCGGAGCGCATCGCGCAGAACTTCGATGTATTCGGCTTCGAGCTTGATGAATCCGAGATGGCTGCGATTACTGATCTCGACCTCGGGGAAGAGGGCCGTGGCGGCACTCACCCCAAGGAAATGAACTAAGCCTCCGGAAGCTCCGGCGGAATGTTGGTGCGCTCGTACTCGGCAAGAATGTCGATGCGACGCTGGTGGCGCTCAGCACGGGACCATTCCTGATCAAGGAAGGCATCCACGATGGCGAGTGCCTCCTCCTCGGAGTGCATGCGGCCACCGATGCCGATGAGCTGGGCATTGTTGTGCTCACGAGCCAAGCGGGCGGTCTCGGGGGACCAAGCCAGGGCGCAGCGCGCGCCCTTCACCTTATTCGCGGCAATCTGCTCACCGTTGCCGGAACCGCCCAACACGATGCCGAGTGAGCCCGGATCGTTGACGGTCCGCAGCGCGGCCTCGATGCAAAATGCCGGGTAATCATCCTCGGCGTCGTACTCGTGGGCACCGCAGTCAATGACGTCGTGGCCCTGCTTCTCCAGGTGTTCAGCGATGACGTTCTTCGTCTCGAACCCTGCGTGGTCTGCTCCTAAATAAACGCGCATGGCCCACATCTTAGCGGGCAGCACGACTCCCCGCTGAGCCCTGCCATTAATAGCGTGCGCTTGCTACGCTTGGGGCCACTCACGCACAAGAGGAGGTTGGCATGCCCATGGCCAGACGCGTCGCCGCTCTATACCTCGTAGCTTTTCTCATCGACGCCGGTTTGTTCGCCGCAGGTTTCTTCACGGAACGCGGCTTCCTCCGGCCCCTGGTCATGGCGATCGTGATGACCGTGGCTCACCTCGGGGTGGGCGCTTGGTGGATAGCACAGAAGCCACACCGTGCAGCTGGGATCACCGCCGGTGTGCTTGCTCTCCTCGCAGGCGCTTCATGGGCTACGTGGGTAGTCGCCGCGTGGGAGGAATTTCGAGCGCAAGCCTCCCTCCCAATCATCAACATTGCCGGGCTGCCCGCCTTCGCGCTTAGCCCGGTGGTCCTCATCTGCGTCGTCGTCGCAGCGACGCAGAATCGAACTCGCTAAACCTGCGGGGCTTCCGTGCGGGAGCGCTTGAGCTCGAAGAAGTAGGGGAACTGGGCGAGGCGCACGGAGGCGTCGAAAAGCTCGCCGGCTTCCTCGCCGGTGGGAACGCGCGTGATGACTGGGCCGAAGAAGGCGGTATCGCCGAACTTCACCACTGGGGTACCGACCTCGTCGCCAACTTCGGAGATGCCGCAGTTGTGGAACTCGATGAGCTTGTCATCCATCTCTTCGGTGTTGGCCACGGAGGCGAAGTCGGCGGGGAGGGAGGCGTCGTCAAGCGCCTGCTTGATGATGCCGTCATAAGCGCCGTACCCCTTCTTACCGCCCTGGCCCTCCGTGTGGATGCGGGTGCCCATCGCGGTGTAGAAGGCATCGACCTTGTCCGGGGCCTCCACGGCAATCTTGGCCGCCACGCGGGCAGGACCCCAGTTGGCTTCCATCATCTTCATGTACTCCGGATCCAGGTCGCGGCCCTTGTTGAGCACGGACAGGGACATCGGCTCAAAAGTCACCTCGATATCGCGGACCTTCTCCACCTCCTTAATCCAGCGCGAGGTCAGCCACGCGAAGGGGCATGAGCAGTCGAACCAGAACGTCACTTGTTGAGCCACGGTAAATCTCCTTTGTTTCTGTGGTCTTTGGCACCCCACCCTAGGCGTGTGACTACGCTGGTGCAGAGACTTAAGGTACCGAGAAAGAGGAGATACAGTACATGACCTCGATTAACCTCACCCGCGAGGAAGCCCAGCAGCGTTCCGACATGGTGGAGGTAAGCCACTACGACGTCGCCCTCGACCTCACCGGGGAAGAGTTCTTCACCTCCACCACGGTGGTGAAATTCCGGGTGAAGGAAGCTGGTTCGACGTTTATTGACCTGCGCGGTGACGAGCTTCTCGAGGTCCGCCTCAATGGTGCGCCGTTGCCCACCAGCGCTTATGACCCGACGTACGGCATCCCACTCTCGGGTTTGCAGGTGGCGGAGTATGAGCTCAAGGTCGTGGCGAAGATTCGTTACTCCCGCACCGGCGAGGGCCTGCACCGCTTTATCGACCCGGTGGATGGTGAGGCCTACCTCTACACCCAGTTCGAGACTGCCGACGCCAAGCGTGTCTTCGCCTGCTTTGACCAGCCGGATCTGAAGGCAACCTATTCATTGGCCTTCGAGGTCCCAGAGCACTGGACGGTGATTACAAACTCCCCCATCACGCGTTCGGGCAATACCGTGCGCGCGGCGGTGGATTACCCGCTGTCGACCTACTTGATTGCGCTGTGCGCGGGCCCGTACGTTGGTGTGACGGATACGTGGACCGGAACGTTGGCGGAGCACCCGGAGGGCTCGCCGGCACAAACCGTTGAGGTGCCGCTGGGGATTTACTGCCGCCCCTCGCTGCTGGATTCGCTCGACGCGGAGCGCCTCTTCACCGAGACTAAGCAGGGCTTTGATTTCTATCACCGCAACTTCGGCTTTGCCTACCCCTTTGGCAAGTATGACCAGATTTTCGTACCGGAATTCAACGCCGGTGCGATGGAGAACGCCGGATGCGTAACAATTCGGGACGAGTACGTCTTTACGTCCCAGGCCTCGCACTACAAATACGAACGCCGCGCGGATACCATCCTCCACGAGCTGGCCCACATGTGGTTCGGTGATTTGGTGACCATGCAGTGGTGGGATGATTTGTGGCTCAACGAATCCTTCGCTACCTGGTCCGCGGCGATCTCCCAGGCGGAGGAAACTCAATACGACACCGCGTGGGTGACCTTCGCCAATGTGGAAAAGGCCTGGGCTTACCAGCAGGATCAGCTGCCCACCACGCACCCCATTTCCACGGATGCCTCCGATATTGAGACCGTGGAACAGAATTTCGACGGCATTACCTACGCCAAGGGTGCGTCGGTGCTCAAGCAGCTGCAGGCCTATGTGGGCCGCGAGAACTTCTTCGCCGGCGTGCGCCGCCATTTCCAGGAACACCAGTGGTCGAATGCCACCTTCGGGGATCTGCTGCGCCACTTGGAGGAGGCCTCAGGGCGTGACCTGTCCTTCTGGGCACAGCAGTGGCTCAAGACCACGGGCGTAAACACGCTGGGCGTGGCGTTGGGTACGGACGAGTCCGGCATCATCACGCAGGCCTACCTCACCCAGCGTGGTGATACCCTGCGCACGCACCGCGTCGCTGTCGGCGTCTATGCCTTGCAGGGTGAGAAGGTGGTGCGCACCGAGCGCATCGAGATGGATATCGATGGCGCCTCCACCGAGGTTCCGGAACTCATCGGCCGCAAGCAGGCGGACATCGACTTCGTGCTGACAAACGACGATGACCTCACCTACTGCCTCATCGAGTTAGATGCGGGTTCCTTGCAGTTCCTGTTGGAGAATGTCGACAAGTTCGAGGACCCCATGGCCCGCACTTTGTGCTGGTCCACCGCGTGGGAGATGACCCGGGTAGGTACCATGCGCGCCCGCGATTTCGTCGCACTCGTGGCCCGCGGTGCGGCGGCGGAGACCGAGCTCGCCGTGCTGGAGCGAATCCTCTCCCAGGCCGCTATGGCCCAGTCCACTTACGCCGACCCAGAGTGGGCAAAAGAGGATACGCAGCTTGCCGACGCCCTCCTTGAAGGCGCCCGCTCCGAAAACGCCGCGCGCTCCATCGTCTTCACCCAAGCGCTGGCTGGCATCAAGCTTCACGACGCCTCCCGCGCCTTCTTCCAGGAGCTCCTTGAGACCTCCTCGGATGCGGGCCTGCGCTGGAAGGCGCTCACCGCGCTCATCGCCGATGGATCGCTTGCCGACGTCACCGGCCCCGAGGCCGCCGGCGCCGCCATGACGGCGGTGGCTGAGGAACTCAAGCGCGATAACACCGCGACAGGCTATCAGGCCTCGCTTAAAGCGTTGGCCGCGGTTAATACCGAGGACAACAAGCGCGCGGTGTGGGACGAGATTGTCGCCGGCGAGCTGGGCAACCGCGACTTGGAGTCCAAGCTCGCGGGCCTGACGTTCGTAGGCGCCGACGAGCTCCTGCCAAGTGCTGAGTTCTTCGACGTGGCGGAAAAGATTTGGTCCGCGCAGTCCAACGAGATTGCTCTGACCACGGTGACCGGGTTGTTCCCGCGCTGGGATGTCAGCCAGGAAACCCTCGACCGCGCCGACGAATTCCTCTCTCGCGACCTAGCCGGTGGCCTGCGTCGCACGGTGACCGAGCAGCGTGACCGCCTCGCCCGCGCCCTGCGCAACCGCACCGTCGACCGCGGTTAACACCGCGTCTAGCCCCTCCCCTGAGGGGCTTTTCTCATGCCAACTCCACGCCCACAGCCACCTTCCCCACCCATGGTGCTCATTCCTCCATTTTCGGGTTGGCCTTTCCCACACCACCTGAGCTGGGTGTTTCTTCGCTCCGGTTGCGGGGCCCACGGTGCTGTTTTAGTCTCTGTGC